>NZ_JBSFVA010000026.1:0-147337 GCF_053592075.1 Nonomuraea sp. NPDC002799
CCCGAGAACACCGTACGTACGAGTCCGTCATCATCAAGCACAACTCAGCGTGACGCCACAGCACGATCCGTCACCACCGAATCCGAGACAGAGCCACTGACTGGACACACCCCCTGGCGACGAGGCGCGCAACCTCGTCTCCACCACGCCCGACACGGCCGTCGTCTTCCGACCGGCCGTCGTCACCACACCCGCCATCCTCACCATCGTCATCCTCACCGGTCGCATACTCGCCAGGCTCGTCCGTACGATCTGGCGCCACCCCATCGCGGCCTTCATCCCGATAGCCCTCGGCGCTCTCTGGTACTTCTACGGCTGGCCGCTGGCGGCGTCCCTGTCCGGGACAGTCGTCTTCGCCCTGAGCTCGTGGGCGTTCCTCGACCGGCCGTCCTTCGCCCGTCTCGTCGGCTATCGGCTGCTGGCCTGGTGGCGACTCGTCTGGATCTACCGGCGGCACTGGCAACCCGTCATGATCGTCTCCGGTCTCGGCCGTCACCTCCGGGGCCGTGACTACCTGCCCCGGCTGGGCAAGGTCACCTGCACCTCGTGGGCCGACGTGGTCACCGTGCGCATGCTCAAAGGCCAAGCGGTCAAGGACTGGGCGGATCGCACCGACCACCTGGCCCAAGGCTTCGGCGCGAAGTCGTGCCGCGTTGCCCCATCTCATGCTGGACGGCTGACACTGACCTTCCCACGCAGCGATCCACTCGCCTCGCCCCTGCCGGCGCTCGCCATACCGGAGGAACCGACGGTGGGGCCGGTCGAGATCGGCAAAGGCGAGGATGGGCGGCCGTGGCGGCTCAAAGTGCACGGCACTCATGTCCTCGTCGCGGGCGCGACGGGAGCCGGCAAGGGGTCGATCATCTGGTCCGTCATCCGCTCTCTGCTCCCCGCCGCCAGCGCGGGCCTGGTCGAGTTGTGGGCGCTGGATCCCAAACTCATGGAGCTGTCCTACGGCCGCGACTTGTTCGGCGATCGGTATGCGGCCACGCCCGAGGAGTGCGCCGATCTGCTGGACGAGGCCGTCTGCGTCATGCAGAAACGGGCGGCCCGGTTCGCCGGCCTCCAGCGCTCCCACACCCCCACCGTTGTTGATCCGTTCGTCCTGGTCATCGTCGATGAGGTGGCGTTCCTGACCGCCTACCAGTCCGACCGGCAGCTCAGACAACGCATCTCCGCAGCGCTCGCCACCTTGACCACCCAAGGGCGCGCGGTCGGTGTCGGCGTCCTGGCCGCACTCCAGGACCCACGCAAAGAGGTCATGAACATCCGCAACCTCTTCCCCGACAAGATCGCCCTCCGGCTGGATGAGTCGGAACAGGTGGACATGGTCCTCGGCGACGGCGCACGTGATCGCGGCGCCCTCGCTGACCACATCTCACCCATTCCAGAGATCGGCGCGGGCGTCGGCTACGTCCGGCTGGAAACCAGTCCCGAGCCCGTCCTGGTCCGCGCCGCCTACGTCTCCGATCACGACATCCGCGCCATGGCCGACGCCTATGCCTCACACGGGGAGGCCGCGTGAAGATCTGCTTCCACGGCACCGCCGACGAAATCAGCCTGGTCGCAGGCCGCCCGCTCCTGGTCCTGCTGACCGCGCGTGATCTGCCCCGCATGCGGGTCTTCGAGCTCTACCACCCCCACGTCTACGCCAACCCCTCCCACGAGCGCTACCGGCTCTGCGCCGTAATGACCGAGACCACCGACGAAGGGAGGACCGCGTGACCCATCCGCACGACCGCGCACTACCCCGGGCCGTACGACAGGCCATGCCGATGGCCCGGGATGTGCTCGTAGAGGTCGCCAAGCTCCACGGCGTCTGTATCCGGCCCGTCCCGCTCAAGCGGCTCGACGTCGTCACCGGTAAGTCCGAGATCATCGACGTTCCGTGCGGGGCCACCCTCGACAGCAAGTGCCCGCCGTGCGCCAAGCGCAACAAGCAACTGCGCAAGGCCCAGTGCCGCGAGGGCTGGCACCTCGACGCCGAACCCGCCATCACGCCCGACGAGGCCAACGAGGCCAACGAGGAACAGCGTTGGCTGGTGGAGTTCCGCGCCGACTTCCAAGCCCAGCGGGATGCCGCCGAAAAGGCCGGCGACGACACCACCGACCTGGACGCGATCATCACCGGCCTGGACGAGGAGATCAACGCAGCGGGCATGCGCGGCAACGTCCTGGGCCGTACCACCACCAAGCGCTCCCGCTCCACCAGACGGCGCCAGGACGCGCCCGACCTGCCCAAGCGCAAAATGACCAACACCACCCTGGGACGCACCTTCCACGGCACGGACGGCAAGACCTACCGGCCGTCCCTGTTCGTCACGCTCACCTTGCCCTCGTACGGCAAGGTTCGCGACGGCGTCCCCGTCGATCCGGACGCCTACGACTACCGGCGCGCTGCTCGGGACGCGCTGCACTTCTCCAAGCTGGTGGATCGCTTCGTGCAGAACCTGCGCCGTGTCGCAGGCTATGACGTGCAGTACTTCGCCTCCGTGGAGCCTCAGAAGCGACTTGCTCCGCACCTGCACATGGCCATTCGTGGAACGCTCCCACGCGCGGAGATCAAGCAGATAGCCGCCGCCACCTATCACCAGGTTTGGTGGCCACAAGCCGACGAAGTGCGCTTCGAGGGCGATCAACTGCCGGTGTGGGACGAGGAGACCGGCTTCCTCGACCCGATCACCGGTGAAGTCCTGCCGACCTGGGACGAAGCCCTTGACGCCCTCGGTGAAGACGCCGAGCCGCTCCACGTGCTTCGCTTCGGCGATCAGGTGGACGTGCAAGGCGTTCTCGCCGGTACGCCGGACGCTGACCAGTGCATCCGGTATCTGTCCAAGTACCTGACCAAGTCCATCGGTGACAGCCTCGACGGCGGCCAGGCCCAGCGTGAGCACGCCACACGCATGGTCGATGCCCTGCGTTACGAGCCGTGCTCGCCGTCCTGCCCGAACTGGCTGCGCTACGGCGTACAGCCCAAGAACGCCAAAGCCGGGATGGCCCCCGGCCGGTGTCGCTCCAAGGCACACAAGCCCGAACACCTCGGCTACGCCGGTCGCCGCGTCCTGGTCTCCCGCAAGTGGTCCAACAAGACCCTCGCCGAACACAAGCAGGGCCGCCGCACCTGGGTCCTGGAAGCCCTCGGCCAGGCCGACATACCCACCGACCCACACCGCTACATCTGGCGCCCCGTCCCGACCGGAGACGCCAACGTGCCACCACTCGCCGTCCGGCTCCTCAGATCCGTCCACGAACGCCAACGCTGGCGCGCCCACCTCCGAGAACTGGAGGCCAGAGCAGCCGGCCAAGACCTTTCGGCAGCCGAGGACGTGGGGAGGGCCGCGTGACCAAGCACGACGAACTACTGACCGTCCGCCAGGTCCTCAACGAACTCGGCGGAGTCTCCCGCCGCACCTTCTACCGCTGGCGCGAGGTCGGCAAGGCGCCCGATGGCATCCGCCTGCCCAACGGCGAACTGCGCATCTACCGCAGCGACCTTGAATCCTGGCTCGAATCCCTCCGGAGCGGAGCATGACGACCTCGTACGACGTGAAGTTCTGGGAGATCCGGCGGAACAAGTCCAGCAAGTCACCCTCCTACGAGGTTCGTTGGAAGGTCGGCGGGCGGGAGAAGTCCAAGACGTACAAGACCAAGGCCCTCGGCGAGAGCTTCCTGTCCGACCTGCGGCAAGCGGCGAGACGCGGTGAGGCATTCGACCTGGAGACCGGTCTTCCCGAGTCGATGATCAAAGCCAAGGGCGCGCGAACTGTCCTCGACTTCGTTAAGGCGTACGTCGAAGCGCGCTGGCCGTACGCGGCTGCCAAGAGCCGTGACAGCATGTCCGACGCCCTGGCGACGGCTCTCCCGGCGTTGACGGCAGAGAAGGCGGGGCGGCCGAATGCTGCCCTCCTCCGTACGGCCCTCCGCCAGTACGTTCTGCTGCCTGAGAAGAAGCGGCCCGCGATGCCCGCCGACATCGCGCGAACCGTCCGCTGGCTGGAGGCGGCATCCCTCAGCATGGCGGAACTCAACGACACCAAGGCCGTGCGCCCGGCCTTGGACGCCCTCACCCTGTGCCTCGACGGCCAGAAGGCCGGGGCCAACACGATCAGGCGGAAGCGCGCCGTCCTCCACCACGTCTTCGAGTACGCGGTGGAGCTGGAAGAGCTGCCGTCCAATCCACTGCACCGGATCAAGTGGAAGCTTCCCAAAACCACCGAGACAGTGGATCCACGGGTCGCGGTCAACCCACGCCAAGCCAGGGAACTGCTCGTCGCGCTCACGTACGTCGGCAAGCGCCAACGCGGCGGGAAGGGCCGGGGACAACGGCTGATGGCCATGTTCGCCTGCATGTACTTCGCCGCGCTCCGCCCCGGTGAGGCGGTCAGCCTCCGTGAGCAGGACTGCCACCTCCCGCCAGCGGGCTGGGGACGGCTCACCCTCGACGGCTCCCGCCCTGAGGTGAACCGTCGCTGGACCGACACAGGCGACGCTCACGAGCTGCGCGGGCTCAAGCATCGGGGCGAGGATGACGTCCGGCGGATTCCGATCCCTCCGGAACTGGTCAAGATCCTTCGGCAACACATCGAAGAGTTCGGCGTCGCTCCTGGCGGGCGGCTGTTCCGCAGTGAGCGCGGTGGCGTGGTCGCCTCGACGGCTTACACCGAGGTCTGGCAGGAAGCCCGTACTCTCGCGCTCACGCCCGCCCAGGTCGCCTCACCGCTCGCCCGACGCCCGTACGACCTGCGGCACGCAGCCGTCTCGCTCTGGCTCAACGGCGGCGTACCGGCTCCGGAAGTGGCCGCCCGTGCCGGCCACGGGGTCGATGTCCTGCTGCGGGTCTACGCCAAGTGCATCGACGGCCAGGAGGACAGCGTCAACCAGCGGATCACGGACGTACTGACCGCATGAGATCACGAACAACGTCCCACGAAGGGCTCCGGCTAACCCCGGGGCCTTTCGGCGTTGCAGGGCTTCGTCATCCCGCACATGCTCCGGATCATGGGCCTCTACCTGGGGAAACGCCGCAGGATTCATCCCGCATATATCCCGTGAGCACCGACAAACGGCCGCTCACGGCAGCATCCGGCTGCACAACCCCGGAAAAGCAGAAGAGGCCCCGGAGGGCCTCTGAGCTGCGCTAACTGCATGTGGCAGGTGCAAGGTTCGAACTTGCGTAGGCTGAGCCGACGGTTTTACAGCTCGTGACCGTTGCGGCCCTCACCCAAGCTCCGAACTGCGGGGTTCTACCGTCCGTCGCCTCTAGCCCACAAGATCATTGCACGCATATTGCACAGCGATCCGAGGCCTCGGCCGCGACGATGAGCACGTAGCGACCACGCGTCTGGGGTAGCTTAGCGATGTGCCCTTGCCTACCGGAGCTCGCCGAATAATGGTCGCTGGCGGGCTGGGAGCCTCGATCATCGCTGGTGACAACGGCATGCCTCTTGGCCTGCGCATGATCCTTGGTATCAGCGCGATGATCGTAGCCGCAGTGAGCCTCGCCGACGAGGGCGCTGAAGAATCAACGGGTAGCCAGGTACCCATTTTAAAAAAAACTTGGAGGGTAAGTGTCCGCACTTACCCAATCCCGCCGCGCTCTTCCTGCCCACTAAGCTGCGTCGAGTGACACGGTCATCAAGCTCCGTCTGTGGTTTCTCGCGCGAGGCGCACACGCCGTCCGCCTGATCATCCCGTCTGCCATCGTCCCGCCCGAAGGGGAAGCGGGCCTGGGCCACGGGGTCAAGGTGGAGCGCCCCACTGGACGAACGACCTTGAGCCCGTGGCCCAGGCCCGCTCGGCTTGTCCCGGGTCGATGGCGGGCGGGATGATCAGGCTTCCACCTCAACCACCTACGGCCCCTGTCCCTGCCTCGGCGATCATCCCGGAGCCGGAGGCCCCCGCCGGAGGCGTGGTTCTAAACGTCCAAGTACGTGAGGCACGCGACACCGACGATGACGAGGCCGATCCCTAACAGAATGATTCCGAATACGTTGAGGGAGCCCCAGAACAGCCAGAGCCACGCGCCCGTAACTGCGAGCGCCAACAAGAGCCAGAGTCCAGCTCGGACTGATCCACCGTACTCACCTGAGACGATCAGTGCTAAGGCCCCGAGAAGGATGTACAGGCCGATCCCCCAGAGCAGCAGGCGCCCAAAGTCCTGACCGGAGCCGAACAGCTGTAGCCGTTCCACAAGGGCTGGGACGGCGACCGGGGCTTGCGCTTGCTCGGGGTTTGAAGGGTCGGGAGGGTTCCCTTCCCCCCACGGGGCCCTCTCGTCCCATTTCAGGAAGGTCATCACGGCGACCATGAGAGCTGCGACGGTGGCTACTTCCGCGAGGATCGTTAACCGGCTGCGCATCTTGCCATCGTCTGTTGTTCGGAACTGTCGTGTCCAGACGGTGAGTCGGATGCGCTGCGGTGGCGGGGCGCGAGGGTCGGCGGGTTCGATTGGTACGGCGGGAGCTGACGCGGGCCGGCCCGAGGCGCCGCCGTCAGGGACCGGCCCCCAGGCCGCATGCCCGGACGGCGGGCGCAGGCGGGCCGGTACGGCGGCGCGCCGCGCCGCCGCTTGATACATACAAGAGCAATTCGGCAATGTGAGCGGCGTCAGGCATCAGGCAACTATCCCTCGGGACAAGCACAATTATTTCCAGACCTGCAACGGACGATACGAACGCCCGACTCAAAGATCACAACGGTTTTGCCATACTCTCCCCCATAAAGCGCTGAGTTCAAATAATCCACAAACGTCAGCACATATCAGCCCAGGCGATCCGATCACACTGTCAAAGCGAAATCCGTATGACATCCCATCTTTCGTCGTCCGGCTGAGAGACATTGTTGACATAGTCGCGAACGATATCAACGGCACCGGGGTTAATCGATATAGCGAGAGCGGCAAGCCCCATTGCGACAAAGTCTGGAAGTTCATCTTTTCGCATAAGAGCTGCTTGGATAATTTCTATATCCAGTTCAGACAGAAGAGACTTACCGAGCACATCCAATTCCTTATATATATTCTTGAGTATCCAGCCGGCAAACCAACTCTGTCGAGATTTTGCGTGATCCAGTAGCCATCTAATTAATACGGATGCAGTATCTTCTAGGCACTCGGCAGGAATTCGAGTGGTCTCGGTTATCCAGGCCAACGCCCAGCATACGCACGTCACCACTGCCGGGTCGTTCTTATGCTTGATAAGAAGTTCGCAGATGCTGCCGATGGTGTCTGACAAGTAATTCGTGACAGCTACATCTCCGCCATAGAAGGAGATAGGGAGCTCTCCGTCATGGGTGTCCAGATAGTAGCCAAGCGAGAAAAGGAAGCTGACAGCGCACAACTGTTCGGCCAACAATGGCGACTTAAGAGCGCTGTTCAACTTGACGGAGATCGCCGAGTCATCCAGGGTCGATATATCTCGCGCAAATATCTCTCCGGAAACATGGAAGTAGACTGTCAAATACTCCGCGTGAGTGTCTTCCAGTTGTCCCATTACGAGTGTGCGCATAGCGTCACCATAACGCCCTGCCAGCACATCTCGATACATGCCAAATGTATAGTGCATGAGATGTATTGTTAGATCGATAGCGTCCTCAATGTCATCCGGAAATCCTTGAGCTTCATCTTCGATGCAGGCCAGCAGTATGTGCACTACGGTCTGCTCATTATGAAAAGCTTCCTTCTCTTCGTCTTCTTGCTCTTCCGAGTCGAGCAGTTCGGTGACGTATGAGACCAATGCTTTGATGAGTGCAGCACCTTGGCGCCCAAGGAGCGTGCTGCACAACACAATTACTTCGCTCCAATTCGGATCGGAAAAGTATGGCTTCAGAAGCTCGACTGGGTCGGCTTCGGATGCCGCGGGCATCCACTTGTTTGCGATAGCACGGGCTGCCAAGTACTCCTGAAATGTTAGATGACGAAACTCATATGACGTTGATAGACGCCCTGACTCTATGGCGTGGCCGGCCTTTATAAGAAGGCTGCTACGTAGCTCTACTCTCTTAACAACTTCGGCAGCAGTGCTCTTCGCGTAGGAAAGCACCTCGGGCATTTCTTTTCGTGCTTCGATAAAAACTCTTTCGATGTCTTCAAGACTGGCTTGTTGCGTGCCTTCCTTGGTCATCTCAAAAGCCAGATAAGCTAACTGCGGGACTACTTCATCGAGGTTCAGTGGCGTATGACCTTCAACATTCCAAGTCATCAGCAGCAACTCAATGGCTTTGTCGTAAAGGATCATCCTTCTCTTCGGCATATCGCCGATCCAGCGCTGGACGTATAGGAGTGTCATGAGAAGAAGCGGACTTTGAGCGAGGCGCCGAACACGACTGTTATTAATTATCCTCCCGACCACTTGGTTAATATATTCAGTAGACCTTGGAACCGGGTCAACGTGGCGATACCATGCATGGGTTAGCTGGTGGATGTTTGCATTAGTTAGCTCTGATAGTCGGTAGACGGTGCAGAATCCAGCAATATCGCCAGCTACGATGCGGAATCCCGCCTCGCGGGATGTCAGGACGAGACGAACATTAGGGTGGATAGCAAGGAATGTTCGCAGCTTTGCACTAAAACGTCGCCGAGCTGTTTCGTCAGCTATTTCGTCGATGCCATCAATTAAAAGTAGAGCATCACCTGCTTGCATAGACTGATGTATCAGTTCTTTGAAATCGCTCGCGAAATGAGGAATTTCTGCCTTGCGAGGGATATCGTGAATTACGTCAAGGATTGTTGTATCCTCATGTACCTTGAGATCACGTCCTCGCAATACAAGCGGAAGAAAGGGGCGTCCTGGCAAATTGTCGTCTATTTTGCTACGACGATCCGGGTCGGCATAGGCCACCGCGAGCCTTTTTATGAGTGTCGACTTACCGGAGCCAGGAGGCGCGAGTACTGTTATCTTGACTTCGCTGGATAGTACTTCTCCAAGCCGTTTAACGATGCGGGCTTCCTCGTATGGCCTTCCTGGCGATGCATTGGAACTATGAGAGCGATCTTCAGCCTGTGGCGCCATGCCCTCCAAAGTGATATCGATATAGAAATCCTCTATATCATGACTCGCTGTGCTTACATAGTTATCTATGGGCATTCCTTCGAGGGCTATTGATCCGCATTCCTGCAACACATAGCGGCGATAAGCGTTGAGAACTTCGCTGTCGGCATTGATCCTTGAATCACTGGGCGCGCAGACTGTTAGATCACGAAACTGTTGGGGCAGAAGCGCTTGGATAGATTGTGCGACGGAGTGGGGCAGAAGATACCCGCTCGCGTGGACAAGGGAAAATGCTACAATCTTTCCCAGATGCGAGTATGGAATCAACCAAATCCATCCCGAATTATGTGCAATTAGAATAGGCTCATCGTCAACGGAAAGACCTGTCAGGCTTTCAGACATGGTAGTGGCAGCAGCGAACGCTGCCCTATCTCTTGGAATAAGTATATTTCCAGCGACGAGCTGTTCGTAGATATCGACCGGTCCAAGAAGAAGCATCCTTGGCGAAGGAAAATCATCCTCTTGCAGCCGTGCCGGAGCAGTGAAGCCTGAAATGGATATATAATATCCAACCAGGTTTGGCTCCTGAAGCCGTTCGCGTTCCAACACACCAGCAAATTTGTTCAAGTCCGCGCCGGAAACTGGACGACTTTGCGCCTTACATTCGACAATGACGCTGCGGTGCTCCAACCGATGGCGTCCATGTATGTCAATCTCGCGCCCGGGCTTACTTATGTTCAGGTACAGCGTTTCGTATCCGAGAGCGTGGACAACATCTGTCATACGCTCGGTGAAAACGTCCCCTTGGTCATTCGACTCTGAAGCCGCAACTAGTATTCGCATAACTGCATATTACCTAGCTCTGTTGGTCCTGATAGTCTAAGAATGCAGCATGTTACTGTGACCGTCCAGTAGCGGTCCGGAGTACGCTATGCGTGCTATCACTTAAAGATGTTCTTTGTCCGCTATGTCCTATATTTCTTGGACGTTGTAGACTCTTCTGAACGTACCCGGCAATGGAGGGGGAGAGCATGGCCCTGTACTCATGCCATCCTCTACCCGAGGCATGCTTGTATGCATGCCTGAGAAAGGAGGCTTGGCGTATCGAGGGACGCTGGCCTCGACGGGTTCACCTGGGGTGCTGAGCCACCTAGGTGGACCAGCCCTGACGACGCAGAGAGGTCATGCCGAAATTTCGATGTCGATGGCCTGGACTGGAAGCCATGTACCAGCGATAGCAAAGGCGGTAGCTTCGCGGTGTGGCTGATGACGCTGAGCTGACGCGCTGGGTCGTGCATGGGGAACGGCTGATCTACGACAACCGGTGGATTCGGCTCGGCATGGCCGATGTGGAGATCCCCGGCGGAGAGCGGTTCGAGCATCATGTGGTGCATCTGGACCGGGCTGCCATCGCGGTCGTCGTCGACGAGCAGGACCGAGTTCTGCTGATGTGGCGGCACCGCTTCGTGTTCGACCGGTGGGGGTGGGAGCTTCCCGGCGGCCTAGTCGAAGTGGGTGAGGACCCGATGACCACCGCTGTACGGGAGGTGGAGGAGGAGACCGGGTATCGGCCCAAGCAGGTTGAGCATCTGGTGAGCTATCAGCCGATGGCCGGCATGGTCGACTCCGAGCACATCCTGTTCCTGGCGCGCGGGGCCGAGTTGGTGGGCAAGCCTGAGGGTGAGGTGGAAGCCGACCGGATCGACTGGGTTCCGATGTCGGAGATCCCCGACATGATCGCCCGCGGTGACATCTGGACGTCCGGGACGTTGATCGGGCTTCTCCAGGCTCAGCAGCGGCTCAACGGCCAAGGGCACGGTTGACTGCCCGAGACAGTTCGTCGATGCGGCGACGCTGGCGGCGGGAGCCGGTCATGGTGGCGAGCTGCTGCGCGCGCTGAATATGAGGCTGGGCGGCTTCCGGTTCGCCGGCCGCGAGGAGGGCGTGTCCCAAGTCGCAGCGGACGCCGGACTCAGCACGGTTGTAGGTGCCGTCCATTCCGGCCAGGGCTGAGCGAAGGTCCTCGACGGTGCCGGGGTCGCCGAAGCGGAGCAGGCAACTGCCTCTCCAGCGGGCGAAGTGATGGACGTTGATCGACAGGTAGGGCGTTTCTGGGTCCCCGTCCCCTTCCGGCAGCACTGCGGCGGCCTGGTCGAGTGCGCGACGGCAGGCGTCCTCGTCGCCGAGGACGGCGGCGGCTTCTGCTTCGGCTGCTGCCAGCCAGGTTCTGAGGCGGGCGGGGACGTGGTCGCGGTGGGTGGCGTGGATGTACTGGAGGAGTTCCGCGGCTTCGGCGGGTCGGCCCAGGTCCATGAGGACATACGCCTGCTCGCCGGAAACGTAGGCGAGGACGGCGGGGTCGTCGGCTTCTCGGGCAGCGGCCTTGGCACGTTCGTAGTGGCTCCAGGCGTCGTTGAGGGCCACAGTGTTGATGGCCTGCCATCCGGCCAGTGACGCCGTCTCGGCGAGGAGGTGGGCGAGTTGGGCGCGGATGCGGGGACGTACGGCGTGGTGGTGGGCACGTTCGATCTGGGCTATCTGGGCGCGCATCTTGTCGGCGATGGCGGGTCCACCGATGCGGCGGTCTTGGAGGCGGAGGTTGTTGGTGTCCGTCGTGAGGATCATGACCATCGTGGGGTCGATGGCTGAGGCGGCATCCAGGCGGGCGGCGAGTTCGCTGGTCTGCTCCTGGTGCTCGTCGTCGTGATTACCGGTCGGTGAGGCGATGTCGAGCGGGGCCAGGCCGAGGAGCATTCTGGCGTGGTCGGGCAGGCCGAGTCCGGTGGCGATGCGCTCGAATACCGCGAGTTCCTCGATGGGTCCCGCGCTGCCGTTGAAGATCTTGTTGACTCGGGGTTGGGCGATCTCGGTTGCTGTGGCGATGCGTACCTGGCTGAGTCCGGCGTATTTGGCGACGAGGCGGAATAGCCCGGTGATATCGCGTTTTTGGAGGATTTTGCGGCTTTCGTCGCGATCCCACACCCATTCTGGTATGTCGATCGGGTCGAAAGCGGTTTTACGCATGCGGTCCTCCGGAAGTCGACTCCCAGGTGGTGCATTGAGGTGCCGCAGACTCTATATGCCTTCGCTGTATATCGCCGTGGGATATGTATAAACGGTCTGGCTCCTCATGCTGTCGGGCATGACAACTCCAGTCAGGTGCACTGAATGCGACGGCCGAGGATGGAAGATCGTCACTCGGCGCGGTCATGCTGCGGCATCGAGGTTGGGTATGGCCACGTCCGCCAAGGAAGACTGCCTGTTCTGTGACGGCTCCAACCAGGGCGGCGCGCTGGGTGAGCTGTTCGAGTGGGAAGTCCGCCTCACCGCCGGCCAGGGCGAGGAACTGGGGCCGTGTGGGGCGAGCCCGTTCCAGGCCACTGCCATGGACGAGCTGCGCAAGGCGATGCGGGGCATGCCTGAAGGCGCTGCCGTGCGGGGGCGCATCGTGCACAGCGTCCGCGACTTCGGCGCCCTCCCCGACGACCACTTCCGCCGCGAGATCTTCCGCGCTTCCCTCGACCCGGCGGGCATGGTGCGTTTCGAGCGGGTGGCCGAATGAACGCGGCGAAATTGATCACGATTAGTCCGGGCCATTCGGCCGAACTTCTCCGGCAAGCGCTGGCGGAAAAAGGGGTCGCCGCCGATGTTCACGATGGATACGGGCTCGCGCTCGTGTCGGTCTGGGTCGGTCTGGTGGTGTGGTGCGATGGTCAGCATTTCTGGTGGCGAACGGGCTGGAATGCCGCACGCCGTCGCGTCATCTATGCCTGGCATCCCGCGATTGATCCGGTACGGGCCGCTCACCGCGTTGCCATGCTCTATGCGGACCTTCGAGCTGCCCATCCGGTGACGGGGCCGCTGGCCGACTTCGTCCGCGAGGTCGAGTCATGAGCGACGAGGCGGTCTTCTGGGGATGTGGTGTAGAGGCCGTCCGGCGAAACTCCGTGACGGTGCAGCATGCCGTGCGGACGGATGGCACGACGGCCTGGTGTGGGGCATCGGTCCGCCCAGTGATGATCTTCGATTGGTATCTACCGTTCGACCCGACCTATTCAGCCTCCTGCCAGGAATGCGTTCGACGGTGGGAACGCGCGTTCAAGAGGGCACAGAAGACTGCCTGAAAGGGCCCTGACAGGCCGTACCTTAGCCGGTACTGTACTTGTGCGGACGAGCGCAAGAGTGAACGGACGGCCAAGATGAGCATGGACTTCGCCCCGCCGAAATACGCCCAGGTCATGCGGGCGATTCAGGAGCGGATCGAGTCGGGCGAGTACGCCCCGGGTGACATGCTGCCATCCGAGACACAGTTGGTGCGGGAACTCGGCGTGGGCCGCACCACCGTCGTGCGGGCGCTTCAGACTCTGGCCATGCAGGGGTGGATCGAGCGTGAGCATGGGCGCGGCTCGTTCGTGAAGGGGCGTCCCGAGAGCGGGGCCGATCGTGTCCGGCCGAGTCTGAGCACGGCGGAGCAGGGTGAGAACGCTGACAGCCTCGTGGAGGTGACCCGTGTTCCGGCACCTCGACACGTGTCCCGGCTCCTGGGTGTCGCCGAGCGCACGCCCGTGATCGTGCGTAAGCGGGTGGCCCGCCAGGGGGATGTGCTGTCAGCGGTGGAGACGGTGTGGATTCCGCTGGAGATCGCCGTCGGCACTGACCTGGACAAGCCAGAACCGCTGCGCAACGGTATCCGCCGGCATCTCCAGGCGGTCAAGCATCTCCGGTTCGACCACATCACCGAGCGCGTCTCCGCGCGGAAGCCGACCAAGGAGGAAGCCGAGCTGCTGGGGTCGTCCAACCCGGTGCTTGGCGTGCTGGCGACCGTGCATGACCCGGCCGGTGCTGTGCTGCTGGCCATGAGTCTGGCGCTGCCTGGCAGTCTGCACGAGCTTGAGGATGTCTACGAGGTCAAGTGAGTCTTGCCGCCTTGCTCCAACCTTGCCCATGTAGGTTCGAGTCGCGCTGGGCCAGCGAGTCAGAAAGTCATCCTCGACGGTCACTATTTATCGGGGCCAGGCGTAGGCCGGATCTTCGGTGATCTTCACCTGCTGGGGGGCTTCACGGGGGAAGGCCCAGACACGCCCTGCGGTACTGGTGGCCGTCACGGTGGTCGCATCCAAGATGACCTCGGCGAACGGATTGGCGTCACCGCAAACCGCGACCCACTCCAAGGTGCCTTCGTCATCCTCTCGCGTGAGGGCGACCCAGCCGATGCCGCCGTTGGCAGCTGATTCTCCTGCCAAGGCGCGGCCATCTGCGTAGGCGCATGAGGCGAGCACACAATCGACATCGATCCAGTTGCTGGCCGTCCACGCGGTAGCTCGTAGGAGCTCCACCCACTGCCACTCCTCGGTTCGGGGGTTGCGGAGCTGACCCGGTTGGGAGAAGCGCATGAGCTGCATCACCGACAGCGAACCGTCAGCGAACACGATGAAGTCCCCGTCAGGTGCCTCCCGGGCGCGCCACCGGCGATGCACCTCTAAGGCGGAACCTGAGATGCCCGAAGTATCCATGCCCGGCATCCTGGCATAGGCGGCGCCTCCACAGAGTGGACGCGACAAGGCGACATGGAGCCTGGCGCTTCCAGGAGCTCGCATTAAATAAGGGTGTCTTCAAGGTTAGCTAAGTCTTACCCCGCCCCTCCGCGATAACCACTTGTGCGGACGAGTTCGGTGGACCTACTCTCAACTCATGCGGACAAGTGGACGAGCGAATGAGCGCTCGCGCCGCTAGCGAGAGGAACCACATGGCAATCCAGGGACCCATCCCGATCAGCTTCGACCAGGTCTTCCCGCACGGCTGCTTCCTCGTGGGGCAGGCCGAGCAGGTCAAGGACTTCGACGCCTCGACCAACGGCAGAACCGTCTACGCCAAGGACAAGACGACCGGACAGCCGGTCTGGCAGGTCCCGGTCATGGACGGCGACCCGACCGTCAAGGCGTCCCAGAAGACGGTCGCGGTCAAGATCCTGTCCGAGACCGAACCCACCGCCCCGCCCGCCGTACCCGGCCTCCCGATCACGCCCGTGGAGTTCGTCGGGATGACCGTCACGCCGTACGTCGGTCAGACCGGGCGGCTGGCCTACTCCATCCGCGCGACGGGGATGCGCCCGCCGCGCACCAAGCAGGCTCCCGCCGGCAAGGAGGCGGCGGCGTGAATCTCGGCCCCTACACCTACGTCACGCTCTCGATGGAGCCGGGAGAGCCCACGCACGTGGACGTGTCCTTCTACACGAGCGGTCTGCAGGCCCGATCCAGCGTGATCAACGAGCGTCGTCCGTCCCTGTCGATCATCAGCCGTGACGCCAAGGTCGCCGTCTCCACCACGGGAGGTGGGCCGGTCACCAACGCCGACCTGGCCATCGCCCGCGAGATCTTCACCGCCGCCGCCCAGTACCTGGCCGACTGCGAGCGCCTGCACGCCGAACACGACCAGACGGCGGTCTGACAGAAAGGCGGGGCCGCTGGAAGCGGCAACTTCCGGCGGCCCCTCGGTTCTCCCTGATCTCACTCACGAGAGGTTCCAAGCATATGTTCAAGCGGCTGCCTGGCGACGAGACACGCAACCTCGTCACCACCACGCCCGACACGGCCGTCGTCTTCCGCCCGGCCGTCATCCGCACTCCGGCCATCCTGACCCTGATCATCTTCGCCTGGCGTCTCCTCGCCGGGCTCGTCCGGCTCCTGTGGCGGCATCCCGTCGCCATGCTCGCGACGCTCACCCCCGGCGTCCTCGCTCTGCTGTACGGCTGGCAGACGGCACTGCTGCTCACGGCACCCGTCCCGGCAGGCTTGGCGGTCTGGGCCCTGACCCGCTGGGCCAGCTTCGTCCGTCTGATCGGCTGGCGGCTGCTGGCCTGGTGGCGGCTCGTCTGGGTCTACCGGCGGCACTGGCAACCCGTCATGATCGTCTCCGGTCTCGGCAGGCACCTGTGGGGCCGTGACTACCTGCCTCGGCTCGACAAGGTCACCTGCACCCCGTGGGCCGACCTCGTCGCCGTCCGCATGCTCAAGGGACAGTCGGTCAAGGACTGGGCCGATCGCCTCGACCACCTCGCCCAAGGGTTCGGCTCAGCGTCGTGCCGGGTGGCGCTGTCTCGGGGCGGTCGTCTCACGCTCACCTTTCCCCGGCACGACCCGCTGGCCGAACGCATCCCGGCGCTTCCTGCGCCGGACTCGCCAACCGTGGGGCCGGTCGAGATCGGCAAGCAGGAAGACGGGCGGCCATGGCTGCTCAAGGTGCACGGCACACACGTCCTGGTCGCGGGCGCCACCGGGGCGGGCAAAGGCTCGATCATCTGGTCCACCATCCGCGGACTCCTCCCGGCCGTCCGCGCGGGCCTGGTCGAGATCTGGGCCCTGGACCCCAAGCTGATGGAACTGTCCTACGGGCGCGCCCTGTTCGGTGACCGGTACGCGGCCACCCCTGCAGACTGCGCCGACCTCCTCGACCAGGCCGTGAGCGTCATGCAGAAACGCGCGGCCCGCTTCGCCGGTGTTCAGCGCTCCCACACCCCAACCGTGGATGACCCCTTCGTGCTGGTCGTGGTCGACGAGGTCGCGTTCCTGACCGCCTACCAGTCCGACAGAGAGCTGAGACGGCGGATCTCAGCCGCGCTGGCCACCCTCACAACCCAGGGCCGCGCAGTGGGCGTGGGTGTCCTGGCGGCGCTCCAAGACCCGCGCAAGGAAGTCATGAACATCCGCAACCTGTTCCCCGACAAGATCGCGCTGCGGCTGGACGAGTCCGAACAGGTGGACATGGTCCTCGGCGACGGAGCGCGGGACCGGGGAGCGCTGGCAGATCACATCTCACCCGTCCCCGGACTGGGTGCCGGCGTCGGCTACGTCCGGCTGGAGACCTCGCCCGACCCGATCCGCGTTCGCGCCGCCTACGTCTCCGACACCGACATCCGTGCCATGGCCGACGCCTTCACCGCCGGAGAGGACGCCTGATGAAGGTCTGCTTCCACGGCACCGCCGAAGAAATCGAGCTGGTGGCAGGACGTTCGGTCCTCGTCATGCTCACCATCCGCGATCTGCCCCACGTGCGGGCGTTCGAGGTCTTCCACACCCGCATCAGCCGTCACCCCTACCAGGGCCTCTACCGGCTGTGCGCCGAGCTGGCCGAGACGGAGGGCGGCGACCATGCGTGAGCTCTCCTACCTCCTGGAGGGGCTGCGCTGCTCGGCCTGCCTGAGCGACAACACACTCTGGCTGGACCTGGCGGCGGGCCTGGTCGAGTGCCGCGAGTGCGGCCAAGGCGCCCTCATCGACCACGACGGGGAGGACATGTGACCTACGACCGCGCGCTGCCCCGTGCCGAACGGCTGGCCATGCCCCTGGCCCGCGACGTGGCCGAAGAGGTCGCCAAGCAGTACGGGGTGTGCATCCGGCCCGTCCCCCTCAAGCGGCTCGACACCCACACCGGCCTCTGGGAGATCATCGACGTCCCGTGCGGGGCCACTCTGGAGGCCAAGTGTCCGCCGTGCGCCAAGCGCAACCGGCACCTGCGCATGGCCCAATGCCGGGAAGGCTGGCACCTCGACGAGGAACCCACGATCACGCCGGACGAGCCCAACGACGAACAACGCTGGCTGGTCGAATTCCGCGCCGACGTCCAGGCCCAACGCGAACAGGCCGACCAGGCGGGCCAGGACACCGCCGACCTTGACGAGCTGATCGCCGGGCTGGATGAGGAGATCAACGCGGCGGGCATGCGTGGCAACGTCCTCGGCCGGACGGTCCCCAAGCGCAATCGCTCGACCAGGCGGCGACAAGACGCTCCAGAACTGCCTAAGCGCAAAATGATCAACTCCACGCTCGGGCGGACCTTCACCAGCTCTGACGGCAAGGTCTACCGGCCTTCACTCTTCGTCACGCTCACCCTTCCGTCCTACGGCAAGGTCCGCGATGGCGTGCCTGTCGATCCGGAGACCTACGACTACGCCCGCGCCGCTCGTGACGCGCTGCACTTCTCCAAGCTGGTTGATCGCTTCGTGCAGAACCTGCGCCGCGTGGCGGGCTACGACGTGCAGTACTTCGCCGCTGTGGAGCCACAGAAGCGGCTCGCGCCGCACCTGCACATGGCCATCCGCGGAACCCTGCCACGCGCGGAGATCAAGCAGATAGCCGCCGCCACCTACCATCAAGTCTGGTGGCCGGCGGCCGACCGGGTCGTCTTCGACGGCGACCACCTGCCCGTCTGGGAGGACGGCACGGGCTACCTCGACCCCAGCACGGGCGAGGTGTTGCCCACCTGGGACCAGGCGCTCGACCAGCTCGACACGGACGAGCCTCTGCATGTGATCCGCTTCGGCGCCCAGGTGGACGTGCAAGGCGTGCTCGCGGGCACCCCGAACGCCGACCAGTGCATCCGCTACCTGTCCAAGTACTTCACCAAGTCACTCGGCGACAGTCTCGACCCGGACGACCAGGCCCAGCGCGACCATGCCGCACGGCTGGCTGAGGCGCTGCGCTTCGAGCCCTGCTCCCCGACCTGCCCGAACTGGCTGCGCTACGGCGTCCAGCCCAAGGGCGCCAAGCCGGGCATGGCTCCCGGCCAGTGCCGCAGCAAGGCCCACAAGCCCGACCACCTCGGCTACGCCGGACGCCGTGTCCTGGTCTCCCGCAAGTGGTCCAACAAGACCCTCGCCGAGCACAAGCAGGACCGCCGCACGTGGGTCCTGGAAGCCCTCGGCCAGACCGACCAACCGACTGACCCGCACCGCTACGTCTGGAAACCCGTCCCGGCCGGAGACGCCAACATCGCACCGCTCGCCGTCCGCCTCCTCCGTTCCGTCCACGAACGCCAACGCTGGCGAGCCCACCTCCACGAACTGGAGGCCAGAGCAACCGGACAAGATCCTTCGGCAACCGAGGACACGGGGAGAGCGGCATGACCACGCGAGACGAGCTGCTGACCGTCCGCCAAGTCCTCGACGAGCTCGGCGGCGTCTCCCGCCGAACTTTCTACCGCTGGCGCGAGATCGGCAAGGCCCCAGAGGGCATCCGCCTGCCCAACGGCGAACTCCGCATCTACCGCAGCGACCTCAACGCCTGGCTCCAATCCCTCAGGAGCGCTGCATGACGACCTCCTACGACGTGAAGTTCTTCGAGATCGCCCGTAACAAGTCCAGCAAGACACCGTCGTACGTGGTCCGCTGGTCCGTCGCCCGGAAGCGCTCCTCCAAGACCTACCGAACCAAGGCCTTGGCCGAGAGCTTCCTGTCCGACCTGCGGCAGGCCGCCAAGCGCGGTGAAGCGTTCGATGTGGCCTCCGGGCTTCCGGCATCCATGCTCAAGGCCAAGGACGCCAGGAGCGTCCTGGAATTCGCCCAGGCGTTCATAGAGATGAAGTGGCCACACGCGGCGGCCAAGAGTCGAGACAGTATGTCCGACGCCCTCGCGACGGTCCTGCCCGCACTGACCGAGGAACGAGCGGGCCGCCCGGACGCTCGCGAGCTGCGCGTAGCTCTCCGCAAGTGCCTCCTCCTGCCCGAGGACAAGCGACCGAACGCCCCTCAGCAACACGCCGCTGCGGTGGCCTGGCTGAAAGCAGCCTCGCTCGACCTGGCAAGCCTGGAGGAGGCCAAGACAGTACGGCTCGCCCTGCACGCCCTGACCATGTGCCTCGACGGCAAGGCGGCAGCCTCCACGACGATCGCCCGCAAGCGCGCTGTCTTCCATGCCCTCCTGGAGTACGCGGTGGAGCTGGAGGAGCTTTCGGCAAATCCGCTACACAAGGTCAAGTGGAAGCCGCCCAAGACCACCGAGACGGTAGACCCGCGCGTCGTGGTGAATCCGCGCCAGGCGCAAGAGCTACTGACCGCGGTGACTTACATCGGACGACGCGGCAGAGGCCGGCGGCTGATGGCTCTCTTCGCCTGCATGTACTACGCCGCCCTACGCCCGGCCGAAGCCGTCGGCCTCCGCATCCAAGACTGCCACCTGCCCGCCTCAGGTTGGGGACGGCTCACCATCGACGTATCCCGCCCAGAGGTCAACACCCAGTGGACCGACAGCGGAGACGCCCACGAAGAACGCGGCCTCAAGCACCGGGGCAGGCAGGACGTCCGCCCCGTGCCCATCCCGCCAGAGCTGGTCAAGATCCTCCGCAAGCACATCGCCGAGTACGGGACCGCCAAGGACGGCCGGATCTTCCGCAGTGAACGAGGCGGCGTCGTGGCCTCAACCGCCTACACCGAGGTCTGGCAGGACGCCCGCCTCCTGGCCTTCACACCCGCCCAGGTCGCCTCTCCGCTCGCCAAGCGCCCCTACGATCTCCGGCACGCGGCTGTCTCGCTCTGGCTCAACGCAGGCGTCTCAGCCCCAGATGTGGCCGAACGAGCGGGCCATGGCGTCAATGTCCTCCTGAGGGTCTACGCCAAGTGCATCGACGGCCAACAGGAGATCGCCAACAAGCGAATCGGCGACGCCCTCGCCGCATGACCGCGTCCCAATCGTCCCAAGAGCCCCGGCCCACCACCGGGGCTCTTCTTCTTGGCCGCGTATTGGCCGAAACCCGTGGCCGACCTGCAGAAACGCGCTCAAGATCATTGCACGTATATTGGTGGACCAGCGACAACGGGCCGCTCAGAGCGGCATCCGGCTGCACACCCCTGAAACGCAGAAGAGGCCCCGAAGGGCCTCTGAGCTGCGCTTACTGCGTGTGGCAGGTGCAAGGTTCGAACTTGCGTAGGCTGAGCCGACGGTTTTACAGACCGCTCCCTTTGGCCACTCGGGCAACCTGCCGTGCCATCCGCTCTCGCGGCGACAGACAGAAGAATAGCGGACTTCGGAGGTGTGCGTGACACCGGTTTGTCCCGAGCCGGATCTCGGGTACCTGGTGCGCCGAAACGAGGGCCGTACATGCTGTCCCGCGCCGCCGACCCGGGGCCCCGGAGGTGCGCTGTTGTGGGGTGGGTTTGGTGGAGGATGGGTTGCGCGAATCTGGATGCTTGCCCGCACAGGAGGCGGGGTCCTGCGCGGCGCGTGGATGCTGGCTAGGCTCGTTCGCTGGGTCCGCGCGTTTCGGGTACGACGGGGAAGCGGGATTCGGGACGTGGTTTCGTAGCTGAGAGGATGGGTGTTTTGGCCGATTCGTCTTTCGACATCGTCAGCAAGATCGACCACCAGGAGGTCGATAACGCGGTGAATCAGACGGTCAAGGAGATCGGGCACCGCTTCGACTTCAAGGGGACCGGGGCGAGCATTGGCTGGTCCGGTCAGACGAACATCGAGATCAAGGCGAACAGCGAGGAGCGGGCGAATGCCGCACTCGACGTGTTCAAGGAGAAGGTGGTCAAGCGGGGTCTGTCGCTGAAGATCATCGATGCGGATGAGCCCAGGCTGTCGGGCAAGGAGTACCGCATGCTGGTCAGCCTGAAAGAGGGCATCGACCAGGAGAACGCCAAGAAGATCTCCAAGCTGATCCGTGATGAGGGTCCGAAGGGGGTCAAGGCGCAGATCCAGGGTGAGGAGTTGCGGGTCAGCTCCAAGAAGAAGGACGATCTGCAGGACATCATCACCCTGCTCAAGGGCAAGGATCTGGACATCGCCCTTCAGTTCGTGAATTACCGCTAGCGGGCGATGGGAGCGTACGGCTCCGGGTTGCTTCGGAGGGCAGGCGCATCTGGGGCACACGGGTGAGCGCGTTGTCCATGCGGCGACGCGGCTCCTCCTGTGCCTCGGGCCGCTCCCCACTCGATTCGAGGAGCGTTGACCGTAAGCTCGATGATCGTGACGAAGATCCCCCTGCGCCGGTTCACGGCTCGTGTTCTGCCCATGGACGACCAAGACCGGGTGCTCCTGCTCTACGGCTTCGATCCGGCACGGCCCGATGCGCCGTTCTGGTTCACGATCGGCGGCGCCCTGGAGGGTGACGAGACGCTGCGGGAGGCCGCGGTGCGGGAGTTGTACGAAGAGGTCGGGATCCGGGCCGTCGCGGAGGATTTCGGCGGGCCGTACGGGACCGACACGATCGAGTTCACCTGGACCGACTACGCCATCACGCAGGACCAGACCTTCTTCGCGTTCCGGGTGGGTGACGCGGCCGTGTCGTTCGAGCACATGGAGCAGATCGAGAAGGACACGACGACTGCTTATCGGTGGTGGAGCGTGGCGGAGCTCGAAGAGACCGCGGACGTGTTCCATCCGGAGGATCTCACGGCCATTGTGCGGAAGATCCTCGCGGAGGGTCGACGGTCCGAGGACTGATGCCGGCGGCTAAGCGGTTCGTGCCGGTTCTCGGGCGGACGGTCAGCGGCGGTAGCCGGCCATGCGCTCGAGGCGGGCGACGCGCTCGGACGTGGGCGGGTGCGTCGAGAACAGGCGGCCGAAGCCGGAGCCGCTGAACGGGTTCGCGATCATCATGTGGGAGGCCGAGGTGAGGCGGCTGTTCTCGGGGAGCGGGAGTCTGCGGGCGCCCATTTCGATCTTGCGCAGTGCGGAGGCCAGTGCGAGCGGGTCGCCGGTGAGCCTGGCGCCGGATTCGTCGGCCTGGAACTCTCTCGTCCGGGAGATCGCCATCTGCACCATGCCCGCCGCCACCGGCCCGAGCACCATCATGAGCAACGCGCCTACGAAGCCCGGCCCCTCGTCGTCGTCCGAACCGCCGAAGAAGACCGCCACGTAGCTGAGCCAGGTGATCATTGTGGCCAGCGCGCCGGCCACGGAGGAGACGAGGATGTCTCGGTTGTACACGTGTGACAGCTCGTGCCCGATCACGCCGCGCATCTCGGACTGGTCGAGCAGCTTGGTCAGGCCGTACGTCACGCAGACCGCGGCCTGGCGGGGGCTCCTGCCGGTCGCGAAGGCGTTCGGCTGAACCGTCGGCGACATGTACAGGCGCGGCATCGGCTGTCGGGCCGCGGTGGAGAGCTCTCGTACGATGCGGTAGAGCGTGGGCTGCTCGACCTCGCTGACCGGTCTGGCACGCATGGCGGACAGGGCGATGCGGTCAGAGAAGAAGTAGGCGACGCCGTTGCTCACCAACGCGAGCACGAGGGCGATCCGCGCACCGGTGCCGCCGCCCAACCAGGCGCCCACCGCGACAATCAGCGCCGACAGACCGCCTATCAATACGGCGGTGCGCAGACCGTTGTGGTGCAAGGTTCCCCCCTCCGTGGTCTGGGTTCACCTGGTCCAACGCCTACGACCCGGTCCTTCGTTCCCCGCAGTGCTCAACTGAGGGCGGAGCGCGACTTGTCGTGACGTCAGCCGGAGGCGGACAGGGAGGTCATGTCCAGCACGAGCTGCGGGGCGAACGAGAAAAGCACCGCTATCGCGAGGGCCAGTCCGATGGCCAGCCAGGTGGTCGCAGCGGGTGTGTGGCGTGAAAGTGGCGCCGATGCCGGAGTGAAGAGGCGGACGGTCCAGACGGCGTAGTAGTAGAGGCCGATGACCGTGTTGACCGCCATGATCAAGGCGAGCCAGCCGGCGTCGTCTTCGATGATCTCCCGGAAGACGAAGACCTTGGCGAACAGGCCCGCCAGGCCGGGCGGCAGGCCCGCCAGGCAGATCAGGCAGAACGCGAGCGCCAGTCCCGCCGCAGGCCGGCGCACGGCCAGGCCGCGGTAGTCGTCGAGCTCGTTGCGGCCGGTGGTTCTGGAGACGAGCATGACGACCGCGAACGCGCCCAGGTTCATGGCGGCGTAGATGAGCAGGTACGCCAGGGAGGCGCTGATCGCTCCCGACGCCGCCGCGTCCCCGGGCAGGGCGGAGTCGGTGGTGGCGGCGGCGGTGGCGGCGGTGGCCGAGCCCGCCACGGCGAGTGGGGCCAGGATGTAGCCGGACTGCGCCACCGAGGACCAGGCCAGCAGGCGTACGGCCGAGCGCTGGCGCATGGCGAGCAGGTTGCCGACGGTCATCGTGAGCGCGGCGAGGATGGCGATGATCGGGGCCCACGTGGCCGCCTGCCCGGACAGGCCCACAGTGAGTACGAGGATCAGTCCGGCGAACCCGGCGGCCTTGGAGATGACCGAGAGCAGCGCGGCCACCGGCACGGGGGCACCCTGGTAGACGTCGGCCGCCCAGGAGTGGAACGGCACGGCTGCGATCTTGAAGGCGAAGCCCGCCACCACGAGGACGACGCCGACCGCGACGACGGCGGGCAGCTCGTGACCGCCCTGCAGCGCCATGGCCGGTGGCACGACCTGGCCGCTGAAGACGGCCGCCAGGCGGGACAGATAGATGGTGCCGGCGATGCCGTACAGGAGGGAGATGCCGAACAGCATGATCGCGGTGGACACGACCGACACGACGAACAGCTTCACGGCGGCCTCGGACGAGCGGCCGTCGTAGCGTTTCATCGCGGTGAGGGCGAAGACCGGGAGCGAGACGAGCTCAAGGGCGACCACGAGCATGATCAGGTCTCGGGAGGCGGGCAGGGTCAGGGCGCCTACGAGGGTGCAGAGCAGGAGGAAATACCACTCTCCGACCGGGATGCCGCCGCCTGCCAGCTCCGTCATCGACATCAGGACGACCACCACGGCCGCCACGAGCACCAATCCCCCGAACACCAGCGTGAACTGGTCCACCACGAACGAGCACTGGGTCGCGGGCTGGGAGTCGGAGACGAGGTTGGGCGGGATGCAGAAGGTCGACCGGGGAGTCCCTCCGTAGGTCGCCGCCTGGGCGATGACGAAGCCGAGGGAGATGAGGAGGCCCGTCAGCGTGACCAGGGCGAGGATGGTTTTCGTGCGCGGGCGCGCCGGGAGGAACGCGTCCAGGAGCAGGACCAGGGCGGCGACCACGGTCAGGATCAGCGGGGGTGCGATCGTGTAATAGTCGATCTGCTGGATCATGGCAGGGCTCCCAGCAGGGTCTGGACGACCGGGGTGGTGAGGGAGAGGAGCAGGCCGGGCCAGAGGCCGAAGAGGAGCGTCAGGAGCACCAGAGGGGTCCAGGCCAGGAGTTCGTAGTCTCGGATGTCGTCCGGTGTGCGGGCGGAAGTGGGCGGTGTCGCTCCGCCGCCGCCTGATGTCCCCGCGTGGGTCCGGATCTGATCCGTCCCTGAGTCGGGGCCATGGTCGGGGGTGTTGTCGGGGCCTAGGTCGGGGGTGTAGTCGAGGCCGAGGTCGGGGGTGTTGTCGGGGCCGAGGTCGGGGAACGTGTTGTCGTATGGGTCCCCCGGTGCCGGTTTTGGTGTCAGGGTGGCCGTTGCTGAGCGGCGCTCGGGAGAGCCGAGAGGGACGACGGGACGTTCGTCGGGCGTGGCGCCGATCAGGCGGCGGTCGATCGGCAGGGCGTCGTCCGCGGCCGCCGCGGCTTGGGCCGCCTGCTCCTGGGGGCGGCCGTGGGTGATGCGGGAGAGCATGATCAGGAAGTAGGCGGCCGTCAGGACGGCGCCCAGGCCGCCGATCGCCATGTACGTGACGAACAACCCGCGTGGCAGGCCGTTCGCCGGCTGGAACGCCCCCAACAGCGCCAGCATCTCGCCCCAGAATCCGGCCAGGCCGGGCAGCCCGAGGGAGGCGATGGCGGCGAAGGTGAGCAGCGAGCCCAAGCGCGGCAAGGTCGCCAGCATGCCGCCGCCCAGCGACGGCATGTCGGCGGTGTGGTAGCGCTCCTTGATCGCGCCGGCCAGGAAGAACAGCAGGCCGGTGATGAGGCCGTGGGCGACGTTCGCGAAGAGGGCGCCGTTGATGCCCACCGGCGTCAGCGTGGCGAAGCCCAGCAGGACGAAGCCCATGTGACCGACGGAGGAGTAGGCGATCATGCGTTTGAGGTCGCGCTGCGCGAGGCAGGCGAGGGCGCCGTAGACGATGCCGACCACGGCGAACGCGCCCAGCCATGGCGCCACCGCCGTCGCGCCCTCGGGGAGGACGGGGATGGCGATCCGGGCGAAACCGTACGTGCCCATCTTCAGCAGCACCCCGGCGAGCAGCACCGAGCCCACGGTGGGAGCCTCGGTGTGGGCGTCCGGCAGCCAGGTGTGCAGGGGCCACATGGGGGTTTTGACCGCCAGGCCGATGCCGATGGCCACGAACGCCAGAATCTGCACGGACCTGGGGATGCCGGCGCCATGAGCGGCGCTCAGCGCCTCGATGTCCAGGGTGCCGGTCTGAGCCCAGACGAGCAGCAGGCCGAGCAGCATCACCACCGAGCCGAGCAGGGTGTAGAGAATGAACTTGATGGACGCCGCCCTGCGTCCTGCGCCGCCCCAGATGGCGATCACGAAGTACATCGGGATGAGGACGATCTCGAAGAACACGAAGAAGAGCAGCAGGTCGAGGGCGAGGAACGTGCCGATCATGCCCACTTCGAGCACCAGCAGCGTGAACACGAGCGCTCGCGGCCTGGCGCGCAGCAGTTGCCCTGGGGCCCGGGCGCTGCCCCAGCACAGGTAGACGAAGCACAGGAACGTCAGCAGCGCCGTCAGCGCGACCAGCGGCAACGAGATCCCGTCGACGCCGAGGTGGAACCGGAGCCCCAGCCCGGAAATCCATGGCAGGTCGACCTCGAACTGCGGACGCGCCGCCGCCCCGCCGTAGTCGAACGTCGCCACCAGTAATGCGGCCAGCGCCAGCGTGAGGCCGGACACGACGAGTCCGTACGCGCGAAGCCGCGGGCGCAGGGCGTGCGGCGCGATGAGGAGCAGGAGCGCGCCGAGCAGTGGCACGGCCAGCAGCGCGACCGGAATCCAGCCTGTCATGTGAACATCACCGGCCTCACTGCGATGCCCGTCACGTGACACACCACCTGCTCCACCGCGACGCCCGTCACGTGACACACCACCCGCTCCACCGCGACGCCCGTCACGTGACACACCACCCGCTCCACCGCGACGCCCGTCACGTGACACACCACCCGCTCCACCGCGACGCCCGTCATGTGAACATCACCGCCCCCACTGCGATCAGCAGCACACCGGCGAGCAGGCCGGTCACGTAGAGCTGGACGTTGCCGTTCTGGGTCAGGCGTAGCACTCCGGACAATCCGCGGGCCGACTTGCCCGAGCCGCGCACTGCCCCGTCCACGACCACGTCGTCCGTCCTGACGACGAGCCTGGCCAGGGCCAGCGCCGGGCGTACGAACAGTGCGACGTAGAGGTCGTCCACGTAGAACGCCCGCTCGCACGGCACCCTGAACGGCCCCAGCAGACGGGCGGGGTCGGCGATGGGGTCGATGCGCCAGAGCGCGTACACCGCCCCGGCCCCGAGCGCGGCGAGCACGACGCTGATGGCCGCGATGCCGAAATCCAGGTGTGGCTCGCCGGCGAAGCCCAGGAGGAGTGCGGGCACCGCGAGCAGCATGAGGGGGACCAGCATCGTGCGGGGGGCCTCGCTGACGTCCACGACGTGGGCCGTGCCGGGCTCCGGCTCCGGGAGCGCCACGACGCGGGGCTGGCCGAAGAACGTCCTGAGCCAGGCTCTGGTGGCGTACGCGCCGGTGACGGCCACGGTCGCGAGCGCGCAGCCGTACAGGAGGAGGGCGGCCGCGTCCGTCAGGCTGCTTGTTGACAGCGCGTCGTCCATGGCTGCCAGGACCGCGTCCTTGCTGAAGAAGCCGCTGGCCGGCGGGATGCCCATCAGGGCTGCGAAACCGATCGTCATCGTGACGAACGTGACCGGGAGCTCGCGGCGCAGGCCGCCCATCTGGGTCATCAGGTTGGAGCCGACGTGGTGGATCACCGCGCCCGCGCACAGGAACAGCAGTGCCTTGAACGCGCCGTGCGTCAGCAGGTGGAAGATGGCCGCGGTGTCGGAGCCCGCGGCGAGGCCGCCGGCCATGTAGGCGAGCTGGCTGATCGTGGAGTAGGCGAGCACGCGTTTCAGGTCGTCCTGGGCCAGTGCGGCCAGCGCGGCGCCCAGCATGCCGAGGGCGGCCATGACGGCCAGTACGTCGAGTGTGGGCTGGGCGGCCAGGAACGCGGGAAAGAGTCTGGCCACGATGAAGATGCCGGCGGCGACCATGGTGGCCGCGTGGATCAGGGCGCTGATGGGCGTCGGGCCCGCCATGGCGTCGGGTAGCCACGTGTGCAGGGGCACCTGGGCGCTCTTGCCCGCCACCCCGGCCAGCAGGAGCATCGTGGCGGTCACCACGGTGGCCGGGGACATCTCCGGCACTTTCGCCAGTACGTCGGCGATGCGGAAGCTGCCTGCGGCCACCCCCAGGGTGAAGATGCCGAACAGGAAGCCGACGTCGCCGAGCCGGGTGACGAGGAACGCCTTGACCGCGGCACGGGAGTTGCTCCGGTCTTCCCACCAGTGGCCGATGAGAAGGTAGGAGCACAGGCCCATGATCTCCCAGCCCACGTAGAGGAGCAGGAGGTCGCCCGCGTAGACGACCAGGAGCATGGCGCTGGTGAACAGGCTGATGAAGGCGCTGTAGGACGGGTAACGCGGGTCGTTTTTGAGGTAGCCGACCGAATAGACCTGTACGGCCAGGGCCACCACGGTCACCAGGACGCCGAGGATGCTCGACAGGGCGTCAGCCTGGAGGGTGAGCGCGATCGGGATGCCGCCGGTGACGATCGTGCCGTATGCCTGGCCTGTGGGGGGTGTGGTGGCGCCGTTGAGGAAGGCGAAGCCTGGGCCGGACAAGGCCAGCCAGGCGGCCACCACGGCTGAGGCCGTCGTGGGGAGGATGGCGATCCAGGCTGCTCGGGTGTTCGCTTGGTTGCTGCCGTCCGGCCTCGTGGCGGTTGTGGGGGCTTGGTGGTGGGGGCGGCGGGAGAGGAGCAGGCCCGCGAAGGCTGCTGCGAACGGCAGGAGGACGGCTAGCAGCGGGAACGTCGTCACAGCGTGCCACCTCGCTTGACGCGGTGCTCGCCCTCGCGGCCGGGCAGATCGGTCGGGGTGTGGAGCTGCTGATCGTGCTGGGATGCGTGGGCGGGGTCAGGAGGGCCGCCGGGCTCGAAGGCGGGCTTTGCCTCGGGAGTCTGCGCGGAGCCGCCGGGCTCCGGGGCGGGGTCTGCCTCGGGAGTGTGCGCGGGCTCGGATGGGTTCTGCAGGAGGGTCGCCTGTGCCGGTGTCGGCGACCTGTGTGAGGGGTCTTGGGTTACCTGGTCGCCGGGTGTGCTGGAGGGTCTGCCCAGGTCGTCGTCCCGTGGGCGTACGGCGGGGTAATCGTCGGTGGGCTCGGCCAGGTCGCGGAGGTGGTCGATGTCGACCGTGCGGCGGTTGCGGTAGAGGGCGAGCACGATGGCGAGGCCCAGGCCCACCTCGGCGGCAGCGATGACGATCACGAAGAGGGTGAGGACCTGGCCGCTGTGCAGGCGGTCGCCCAGCCACACGTCGAACGCGACCAGGTTGAGGTTGACGGCGTTGAGCATGAGCTCGACGGACATCAGCACGAGGATCGTGTTGCGGCGGGCGAGCACGCCGTAGACGCCGATGGAGAAGAGGAGCGCGGAGACGACCGCCGGGTAGACGATGTGCACTAAATTCCCCCGGTCTGATCGAGTGAGCCGCTGTCCTCGGGCCGGTCGGGTGTCTTGTCGTTGCCGATCGTCTTGTCGTGGCCGGCCGTCTTGTCGGATGGGAGGTCGGCGGAGATGTCGGTGCGGGAGAGCACGATGGCGCCGATCAGGGCCGCCAGCAGGAGGACCGAGAGCGCTTCGAAAGGCAGGACCCAGGTGGCGAAGACGCTGGCGCCCAGCTCCTTCGCGGCTCCCATGCCTGGTGTCAGCGGTGTGTACGCCGAGCGGAATCCGTCGATCACCACCGTGACCAGGACGGCGGCCGTTGCCACCGCCACCAGGGCGGACGTCAGCCGGTTGCCGCTGTTGAGGTCCGCTGAACGGCCGATGGGGGCGCGGGTGAGCATGATGCCGAAGAGCATCAGCACGACCACCGCGCCGACGTAGATCAGCACCTGGACCCAGGCCACGAACTCGGCCGTCAGCACCAGGTAGCCGCCCGCGAGCGCGCCGAAACAGACCACCAGCCAGAGGGCGGCGTGAACTAGTTGTTTGGTCATGACGACAAGCAGCGCGGATCCAACTGCTACCGCGCCCAGCAGCAAGAAGACGATCTCTTGCCCGGTGGGTGACAGGTAGGAGGGCACCGCCTCGATCACGACTCCTCCTCGGACTCCCTCGTGTCATCAGGGCCGAGCCTGCCGGGCGGTTGGATGGACCGTGGATCGGCCATCCTGCGGCGGCGGGGGCTCGCGGCAGAAGTCTGCTCCTCAGGTTCGGGCTCCGGTTTCGGTTCGCCTGAAGCTGTGGACAACTCCTCGGGAGGTGGCGGGCCTGTGGATGAAGCTTGTTCCTGGGGCTGATCCGCCTGCTCCGATGGAGTGTCTTGAGGGTGGGGCGGGAGGGCGCCTGGGGGGCGGATCCCGCGTACGTTCGTCATCGGACGGCGGGGGCGTTCGCGGCCGGCGGGCTTCGGGGCTTCTTCGGGCGCGTTCGGCGTCGGGTCCGCGCCGGAAGGACCGGTGGTGGGTGCCGGTTGCGGGTGGCCGACCGTCGGGTCCACATCTGATGAGCCGGTGGCGGGTGTCGAACGCGGGTGGCCGACCGTCGGGTCCGGCTGTCGCGGGGCTGCTGTGGGGGGCGTTTCGCCGGTGTCGGTTGAGGGGGTGGCTGCCTGCTCAGTGCCGGTCGAGGATGGAGTTTCGCCGGACGAGGGGGATGCCTCGGTGGTGCCCGTCGAGGGGGTCGTCCCGCTCGTGGCCTCGGTGTCACCTGTCCGTGCAATCGTCCCCCCCGTACCGGACGAGGGGGCTGCGTCGGACGTGCCGGTGGAGGGAGATGCGTCGGACGTACCGGCCGGAGGGGCTGCGTCGGACGTACCGGTAGAAGGGGTCTGGCTCTTGGGGGTGGTGGCCGACGGCGGTGGGGATGCCTGGGTGGTCTGGCGCGCGGCGGGCGCGGCCGGCGATGTACGGGGAGCGCGGTCGGCGGCCGGGCGGCGGGGGGTGGCGGTGAGCTCCTTCGGGAGCTCGGCGCCGGGGTCGTGAGCCGGAGGTGGCGGCACTGTTTGGGTCCAGGAGGCCAGCTTGTCCTTCTCGTGGAGGAGGTTGCGGATGTCGCCTTCCGCGTACTCGAACTCCGGAGACCAGAAAAGGGCGTCGAAGGGGCACACCTCGATGCAGATGCCGCAGTACATGCACAGGGCGAAGTCGATGGCGAAGCGGTCGAGGACGTTGCGCTGGCGAGGGCGGCCTCCCTCAGGGGCCGGGATCGTCTCCTTGTGGGAGTCGATGTAGATGCACCAGTCGGGACACTCTCGGGCACAGAGCATGCATGAGGTGCAATTTTCCTCGACTAGGGCGATAACGCCTCGGCTGCGAGGCGGGAGGGCGGGCTTGACCTCGGGATACTGCTGGGTGACCGATTTGCGCAGCATGTGACGAAGGGTGATGGACAGCCCTTTTGCCAGTCCGACTCCCGGTATCCGCGCCATGGTTCAACATCATGACGCACTTGGCGGCGCAGGTGAATGAGGCAGAGCATTGTCCCCAGGTTTTCCACAGTCATCCACAGGTTGACGGGGGGTTATCCACAAGCTGTGTGCATGCCGGATATGAACCACGGCAGGGCGATAGTCTCTCGGCCATGCAGCACAGCCATGCGATCCGTCCCAGCGGCGGGGCATGGGCGGCTTCCATTGTCTGGGCCTGCCTGCCCCTGTTCACCTGCGGTTTCGCGACCCCGTTCTCGATCGGGTTCGCGGCCTACTGGCTGCGGAGCGTCTGGCAGGTCTTCGCCGCGTCCGCTTACCTGGTCTGCGTCGGGTCGTTCCTGATCTCCGTCATGGCGTACGACACCTTCGATGACATTCCCCAGCCGCTGGCCGGGCTCATTTCGCTGGGATGGCTGTTCAGCTGGGTAGGCGGGGTCGTCCACTCGGTGTTCCTGGTGCGGCCCATGGTCCGGGCACGGCTCAGAGCGCCCTCGCCTCAGCGGATGCATCCGCACCACCAGCCGGTGAACCTGCACCAGCGGACCACCGCGCCGACCTACCAGCGGCGGACGGGCGAGCCGGACTGGATCGGGCACTATCGGGTGCTTCAGCCGCTCGGGCGCGGCGGGCAGGGGACGGTCTACCTCGCCATGGCGCCCAACGGGACGCGGGTGGCGGTGAAGGTGCTGCATGATCTGGTCGATGAGACGGCGCGGGCGAGGTTCGCGCGGGAGGTGGACGCGGCTCGGCGGGTGGCGACGTTTTCCACAGCGCGCGTGCTCGACGTGAGCATCACGGGCCAGCCTGCTTACATCGTCAGCGAGTACGTGGAGGGGCCCTCACTCGAGCAGCTCGTCAAGAAGCACGGGCCGCGCGACGAGGACGGTCTGACCCGGCTGGCGTTGTCCACAGTGGGGGCGCTGGCCGCCATCCACAAGGCGGGGATCGTGCATCGTGACTTCAAGCCGAGCAACGTGTTGATCGGGCGCGATGGGCCCCGGGTGATCGACTTCGGGATCGCTCGGGCGCTTGATCAAGTGACCATGACGTCCGGGAAGATGGTGGGGACCCCGCCTTACATGTCGCCTGAGCAGTTGACGGGAGAGGCGGTGGGGGCGGCTTCTGATGTGTTCAGCTGGGCTGTGACCATGATGTTCGCGGCTACCGGGCGGCCGGCGTTCGGGGAGGACACGGTGCCGGCGGTGTTCAACCGGGTGCTTACCTTTCATCCGGACCTATCGCCGTTGCCGCCTGCGTTACGTGGGGTTGTGGGGTCTTGTTTGAGCAAGCGGCCGGCGGATCGGCCTTCGGCATCTGAAGTGTTGTTGGCCATCGTTGCTTGAGTTGGGGCGTTGTCGTTGATCGCGTCAGGGAGTTGCTTCCCTTGCGCTTTTGGTGAGGTCGAGGTATTCCTCGCGGGTTATCCGATGTGTGGCTAGTGACAGTATGTGGCGTTCTGCGAAGTTGTGGGTGTGCTCTGGAGACCAGTGGCCGGGTAAGTGGTGAAGGGCTCGGCCGGTTATGTCCAGGATGAAGAGGCCGGTCAGATTCTCGTAGTGGTAGAGGAGCAGACTGAAGGCTTGACCGGGCGACGCGCCGATGCGGTATTCGGCCAGGACTTCGCCGCTGTGCGTCACGCTGATCCTGCCGTCCGGCTCACCGCGTAAGTTCAGGCCGCCGTGCGGGCCGAGGATCGTGCCGCGTTCTACTCGCCGGCGGTGGAACCTCTTGAGAACAGGACCCATGACCAGCAGGGCCGGGCTGAACATGACCGCCAGCCACTTGGCGTGGAGCAGGTCCAGGAGCATCGCGCCGAACGCGGACAGGCCGCGCCAGACGCCCCACAATCCCAGCGTGGCCAGGTAGGCCATGAAGCCGAGGCCGACGACACCTGCGCACATTGCTATGGTTTTGCGCCACTTACGGAGGGCGGGGATGGGCATGCCGCGCATGCGCTGCCAGCCTGGGGCTCGGCTCGCCAGGGTTCCGCGTACACGAGCGGCGGGTTGGAAGCGGGCGTCCAGGACCGGGATGCCGGACTTGGTGACGAAGGCGTCCACGTCCGGTCCGTGCCACTCGCCCGGAAGGTCGAGCAGGACCAGTCCGTCGGCGTCCAGCGCGGCCATTCCTTGAACGGAGCGCGGCTGCTCTTTCTTGCCGGTCGGCGTGGTGGTCCGCTGGTCGCAGTCGTAGCGGTAAAGGGTGGCCGGAGTGATGCGTACCGATGCGCCGGTGGTGGTGTCGGTGGCGGTCAGAGTTCGGCCGTCTGCGGTCAGAACGGTTCCGGGGCATTGACTGCCCTTGGTCGCGCCTGCGATAGGACGGAGTTGCAACACAGTCATACCCCCAGTGGGCCCCGTACTCAGGTATGACGAATATGTGCGGTGGAAGGTTTCCGGCCCCCTGCTTGAGGTCCACCTCGCACAGTCGATGTTCTAGGTGAGGACCTTGATGACGCCGGTGAGGGCCAGTTGGAGCAGGGCCAGGGGGACGAGGACGGCCCAGGCGAGCTTCTGGAGCTGATCTTCGCGCAGGCGAGGGTAGGTCACCCGGAGCCAGATCACCACGAACGCCAGCAGGAAGACCTTGATCAGGGTCCAGAGCCAGCCGGGCAGGAACGGGCCGTGCCAGCCGCCCAGGAACAGGACGGTGGTCAGGAAGGACAGGACCACGATCCCGGCGTACTCGGCGAGCATGAAGAGGGCGAAGCGCATGCCGGTGTACTCGGTCATCGGGCCCATGATGATCTCGGACTCGGCGATCGGCATGTCGAACGGAGGGCGGCGCAGCTCGGCCAGGCCGGCCAGGAAGAAGACCACGCCGCCGATCGCCTGCCAGGGCAGCCACCACCACTGCCACGCCTCGACGATGCCGGGGATCGAGAGGGTGCCCGCGGCCATCGCGATCGATGCGGCCGCCAGGACCAGCGGCAGCTCGTACGACATGAGCTGGGCGGCCGAGCGCATGCCGCCGAGCACCGAGTATTTGTTGGCAGAGGCCCAGCCCGCCATGATCGAGCCCAGGACGCCGATGCCCATGACGGCCAGCACGAAGAAGAGGCCGAGGTCCAGATCGACGGCCACGAGGTCGCGGTCTATGGGGATGGCGATCAGTACGACGAGGTAGGGGATCAGGGCCACGCCGGGGGCGATCATGAAGATCCGGCGGTCGGCGGCGGCCGGGATGACGTCCTCCTTCTGCGCGAACTTCACCCCGTCGGCGATGAGCTGGGCCCAGCCGTGGAAGCCGCCCGCGTACATGGGGCCGAGACGTGACTGCATGTGGGCCATGACCTTGTGTTCGGTCTGCCCGATGATCAGTGGGAGCGCCAGGAACACGATGAGGATGACGACGAAGCTCAGCACCACTTCAAGCATCGGGCGGCTCCCAGATCGGGTGGTTGACGCTACTTCAGGGCTTCAGATGGGGATTCGGATGCGGCCTGGGGTGGGTGGGTGCGGGTGGAGGCAGGAGGTGTCAGGCATCGGGGGTTCCCAGTCGGCCGGGACGCCGGGATGCAGGGGTGTCAGGCATCGGGAGTTCCCCAGTCGGCGGGGACGCCGGGAGGCAGGGTTCTGCGGCGGCTTGGGGAGCCGTGGCCCGACTCCCCCGGCTCCTTGGCTCCGGGCCACGGCTTCGCCACCCGGGCCGCCAGGATGAACTCCTTGCGGAGCGGGTGCCCCTCGAACCCGTCGGGGAGCAGCAGCGGCACCAGGTTGGGGTGGCCGTCGAAGATCACACCGAACATCTCGTACGTCTCGCGCTCGTGCCAGTTCGCCCCCCGGTAGACGCCCACGGCGGTCGGCAGGTGGGGATCGGCCCGGGGGATGCGGGTGCGCAGCAGGAGGCGTTGGCCGGCGGCCAGGTTGAAGACGTGGGCGACGATCTCGAACGCGTCCGGCGGGTCGTCCACGCCGGTCAGCCAGTCGAAGAAGGCGTAGCCGAGGTCGTCGCGGACGAAGGTCAGCAACTCGATCCAGTCGGCCGGTTCGACGTCGACCGTCGTGTCGCCGTACGACTCGGAGATCTGCGCCCGGTCGCCGAAGCGCGCGGTGATCGCGGTGCTCACGCCTCCTCCCGTGTGGAGGAGGGAGCTGCGTAACGTTCGCCGAGGTTTTCGGCTGCGATCTTCTCCTGCAGTTGCATGATGCCGTACAGGAGCGCCTCCGGCCTGGGCGGGCAGCCGGGGACGTAGACGTCGACGGGGATGATCTGGTCCACGCCGTTGGTGACGCAGTAGGAGTCCCAGTAGGGGCCGCCGCTGTTGGAGCAGGCGCCGAACGAGATGACGTACTTCGGGTCGGGCATCTGCTCGTAGAGGCGCTTCACGGCCGGGGCCATCTTGTCGGTCACGGTGCCCGAGACGATCATCAGGTCGGCCTGGCGCGGGCCGTTCGCGAACGGGATCACGCCGAACCTGATGAAGTCGTGCCTGCTCGTCGACGCCGCGATGAACTCGATGGCGCAGCAGGCCAGCCCGAAGTTGAACACCCAAAGGGAGTAGCGCCGCCCCCAGTTGAGCACGAAGCGCATCGGCTTGGGCGCCAACTTGGAGATCGGGCCCACGGAGGGCATCGGAAGATCCGTCGCTGCCATGCCGCCCATTCTTGCGCGGATCACAGGTCAGGCAAAGGATCCATCGCCAAGGGCTCAGGTCCAGGTGAGTACGCGCTTGCGCCAGGCGTACAGGATGCCCAGGGCGATGAACCCCAGGAAGACGAACATCTCGACCAGCGTCGTCACCCCGTAGCCGGGCGCGTCGAAGACGGTGGCCCACGGGAAGAGGAAGACGGCGTCCACCGCGAAGACCACGTACAGGTAGGTGAACACGTAGTAACGCACCTGCGACTGCGCCCACCCCTCGCCCACCGGGTCGACTCCGCACTCGTACGTGGTCAGCTTCTCCGGCGTCGGCCGGGACGGGCGGAGCAGGCGGTTGACGAAGAGGGCGCCGGCCACGATGGCGACGCCGATGGCGAGCAGCGCGGCGACGAGCACGTAAGACCCGAAGTAGCCGTCCATGGCGTGATCGTAACTCCGGCGGCCCGGCGGAACCACGGACGCTGCCCCCTGGGGCACCCGCAAAACAAAGACTCGGTCAAAGGCTCCTCCCCGCTTCCCCCAAATGGGTATAAATCACAAGATCAGCCCCATACGGTGACATACATGCACAAAATGCGATTCGCCCCCGGAATCGCTCTGCTGGTCCTCTCGGCCACGGGTTGCGGTCTGGCCGCCGCCTCTCCAGGGGAGGACGTCGTGGTCCCGGCAGAGCCGACGCTGATCGACTTCGTCGACCCGGCGACCGTCGTCGGCCTGTCCACCGAGACGCTGACCGAAGGCGACTCCGCCTCCAGCAGATACGTGCACATCACCTACCCGGAGCTGGCCGACGCCCCCGCGCTCAACCAGGCGCTGCGCGCCCACGCCCAGCGCCAGTTCGACGGCTTCCGCGAGCGCGCCGAGCCCGGCGACCCGGCCCCGCGTCCCGAGCTGAACGTCGACTGGCAGCTCGCCGCCGTCTCCCCCGACGCGGTCGCGGTACGGCTGCGCACCGGCGAGTCCACCGGCGCGAGCTGGAAGAACTCCACCCGGACCTACTGGTTCGACCCGCATTCGGGCCAGGCCGCCGGCTCGACCGGCCTGCTGGACGGCCAGAGCGCGCTGCGGCGGCTCGCGGCGCTGGTCAAGAGCCAGCTCGACACGCGTGGCTCCGAGGTGGAGCGGGACGCGGTGCGGCCCGACGACGACCGGTTCGACTCGATGGCCTTCAACCGGGCCGGAGACCTGGTGGTCGAGTTCGACGACTGCCAGGTGGGGCCGTGCTCGCTGGGCCGGGTCGCGGCGGCGGTGCCGGCCGGGCAGGTGACGCCGCTGCTGTCGGAGCTGGGGCGGCGGGCCCAGGACCGGGCGCGGTCGGCGGCCGGGAGCGGCCTGCCCGTGACGCCCAGGATGGCGCCCACCACCAACCCGGACGCGGTCAGCAACCGGGCGGGGAGCGTCGACTGCGTCGCCGTCAAGTGCGTGGCGCTGACGTTCGACGACGGGCCCGGCCCCTACACGGGCGAGTTGCTGGACCTCCTGCTGAAGGATCGGGCGCGGGCCACGTTCTTCACGGTCGGCACGAACGCCGCCGCCCAGCCCGGGTTGTTGCGCAGGATGAGCGCGGAGGGCCACCTCGTCGGCAACCACAGCTGGGGACACCGGGACCTGTCGGAGCAGGGCACCAGCAAGATCACCGACTCGCTCGGGCGGACGGAGGACGTGATCTCCGGGGCCATCGGGCAGACGCCGAAACTGGTGCGGCCGCCGTACGGGGCCGTGAGCCAGGACGTGCGCGACACCGCCCGCAAGATGGGGCTGACCCTCGTCACCTGGGACGTCGACACCCAAGATCAGCTCGGCGGCGAGGCGCGCGACATCGCCGACATGGTGGCGGAACAGGTGCATCCCGGTGCGATCATTCTTATGCACGACATCCATCGGGAGACCGTTGACGCCGTTCCGGACATCCTCAAAAGGTTGCACGGGAAGGGATACAGCTTCGTCACCGTTCCTGAGTTGTACGGCTCTGCGGCAATGCAGGCCGGACGCCTGTACAGGTCAGGGAACGAGCTGCCGGGTAAGCAGCCCCTGACGTAGCGCACATGCTGGGGGGACGTATAGTTGGCGCTCGTGACCCGAACCGTCCTGTTCGCCCGCCTGCATGTGGACCTCTGCAGGCTCGCGTCCGGGCTGTGTCGTCGTTGTTCTCCGAGCTCACCCTGACTCCGACGGCGTTTACCCGCTTTGTGCGGCTGGCAAACGCGTGACCTTTCGAGGATCTAGCATGGAAACAGAGAACGCGCCTAAGGCAACCGCGCAGTGGCGCGTCGAGGAGGACTGAGCTGTGACAAAGCAGGTCCAGCAACTCGACCGCGTGATCATCAGGTTCGCCGGAGACTCCGGCGACGGCATGCAACTCACCGGCGATCGTTTTACCGCGGGCACCGCGGAGTTCGGCAACGACCTGTCGACGCTCCCCAACTTCCCCGCTGAGATCCGCGCGCCCGCAGGCACTCTGCCCGGCGTGTCGAGCTTCCAGTTGCACTTCGCCGACCACGACATTCTCACGCCCGGCGACGCGCCGAACGTGCTCGTGGCCATGAACCCCGCCGCGCTCAAGGCCAATCTGGGCGACCTGCCCAGGGGCGCGGACATCATCGCGAACATCGACGAGTTCACCAAGCGCAACCTGCAGAAGGTCGGCTATGACGCCAACCCGCTGGAGGACGACGCGCTCAGCGAGTGGCGCGTGCACGCCGTGCCGCTGACCTCGCTGACCGTCAAGGCGCTCGAAGGCTTCGACCTGTCCAAGAAGGACGCCGAGCGGTCCAAGAACATGTTCGCCCTCGGCCTGCTGTCCTGGCTCTACCACCGGCCGACCGAGCACACGGTCAAGTTCCTCGAGCAGAAGTTCGCCAAGAAGCCCGACATCGCCAAGGCCAACATCGCGGCCTTCCAGGCAGGCTGGAACTACGGCGAGACGACCGAGTCCTTCTCGGTCTCCTACGAGGTCAAGCCGGCTCGCCTGACACCGGGCGTCTATCGCAACATCTCCGGCAACCAGGCCCTCGCGTACGGATTGATCGCCGCCAGTGTGCAGTCGAAGCTGCCGCTCTTCCTGGGCTCCTACCCGATCACCCCGGCCAGCGACATCCTGCACGAGTTGTCGAAGCACAAGCGGTTCGGCATCCGCACCTTCCAGGCGGAGGACGAGATCGCGGGCGTCGGCGCGGCGCTGGGGGCCGCGTTCGGCGGTGCGCTGGGCGTCACCACCACCTCGGGTCCGGGTGTGGCGCTGAAGGCCGAGACCGTCGGCCTGGCGGTCACCACCGAGTTGCCGCTGATCGTCGTGGACGTGCAGCGGGCCGGGCCGAGCACCGGCATGCCGACCAAGACCGAGCAGACCGACCTGTTGATGGCGATGTTCGGCCGCAACGGCGAGTCCCCGGTGCCCATCGTGGCGCCGATGTCGCCGAGCGACTGTTTCGACGCGGCCATCGAGGCGGCCCGGATCGCGGTCAAGTACCGCACGCCGGTCATGCTGCTCTCGGACGGCTACCTGGCCAACGGCTCCGAGCCATGGCGTCTGCCAGAGGTGTCCGACCTGCCGGACATCTCGCAGGAGTTCACCACCGAGCCCAACGGCGCCGACGGCGAATACCTGCCGTACAAGCGCGACACCGAGACGCTGGCCCGGCCGTGGGCCATCCCCGGCACCGCCGGCCTCGAGCACCGCATCGGCGGCATCGAGAAGGCCGACGGCACCGGCAACATCTCCTACGACCCGGACAACCACGACCTGATGGTCCGCACCCGGGCCGCCAAGATCGCCGGCATCGACGTGCCGCCGCTGGAGGTGGACGACGCCGACGGTGACGCCCGCGTGCTGGTCATCGGATGGGGCTCGACGTACGGGCCGATCGCCGCGGCCGTGCGGCGCATCAGGCGCGAGGGCGGCAAGGTCGCGCAGACCCATCTGCGCCACCTCAACCCGCTGCCCGCCAACACCGGCGAGGTCCTCAAGAGCTACGACAAGGTGCTGCTGCCCGAGATCAACCTCGGCCAGCTCGCCCTGCTGCTGCGGGCCCGCTTCCTCGTCGACGTGATCAGCTACAACCGTGTGCGCGGGCTCCCGTTCAAGGCCGAGGAGCTTGCAGGAGTCATTCAGGACGTGATCGACAGTGACTGAGCTCGTCAACGGGAAGGGCCTGTCGCTCATTCCCAAGACCGACGTGAAGCAGGGCATGAAGGACTTCAAGTCCGACCAGGAGGTGCGCTGGTGCCCGGGTTGCGGTGACTACGCGATCCTGGCGGCGGTGCAGAGCTTCCTGCCCGAGCTGGGGCTCAAGCGCGAGAACATCGTGTTCGTCTCCGGCATCGGCTGCTCCTCGCGTTTCCCGTACTACCTCAACACCTACGGCTTCCACTCCATCCACGGGCGGGCGCCGTCCATCGCGACCGGGCTGGCCGCCTCGCGGCCCGACCTGAGCGTCTGGGTGATCACGGGTGACGGTGACGCGCTGTCGATCGGCGGCAACCACCTGATCCACGCGCTGCGCAGGAACGTCAACCTGAACATCCTGCTGTTCAACAACCGGATCTACGGTCTGACCAAGGGCCAGTACTCACCCACGAGCGAGGTCGGCAAGATCACCAAGTCGACGCCCATGGGCTCGCTGGACAAGCCGTTCAACCCGATCTCGCTGGCCATCGGCGCCGAGGCGTCGTTCGTGGCCAGGACCATCGACTCCGACCGCAAGCACCTGCAGTCGGTGCTGCGCGACGCCACCGCGCACCGCGGCACGTCGCTGGTGGAGATCTACCAGAACTGCAACATCTTCAACGACAACGCCTTCGAGCAGCTCAAGGACCCTGAGATCCGCGACGACATCACCGTGCGGCTCGAGCACGGGCAGCCGATCGTGAGCAGCTCCAAGGCCGTCGTGCGGGCGCCCAGCGGCGGCATCCAGGTGGTGTCCCGTGACAGCGTGGCCGAGTCGGAGATCCTCGTGCACGACGCGCACAACCCCGACCCGTCCCTGGCCTTCGCGCTGAGCAGGCTGGACGAGCCGGCGTTCGAGCACGTGCCGATCGGGATCTTCCGGCAGGTCGAGCGGCCGGCCTATGACGTGCTCATGGCCGGGCAGCTCGAAGAGGCCGTGGCCCAGAAGGGGCCGGGCGACCTGAGTGAGCTGCTGCTGGGCGGCGACACCTGGCGCATCAGCTGACATTCACGATTTGATGGGGCCTGCTCGTCCGAGCGGGCCCCTTTCGTATGCCCGCCACGTTCTCTGAGGGGGCGCTCGTGGAGTGGCATGGCAGGCGGGCTCTGGTGACGGGGGCTTCGGGGTTCATCGGCGCCGCCCTGGTCCGGCGGCTGACCGAGCTGGGCGCCGAGGTGCACGGCGCCAGCAGGAGCACGGGCGTCGATCTGCGGGACGCCGCGGCCGTGGACGAGGTGTTCGCGGCCGTCCGTCCCGAGGTGGTCTTCCATCTGGCCGGCGAGGTGAACGGCGCCAGGGACGTGTCCGTGGTGCGGCCGACGATGGAGGGGAATCTGGCGAGCACGGTGAACGTGCTGAGCGCCGCCGTCCCGTCCGGCTGCCGGGTGGTGCTGGCGGGGTCGAGCGAGGAGCCGCGGCCGGGCAACGGGCACAACGCGCCGCCGTCGCCGTACGCGATGGCCAAGACCGCGGCGACCGGGTACGCCGAGCTGTACCACCGGTTGTGGAACGTGCCGTTCACGATCGTGCGGCCGACCATGGTGTACGGGCCGGGGCAGCGGGACGTCGCGAAACTGGTGCCGTACGTGACGCTGGCCCTGCTGCGCGGCGAGAAGCCGCGGCTGACCAGCGGCGCCAAGCTCGTGGACTGGGTGTACGTCGACGACGTGGTCGAGGCGTTCGTGCTGGCCGGGCTGAGCGAGCGGACCGCCGGGCAGGCGTTCGACGTGGGCACCGGCACGCGGATCTCGGTCCGGAAGGCCGTCGAGCTGCTGTACGAGATCGCCGGCGAGGACGCCGCCCCGCCCTTCGGCGCCGTCGCCGACCGGCCGCTGGACGTGCCGCAGACGGCCGATCCCGGGCCCGCCCTGGAGCTGATCGGCTGGTGTCCCCGCACCACGCTGGCGGACGGGCTGCGCCGCACCTACGCCTGGTACAGATCCAGCTAAAGGCTCACTTGTAACGGTCCGAGGGGCAGGCCGGATACACAAGAGCTGAACCGGACTGGGGAGAACGGTTATGACGCTGGGGTCGATCATCAACCTGACCGTTCATGGCATAGGTGACACCGATCGGCCGCTCGACCCTGGTGAGGACGGCACCTGGGTCACTGTCGAGCAGTTCGAGCGGGTGCTCGACGCCGTCGTGGACCGTAAGGATGTCCGGATCACCTTTGATGACGGCAACGCCTCCGATGTGGAGATCGCCCTGCCCCGGCTGCTCGAACGCGGACTGCGCGGCGAGTTCTTCGTGCTCGCCGGGCTCATCGGACAGCCGGGCAGGGTGACGGCCGACGGCGTCGCCGAGCTCGTCAGGTCGGGCATGCGGGTCGGCTCCCACGGATGGGGGCACCGCGACTGGCGGCGGCTCGGGCCCGGACAGGTCAGCGAGGAGTTGTCGCAGGCCCATCAGGTGATCGGCGGATTATGCGGGCATCCGGTGACCCGGGTCGCCATCCCGTTCGGCTCCTATGACCGGCACGTGCTCGGGCGGCTCCGCACGGCAGGCGTGACCTGCGCATACACCAGCGACGGCGGCCGGGCGACGCCCGGCTCCTGGCTTCAGGCCCGCAACAGCCTGCGGCACGACCTGGACGAGCGGTGGATCCACCGGGTGCTCGACGACCGCCCGCCGCTGGCGCACCGGGCCAGGAAGGCCGCCGCGCGGCTGTACAAGAGAGCGCGAGGCTGACCCCGGATGCGCGTAGCGGTAGTGATCGTCACCTACAACAGCGCCGACGTGCTGGCCGGCTGCCTGCGCAGCCTCGCGGCGGGCGCGCGCGGAGTGGAGCTGGCCTCGGTCGTCGTGGCCGACAACGCCTCGGCCGACGACTGCCTGACCATCGCCAAGCAGGCCAGGGACCTGCCGGTGATCACGGTCCAGCTCGGCAGGAACGCGGGCTACGCGGCCGCCGTCAACGCCGGCGTGGACGCGCTGGACCTGGACGGCCTGGACGCGGTCTACGTGATGAACCCGGACTGCCGGCTGCTTCCCGGCTCGATCGCGCCGCTGGCCGAGGCGTTGCGGGCGCCGGGACGCGGCATCGCGGTGCCGTACATGGTCAATCCGGACGGGTCACTGCAGCCGTCGTTGCGCCGCAGGCCGACGATCGGCCGGGCCGTGATCGAGGCGGTCATCGGCGGGGACCTGGCCGGGCGGCTGGGCAAGGCGGGCGAGCTGGTGACCGATCCGCGCGAGTACGAGCGGCCCGGCGCGGTCGCCTGGGCGACGGGGGCGGCGATGTTGTTGTCGGTGCCCGCGATGCGCGAGATCGGGCCGTGGGACGAGTCGTTCTTCCTCTACAGCGAGGAGACGGAATACTGCCTGCGGGCCGCCGACCAGGGCTGGCTGACCTGGTACGAGCCGGCGTCGGTGATCGAGCACATCGGCGGCGACTCGGGCACGAACCCGTTCCTGGCCGCGCTGCTCATCGTCAACAAGGTGCGGTTGTTCCGCAGGCGCCGCGGCCGTCTGCCGGGCGCCGCCTACTACGTCGCGGTGCTGCTCGGCGAGGGCGCGCGGGCGCTGGCCGGCCGGAAGATCTCCCAGGCGTCCTTCGCCGCGCTGCTGCGCCCGTCCCGGGTGCTCCCGTGAAGGCGTTCGACGAGCTCACGACGGAGGAGCTGGACGCCTGGCACAAGCTGCGGGCGGCCAACCCGGCGCTGGACAGCCCGTATTTCCATCCGGGCTTCGCGGCGGCGGTGCACGAGTTCGAGGCCGTGCGGGTGGCCGTCGCCAGGGATCCGCGCGGGGAGATCGTCTCGCTGCTGTCCTGTCACCGGGACGGGGGGCTGCTGCGGCCCGTGGGGTGGCCGGGAGCCGACTTCCAGGGCCCCGTGCTCGCGCCCGGCACCGCCTTCAGGCCGCTGGAGCTGCTCGGGCGGGGGGTGCGCGGGCTGGAGTTCGACCATCTGCTGGAGGACGCGGGGTTCGAGCCGTGGATCCTCTCGCGCCGCGCCTCGCCGTACGTGGACGTGACCGGGGGGCTCGACGGCTATCTGGGGCGCGCGTCGCGGTCGGGCAAGGACAACATGGGGCAGGCCAGGCGGCGGACGGCCAAGGCCGAGAAGACGTACGGGCCCGTCCGCTTCGAGGCGGACACCGTCGATCCCGAGGCCCTGCGGGAGGTCGTCCGCCTCAAGCGCGCCCAGTACGCCGCCACGGGCGCCAGGGACTACTTCGCCGAGCCGGGCCGGATCGAGCTGCTCACCAGGCTGCTGCACACCCGCGACCCGGCGTTCGGCGGCGTGTTGTCGACGCTGCGCGCGGGCCCGCACCTGCTGGCGGCGCATTTCGGGATGCGCTCGGGCGGCGTGCTGCACTGGTGGTTCCCCGTCTACGACCCGGAGTACGCCCGGCTGGCGCCCGGCTGGATGTTGCTGCGCGAGCTGGTGTCCGCGGCACCCGCGCTCGGCCTGACCCGCATCGATCTGGGGCGCGGCGACGACGAGTACAAACGCCGGGCCAAGACCGGCGAGAGCGTCGTCTGCCAGGGGCTCGTCACGGGCAGCCCGGCGCGGCTGGCCCTGCGCCGCGCCCGTGACTCGCTCGCCGCCACGGCCAGACGGTCGGAGCTCCTGCGGAACCTCGCACGCAAGATCAGGAACGTGTAACGCTCCAAGCAACTGATCCGAACAAACAAGGGTGAGCCGGGTGAGGCATGACAAATGTCGTGAGCCCTGCTCCTGACGCGACGGGGGAGGGCCCGGACCGTGAGAATCAGTGTCTTCGGACTCGGTTACGTCGGTTGCGTGTCCGCCGCCTGCTTGGCCTCGATGGGGCACGAGGTCGTGGGCGTGGACGTCAGCCAGGCGAAGGTGGATCTCATCGCCTCGGGGCGCGCCCCCGTGGTCGAGGAGCGCATCGGCGAGCTGACCGAGCAGGTGGTGCGGGCGGGATCGCTCCGGGCCACCACGGACGCCGCCGCGGCCGTCCGCGCCACGGAGGTGTCGCTGGTCTGCGTCGGCACGCCGTCGGCGCCGAACGGCAGCTTGTCGACGCGCTACCTGGAGCGGGTCGCCGAGGAGATCGGCGCCACGCTGGAGAGCGGGCACACCGTGGTCTTCCGGAGCACCATGTTGCCGGGGACCTGCGAGAGCCTGCTGATCCCGATCCTGGAGCAGGCGTCCGGGCTGCGGGCGGGGCGGGACTTCGGAGTGGCGGTGAACCCGGAGTTCCTGCGCGAGGGCACCAGCGTGCGGGACTTCTTCGATCCGCCCAAGACGGTGATCGGCGAGAGCGACGCGGCCACCGGCGCGCTGGTGGCCACGCTGTACGAGGGCATCCCCGGCGAGGTGTTCCGGGTGCCGGTAGCCGTAGCCGAAATGACGAAATATGCGGACAACGCGTTTCATGGGCTCAAGATCAGCTTCGCCAATGAGCTGGGCTCGGTCTGCCAGGCCCTGGGGCTCGACTCCCACCAGGTCATGGACGTCTTCCTGGCCGACCGCAAGCTCAACATCAGCCCCGCCTACCTGCGCCCCGGCTTCGCCTTCGGCGGCTCGTGCCTGCCCAAGGACCTGCGCGGCCTGGTCTACGCCGCCCGCCGGGCCGACGTGTCCGTGCCGCTGCTCTCGCACGTGCTGCCCTCCAACGAGGCCCACCTGCAGCGGGCGTTCGAGCTGGTCGTGGCCGCCGACAGCCGCAAGGTCGGCCTGTTCGGGTTGTCGTTCAAGCCGGGCACCGACGACCTGCGGGAGAGCCCGCTGGTCGAGCTGGCGGAGCGGCTCCTCGGCAAGGGCTACGAGCTGCGCATCTACGACGAGAACGTGACCCTGTCGCGGCTGATGGGCGCCAACCGGGACTACATCGAGCAGCGGCTCCCCCACCTCGGCGACCTGCTGACCACCTCGATCGACGAGGTGCTCGCGCACGCCGACGTGTGCGTGATCGGGTCCCGCGAGCCGGCCGTGCTCGACGCCGTCGCGCGCGCGGGCACCCGAACGATCATCGACCTCGTCCGTCTCCCCGACGCCGCCGCGCGCCGGGCGACTCCTGGATATGTGGGCCTTGCCTGGTAAACGTGCGCTGATCCTCGTCGAGAACCTCTCCGTGCCGATGGACAGGCGGGTGTGGCAGGAGAGCGTCACGCTGCGCGACGCGGGCTGGGAGGTGCACGTCATCTGCCCGCGCGGCGCCAAGCAGGACACCGAGCCCGAGGCGGTGATCGACGGCATCGCGATCCACCGCTACCCGCTCACGGCCGCCACCGGCGGGCCGCTCGGCTACCTCAAGGAGTACGGCTCCGCGCTCTGGCACACCTTCCGGCTGGCCAGGGAGGTCGGACCGGTCGACGTGGTGCACGGGTGCAACCCGCCCGACCTGTTCTACCTGGTGGCGCGGAAGCTGGCCCGCAAGGGCACCCGGTTCGTCTTCGACCAGCACGACCTGGTGCCCGAGCTGTACCTGTCGCGGTTCGGCCGGGGCAAGGACCTGCTCTACCGGGTCGTGTGCGGGCTGGAGCGGCGTACGTACGACGCCGCGCATGTGGTGATCGCGACCAACGAGAGCTACCGGGAGGTGGCGCTGACCAGGGGCGGCAAGCGGCCGGACGAGGTGTTCGTGGTCCGCAGCGCACCCGCGGTCGAGCGTTTCCACCAGGTGCCGCCGGACACGTCGATCAAGCGCGGCAAGCCGTACCTGCTGTGCTACCTGGGCGTGATGGGGCCGCAGGACGGCGTGGACTACGCCTTACGCGCGCTGGCCCGGCTGGAGCGGCAGGACTGGCACGCGGTGTTCGTCGGGGGCGGCGACACGTTCGACGCGATGGTGGCGCTCTCCGGGGAGCTGGGGCTGGCCGACCGGGTGGAGTTCACCGGGCGCATCCCCGACGAGGACCTGATGCGCTATCTGTCGACGGCCGACGTGTGCCTGTCGCCCGACCCGCTCAACCCGCTCAACGACGTCTCCACGATGAACAAGATCATGGAGTACATGGCCATGGCCAAGCCGATCGTCTCCTTCGAGCTGCGCGAGGCTCGGGTGTCGGCGGGTGAGGCGGCCCTGTACGCGCCGGCCAACGACGAGGCGGAGTTCGCGAAGCTGATCGCGTACCTGCTGGACCATCCGGATGAACGGCGCAGGATGGGCGAGATCGGCCAGGAGCGGGTCCAGGGCCCGCTGTCCTGGAACGAGTCACGCAAGGCCCTCATCGCCGCCTATTCGAAAGTGATCGCATGAGCGCATACACGTGGCTGCGGCGCAGCGTCGGCCAGCTCCTGTACGAGCGCAGGTACGGCGTACGCACGGCCGACCGCGTCGACCTGGCCGACTTCGGCCTCGACGGCGAGGAGCGCGTCTCCTACATCGCGTTCAACTGGCGGGGCCTGCGCAAGGCGCTGCCCATGAGCGAGGTGAGCGAGCGGGACGTGTTCATGGACTTCGGCTCGGGCATGGGCCGGGTGATCGTGGAGGCGTCCCGCTACCCGTTCGCCCGGGTCATCGGGGTCGAGCTGTCGGAGGAGCTCACGGAGATCGCCAGGGAGAACGTCGCGAACATGCGGGTGCGGCGGCGCTGCGGCGACATCGAGCTGGTCGTGTCCGACGCGCTCGACTACGACATACCCGACGACGTGACCGTGGTGTTCTTCAACAACCCGTTCCGCGGCAAGACCTTCGGCGAGGTCGCCGACCGGCTCATCGCCTCGGTGGACCGCGCGCCGCGGCGGATCCGGATGATCTACTACAACCCGGTGGAGGAGCCGTACCTGACGAGCACGGGACGCTTCCGCCACGTGCGCACGATCGAGCTGAAGCCGGACCCGCTCAACCCGCCCTTCGGGACGATCAGGACCTACGACCTGCTGCCGAAGTGATCACCCGCGGGTGCTCGCGTCGGTGCCCCACCGGACGGCGCCGGAGCGGCGGAGCACGGTCAGCGCCCGGTCGAGCAGGAGCACGGCCAGATAGCAGGCGGCGTCCAGCGGGCTCACCTCGCGCCTGCGCACCAGCGTGCCCAGCGCGCCGAGCCGGAGCGGGCTCCCGGTCACCGGGCGGCCCAGGCGGGCCAGTTGCCGGTTGCCGAGGCGGACCCGGACGCGGCGGCGCAGGTGGGCGGCGACGGTCCTGGCCGGCCGGACGAGCGAGGTGGCCGCCGGCACCGGGACCCGCTCGCCGTCCAGGAAGCTCGCGTGCACCCAGCCGTCGTCGGACAGCACGTCGGGCAGCGGAAAGGCCCTGGCATGCCCCTCTTTCCCGAGCGCGTAGACGCCCACCCCCGCCAGCGCCCGCCCCGGCGCGACCAGCCGGTCGTGCGTCCGGTGCAGCCGCCTGGCCACCCATCCCGCCCGCGCCAGGTCGAGCACGGGCACCGGGGCGCAGGCCAGCACCCCCGGACGCGCCAGGGCGGCCACCAGCGCCCGCGCCGAGGCCGTGCTCAGCACGACGTCCGCGTCCAGGTAGAGGCGGGGGAACGTGCGGCAGGCTTCGTCTCCGAGCCGCAGTGCGTGCGCCTTGCCGCCGACCGGCGTCTCGATCACCCGCACGCCCGCCGCGCGGGCCAGGGCCGCGGTCTCGTCGGCGCAGGCGTTGGCCACCACCACGACGTCGAGCTCGCCCGGCGCCGCCTCCTCCAGCAGGGCGGCCAGTCCCGCCCCGATGACGACTTCCTCGTTGTGCGCCGGAATGACGACGCTCGCGATGGGATCCACCGGCCGGTCCCTTTCGAAAGGATGAATCGATGAGAGTTGAGCGGACCCCGCTCGACGGCGTGTTGCTGTTCGTGCCGTCGCCGCACCGCGACGAGCGCGGCCTTTTCACCCGCACGTTCGACACCCGGGTCGCGGCCGAGCACGGGCTCGACCCGGCGGCGTTCCTGCAGGACAGCCAGTCGCGCTCGCGTCAGGGCACCGTGCGCGGCATGCACGGCAGATCCGGGCGCGGTGAGGCCAAGCTGGTGCGGTGCGCGCGCGGGGCCGTGCACGACGTGCTGGTGGACCTGCGGCCCGGCTCCCCCACGTTCGGGCGGCAGTTCTCGGTACGCCTCGACGACCACGACTTCGTCACCCTGTACGTGCCCGCCGGCTTCCTGCACGGCTTCCAGGCGCTGACCGGCGAGGCGGACACCTGCTACCGGATCGACAGGGAGCACGATCCGTCGGAAGATCTGTCGGTGCGCTACGACGACACCGAGCTCAAGATCGACTGGCCGCTGCCCGTCACGGCCGTCAGCCCGCGTGATCTCGCGGCCGGCACGTGGGCGCAGCTCGTCGAGCGTCTCGCCTAGGAGAGTGTGATCCATGCGAAGGCTACTCGCCGGCGCGGTGTTGTTGGTGTCGGCCTGCGGCATCGGCGCGGCGCCCCAGCCCACCGTGACCGTCACCGTGACCGCCCCGGCCTCCCAGCCAGGCGGCCCCTCGTCGTCCGAGGCCCCGGCCTCCCGGCCGGCCGCGACGCAGCCGCCCCCGCTGGTGCCCCGGCCCGTGGTCGCCCCCGACGGCCGCCGCTGCCCCGACCATCCCACGCCCGCCTGCACCGGCGTGCCGCCCGGCACGCAGCTGACCACGATGGACGCCAACGACGGCCCGGCGACCCGGATCGACAAGCCCGGCACCGTGCTCGACGGCGTGCGCGTCACCGGCGACCTGCTCATCGGCGCGGAGAACGTCAAGATCGTCAACAGCCAGATCGACGGCGCCATCCAGCCCAAGTTCGACGACCAGCCCTACTCCTTCAGCATCACCGACAGCACCGTGGGGACGACCGACGAGTGCGTGACCGCGCCCGCCATCGGCTACGCCCACTACACGGTCGAGCGGGTGCTGGTGCACGGCCACGCCGACGGGTTCCGCGACTCCGGCGACGACATCGTCATCAAGGACTCCTACGCCAGGCTCTGCTCCGACGGGATGAAGAACTACGCCGACGGCGTGCAGACCTTCAACGCGGGCCGCAACTTCACCCTCGACCACACCACGATGGACATGCGCGACGTCAAGAACTACAACGCGCCGATCTTCTTCAACGACCGGCCCGACGGCACCCGCGACGTCACGGTCACCAACAACCTGGTGATGGGCGGCAACTACACGGTCCAGTTGCACAACATCCACGGCTTCCTGATCGTCAAGAACAACCTGGTGGTCGACAAGACGTGGGAGTTCGCCCCGATGTCCGGCGACTGTCTCGACACCATCCAGTTCGAGAACAACCACATCGTCACCATCGACGACGACTACCGGGTCACCTCCATCGTCCGGCCGCTCACCTGCAACGGCAAGTGAGCGGGGCGCCGCTCGTCGTTCGCCATCCGCAGCAGCGTCCCCGTGGCCCCGACCAGCAGGAACGACAGGCCCGTGACGATCGCGTACGACAGCAGGTCGAACGTGGCGGCGCCGAGCACCGGGGCCACCAGGCAGGCCGCGATCGTCAGCCCGAGCTCCCTGACGTCCGGGTCCGCGCTCAGATAGCGGGCCCGCAGCGCGCACACGAACGCGCAGACGAACATGCCCAGGAAGGCGGTCACGCCGAGGAGGCCGGTGTCGATCGCGCCCTGGATGTACTGGTTGTCGAAGACCTGGTACTTGGGGGCGTACCAGGTGCCCGTGCCGCGCCCGAGCCACAGGTGCTTGGAGATCTCCTGGCCGGCGAAGGCGTAGTCGTGCGTGCGGTAGTCGATGCTGCTGTCGTTGAAGAAGTTGTCGAACAGGCCGAAGATCGTGCCGAGCAGTCCGGGCGAGACCACCTTCATCACGGCGAGGAAGCCGCCCAGCACCACGAGCGCCTGGATCCGCCGCCGCGCCGGCCAGCCGAGCAGCAGCACCACGCCGACCCCGGCCAGGGCCAGGATGGCCGACCTCGACACCGAGAACATCAGGCCCATGCCGATCATGCCCGTGCACAACCACCAGCGCAGGGCGGGCCTGGCCAGCTCACGGGCGCGGAAGCTGTAGTGCGCGGCGAGCGGCAGGATCATGGCGCAGATCACGCCGAACTCGATCGGATGCCCCGACGTGGCGGCCACCCTGCGCATCGCGTTCCGATCGAAGATGAACGCGTCCTCGATGACGAACCGCAAGCCGGGGACCTGCATGTACTGGGTCAGGTCGAAGTTGAACAGGAACTGGCCGGCGCCCACCAGCGACATGAGCGCGCCGCCCACGACGATGGTCTTCAGCACGAAGTCCAGTCGCTCCCTGATCCGGATGCCGTCGCACACGGCCAGCCCCACGCCCGCGTTGGCCAGCACCAGCACGATCGCGTGATCGGCCATGTTGAGCTCGTCGGACGGCAGGAAGCCGTAGGTGCCGTAGCCGTAGGCGGCGGCGCAGGTGATCACGTACAGGAAGAGTGCGGTCCTGACCGGGCTGCGGCCCTTGGCGGCGCCCAGCGTCCTGGTGAGCTGCGCGCACAACCACAACAACGCGGCGAGCAGGGCGAGCACGTTCGCCACCGACAACGCCAGCGGCAGGCCGCGGATGATCATGCGGGCCGGGATCAGCATCAGCGTCACCACGAACAGGCAGAGCACCGTGGCCGCGTCCGCCCGGCGCGGCATCCCGGGCAGCACCGGCGGCGCGAGCGGGGTCGTCACGCCGGCTTGCCGTTCAGGTGGGACTCGGCGGCGACCAGCACCCGCGCGTCCACCTCGACCGGCGGACCGGCCTCGGCGGCCGCGGCCTCCCTGCGGCGCCTGCGCAGGTCGGCGAAGCTGTCGTAGGCGTACGTCGCGAACAGGCTGGCCATGATGCCCAGCGCCAGCGCGACCACGGCGGCCCGCAGCTTGCGCCCCGGCTCGGGCTCCGGCGGTGTCGGCGCGACGATCTGGGAGAGCGTGATGTAGGTGCCCGGCGGCGCGTCGACGGTCTGCTGGCTCTTGAACAGCTCCACCTTGGCCCTGGCCGCGACCTTGCGGACGATCTCCCGCGCCGCCTCCGGCGTGCGGGCCTCGCCCTCGATGAACACGAACGGTCCCGAGGCCAGCGCCTCGGCGTTCGTGCTGCCGTTGTGCACCTTGTACGTGACGTCGCCGCCCGCCACGATCCCCAGCTCGGCCGCCGTGTCCACGGTGGTGAGCCGGGCCGTCAGGATCGATGCGGTCATGGTGAGCCCGCGGTCGAAGTTGAGCAGCGGGTTCACCGGGGCGTTGGTCGTGCCCGGATGGACGGGCAGGCTGGCACCGGTGCGCGGCGTGGTGAGCACCATGGCCGCGTTGGAGGCCCACAGGGTGGGGACGGTCGAGTAGACGCCCGCGGCCACCCCCAGGGCCAGCAGGAACGCCGGAACGGAGACATACCAGCGGCGGAACAGAACCACTACCGTGAGCCAGAAGTCCATGCGCCCTTCCCCCTCAGGCCGCGAACCACGGGCACCGCCATGACACCCAGGTATCGTTCCAATAGGCCACGGATGTTACGTAACGAATCACCACTCCTCCGGCGATAAGCCTTCCGTGACCAAGGTGGCAGTGGTGACGCCCAGCTTCGGCCCCGACGCGGACCTCTTCGCCGAGCTGCACGCGTCCGTTCTCGCGTACACCTCCGACGAGACCGTCCATCACGTGATCGTGCCGCCGGGTGACCTGGCCCTGTTCGCGCGGTACGCGGGCCCCCGCTGCCGGATCTGGAGCGAGCCGGAGCTGCTGCCCCGCCGCTACGTCCGCGTCCCGAGGTCGGGTCTGTGGATCAACCGGCTGCGCCCGTGGCCGCCGATCCGCGGCTGGGTGATCCAGCAGGCGCTCAAGCTCTCCCTCACCGCCCGGATCGAGGCGGACGCCGTGCTGATCGTCGACTCCGACATCGTGCTGGTCAGGCCGGTGGAGGAGGACACGTTCCGGGCTGACGGGCGGCTGGTCCTGCACCGGGCCGAGAGCGCCGTGCACGAGGGCATGGGCCGGCACGTCCGCTGGCACCAGGTGGCCCGCGACCTGCTCGGCCTGCCGGCCGCGCCGGCGCCGCCGCTGCACGACTACGTCAGCTCGCTGACGTTCTGGGACCCGGCGGTCGTGCGCGCCATGCGGACCAGGATCGGCCAGGCCACCGGCCGCCACTGGCTGGACGCCTTCACCGCGCGCCTGCACATCTCCGAGTTCATCCTGTACGGCGTGTACGCCGACGAGGTCCACTACCTCAGCGACCCGCCCGTGGCCAACACGGCGCTCTGCCACAACTACTGGGACAGGACGCCGCTCGACCACGACGCGGCCCTGGCCTTCGCCGACCGGCTGGGCCCCGGGGCCATCGGCATGATGATCTCCGCCAAGTCGGACACGCCGCTGGCCGTCCGGCAGGCGGCGGTGCGCAGGTGCGCCGAGGTGGCCGGGCACTGAGAGCGCGCCCGGTCACTTCCGCGGCGACGGGATCTCGACCTTCGGGAACGTCTGCGTGTCGGCGGCGTCCTCGTCGTCGTCGTCCCGGTCCGCCAGCACCTCAACCGGCGGCCTGACCTGGCGGAACGTCTGGGTGTCGGTGGCGTCCTCCGGCTCCTCCGCGGCCGGCTCCTGGGGAACAACGGGCACCGGCTCGCTCTCCGGTGCGGGCGCCACGGTGTCCACGGCCTCGGTCCGGGCGTTCTCCGTGGGCGCCGCGGCCACCCGGATCCGCGCTCGCCTGCGCTGCCACGCGTACGCCAGGCTGAACCCGGCGAACACCATGAGCACGGAGATGATCATCGCGGTCTGCACCTTGTCGCCGATCTGCTCCTCGGGCGTCGACGGCGGTGTGACGTTGACCAGCGAGATGTAAAGGATCTGCGGCGCCCCCAGCTCCTTCTGCCGGGCGGCCAGATCGTCCTTGACTCGTTTCTGCGCCCGCAGCACCAGCTCCCGCGCGCTGCGCTCGGTGGGGCTGTCCACCGTGATCGAAAGGAACGGTCCACCGCTGCCGAACAGGGCCTGGTTGGTGCCGCCGTCGTCGATGGTGAGCGTGCTCGGCCCGTCCTTGGGCGCGCCGAGCTCGGCCAGCACCTCGGGTGTGCCGGTCGCGAGGATCAACGCCGCCGCCGTGGTCCGCAACCCGGCGTTGTCCTGCAGCAGCGGATTGGTCCGCCCGGCCGCCGACACGGGCTCTCCCGCCGCCGGCTGCGTGTTGCCCGGCCCGGCGAGCAGCAGCACCACATTGGCCGTGTAGTGAGCGGGCACGATGAGGAAAGCCACGAGACCCGCCAGCACGGCGGCCGCCAGGATCGGTGGACCGATGAACTTGTGTCTGGCCAGGTCGAAGACGGTTTTCCAGAACTCCAAGACGTCCCCGCCCCCTGAGTATATTTCGACCTGTACGAATGTGCGAAAATTAACATTCCCCCGGCATGCTGTACAGGGTTCATGTCGCCTATGGCACAACTCTTCATCTGAAAAAACGACTTACCTGTTACGTCCGCGCCGGTCCTGACGATAGACCTAGGGGCCGGACACGGGGGTGCCAGTGCATGAAGTCGGCTGAAATGGTCCAGACGGCCACCATCGACCGCCGCAGGCTGGCCGGTCTGGACGGAATACGCGGTCTAGCTGCGCTTTTCGTGGTGTTCCACCATCTCTGGCTGCTGTCGTTTCCCGGTTTCCCCCGGGACACCGGGCCTGGCTGGGCGAGCTGGATGCTCTACGGGCACTTCGCGGTGGTGGTGTTCATCGTGTTGTCCGGTTTCTCGCTGGCGATCTCACCGGCTCGCGCCGGCTGGCGGCTGGGCTCCCTGAGCCGGTTCGCGCAGCGCCGCGCGTGGCGGATCCTGCCGCCGTACTGGGCCGCGGTCGCCATCAGCCTGGTGATCGCCTGGACGCTGGTGCCCCAGCCGGGAGAGGGCGTGCCCACGGGTAAGTCCGTCCTCATCTATGGGCTGCTCCTGCAGGACGTCTTCGGCAGCCCGAGCCCCAACGGCGCGCTCTGGTCGATCGCCGTGGAGGCCCAGCTCTACTTCGTCTTCCCGCTGTTGTTGCTGTTGTTGCGCCGGGCCGGCGCGGTCGTCATGGTGGGCGCGGTGACCGCGGTCGTGGTGGGCCTCGGGCTGCTCGCCCAGGGGGTGCCGCTCGTGGGCGAGCTGATGCGGCTCACTCCCCAGTTCGCCGCGCTGTTCGCGCTCGGCATGGCGGGCGCGGGCGTGGTCCGGCTGCGGCGGCGGCTCCCCCTGCAGTGGCTGGCCCTCGCGGCCCTGGCGCCGGTGATCGTGCTGATCGTGGTCAACGGCTCGGAGTGGACGATCGGCCACCTCTACTGGGTGGACCTGGCGATCGGCCCGGCGACCGTGCTGCTGCTGGCGGCGGTGGCGACCGGGCGGCCCGCGCCGGTGGTGTGGCTGCTGGACACCCCGCCGATCAGGAGTCTCGGCTCGTTCTCCTACAGCCTCTACCTCATCCACGCGCCGATCGTGGTGAGCGCGCACGCGCTGCTGATCGCCCCCAGAATGGCGCCGGGAATCCCGGCGTTCCTGGTCGCGCTGGCCGTGATCGTGCCCATGGCGCTGGTGCTCGCGCGGTTGTTCGCGGCGGTGTTCGAGCTGCCGTTCACCAATAACAGGACGTTCGGCGCACTGCGTGCGGCGGCGGCCGGGAAATACGCCGCCATTCGCCGCGCTCGGCCGCCGGACGGACAGCCGAAATAGCGCGAAGGCGTTTCAGGAACAGTTTCGAATATCCACGGCGGCGCGGCCGGGCAGGCCCCGTGACCACCCGCCCAGCTCGGCTGACACACCGCCATGTTTGTGTAACAAATGGGGTCGGGTTTTGCGATTACCACTATGGGCCACACAAGCAGATGGAGTCGAAAATGCAGGAAGTTCAGCAGTTCACGTTCCGCCGTGACGAACTGTTCCCGCTCGCCGACAGCCTGGCGCCGAAGTTTCTGACCGCGTCGCCGTTCCGGCACGTGGTAATCGATGACTTCCTGCCGGAAAACGTTCTCGAACCCGTGCTCGGGGAGTTTCCGGAGCCGAAGGACGCGAGCTGGCAGCAGTTCGACAGCGCCAAAGAAGTGAAACTCGCCCTGCAGGACACCGAGCAGATGGGCCCGGCGACGCGGCACCTGCTGGCGGAGTTCAACGGGCAGGTCTTCATCGAGTTCCTGGAGCGGCTGACCGGCATCGAGCGGCTCGTGGCCGACCCGCATCTGGAGGGCGGCGGGCTGCACCAGATCAGGTCCGGCGGGTTCCTGAAGGTGCACGCCGACTTCAACCGGCACCGCCGGTTAGAGCTCGACCGCCGGCTCAACGGCCTGCTCTACCTCAACAAGGACTGGGACGAGAGCTACGGCGGCCACCTGCAACTGTGGAACCAGGACATGAGCACGTGCGAGCACGCGGTGCTGCCGGTGTTCAACCGCTTCGTGCTCTTCGCCACCACCGACGACGCCAACCACGGGCATCCCGACCCGCTGACCTGCCCGCCCGAGCGGGCCCGCCGGTCGATGGCGCTCTACTACTACTCCAACGGCCGGCCCGACGAGGAGATCGGCGACGAGCACACGACGCTGTTCAAGCAGCGTCCGGGGGAACGGTACAAGAGCAACCTGCGCCAGGTGCTCAAGCGGTGGACGCCGCCGGCGCTGGTCGAGCTGGCCGGGCGGCGCGGCAGATAGGCTCAGCGGCTCAGGCCGGCCAGGCGGGCGAGCTTTCGCCCGCCTCTGGCGGCCAGGCGGGTCTGGCGCGTGCGGTAGAGCTTGAAGACCGCCGCGCGGGCCCGGCGCCGCTGGCCGGCGGTGAGGTCGCTCTCGTCGAGGATGCCGAGCAGCGCGCGGGCCTGGATGAGCGTGGCGAAGTAGCCGCGCCAGGCGGGCAGCTCCAGCCGGCCGCTCATCTTCACCGGGCTCGCGTCGACCCAGGTGCGGTGCGAGAGCACCTCGGGCACGTGGGCCCAGGGTCCCGACAGGGCGTGCCGGGCGGCGGCGATCTCGTCCTCGCGCACCATGACCGGGCGGGGCACGCCGCGCGCGGCGGCCGTGCGGTGCACGCCGTACAGGGGATCCATGAGGATGTAGCTCTCGGTGAGCAGGCGTAACATCTCGGCGAAGCGCTCGGCGGGGTCGTCGGAGTTCAGCGCGGTGCCCTCGTAGTGGCCGGTCCTGGTGACGCCTTCGGCGGTGTACGAGGTCTGCGCGGTGACCAGCACGAGCCTGTCGTCCTTGGCGAACTCCACCAGGGAGCGGGAGACGCAGTGCGGCGCGAGCGTGTCGTCGTCGCCGATCCACCGGAAGAACTCCCCCCTGGCCAGCCGGAGCGCGGTGGTGAAGTTGGCGATGGGCCCGATGTTCTCCGGCTGCCGGTGGTAGATGATCTGGTCGTAGGTGGCCGCGAGGTCGCGGCAGACCTCCTCGGTGTCGTCCGTGGAGGCGTTGTCGCAGATGATCAGCTCCAGGTTCCCGTGGTCCTGGGCCAGCACCGACAGGACGGTCTTGGCCACGTGGCCGCCGCCGTTGTAGGTGGGCAGGCCGATCGAGACCAGCGCATCGGGGTTCAACGGGCTTCCTTTCTCCGCAGGAGGAGCTGCCTGGCCTGCGCACGCGGCACGACCAGCAGCAGATAGACGATCAGGCCGGCGCTGCCCGCGGCGAACAGCTGGAGCAGGGGCGGACCGGTCACCCCCTGGGCGGCCAGCTCCGTCACGAAGGCCGCGACGAGCGCGGCCAGCAGCGGCCGGACGAGGGTGGGCAGCACCGGGGCCAGCCGCACGCCGGCCCGGTGCAGGAAGTACGCCGCCACCGGCAGCGCCACGAGCAGGCCGGCCGCCATCTGGCCGATCGCGGCCCCGCGGATGCCCTGCAGGTGCGTGCCGACGATCAGCGCGGGGATGAGGGCGGCGCCGTAGCAGAGGTTCATCCACATGGTGGCCCTGGTGTCGCCCTTGCCGGACAGGATGTCGAGTGCCAGCGAGAGCAACATCCTGGTCACCATGACGAGTGCCAGCCAGCGCAGCACGCCGGCGGCCTGGTCCCACTTCTCGCCGTACAGGAACGACACGAGCGGGTGCGCCAGCACGGACATGACGACCGCGATCGGCAGGATGGCCGTCAGCAGCATGGGCGCCGCGCGGCGCACGCCCTCCGACAGCGCGTCGGAGGTGTGCTCGGCCAGCCGCGAGAAGCCGGGGATGGTGACGTTGCGCACGGCCTGGCCGATCAGGCCGGGCACCCAGCTCGACATGTTGAACGCCAGCAGGTAGAACCCCAGCCAGACATGTCCGAGGATGTCGCCCACCACGATGTAGCCGGCGTTGAGCAGGACCGTCTCCAGCCCGATCCCGGCCGCCGACGGCAACCCGAACTTCAGCAACTTGACGGCGATCGGCCGGTCCAGGCCGAGCCGCACCGGCAGCTTGGCGGCGAAGAAGATGAGCACGCCGGTCACCACGGACTGCGCGACCTGACCGAAGGCGAAGCTGAACGCGCCGGCGCCGTTCGCGGCCAGCAGGATCGCGACCACCGCGTTGACCGCGAAGCCGGCCCCGATGGCCATGGTCAGCTTGCCCTGCTCGAACCGGCGGATCAGGGTCGCCGCCCGCACCGCGGTGAAGCCCTCGACGAGGATCACCGCGGTCAGCAGCCGCACCACGGGCGCGGCCTGGGGCGTGCCGGCCAACTCGGCGAAGGCCGGCGCGCCCCACCAGAACACCAGGTACAGGCCCATGGCCGACAGGAACGAGAGCACCGTGGCCGTCGGCGCCATCTCCTCCAGCTTGCCGCGCCACTGGATGGTGGCGACCATGATGCCCAGATCCTTGACCGACATGACGAACGCCGTGGCCGCCAGCGCGACCGCGTAGACGCCGAAGTCGCCCGGCGCGAGCAACCGGGCCAGGATCAGCCCCATCGCGAACGAGCCGGCCTTCGTGACGAGGTTGCCCAGCAACCCCCAGCGCAACCCGCGCTCGGCTAACTTGCCGAGGGAGCCGATCTGCTGCTCGGCGTCGTGCACACGGTCCATTCCGTACCTTTCCTTAGGAGACGGACTCCTCGACGGAGCCGGGCTCCTCGACGCGCTCCAGCCAGATCTCCCGCCAGAACGGGACGAACTCGCGGGGGCAGTTGACGCTGTACGCCCCCTCGCAGAACACCGACTCCAGAGCGATACAGGGGTTCTTCATCTGCAGCAGCTCGCCTGTGCGCTCGTCCACGCAGCGCTCGACGCGGGCCACCACTCTGGCGGTCCTGCCGCAGTGCCGGGCCATCTCCTCCTCGAAGCCCAACCCTCTGTTGAGCCGGTCGTGGTTGAGGGTCGCGACGATCTCCTGCCGCGACTTGATCCGCACCAGCTCGCCGGGTTGCAAATCGAGCGTGCCCGTCGGGGTCTTGCCCGGCTTTCCGGCCGGCACCCAGCCCCACTTCAGCCCGTCCCTGATCCGCAACCATCGGGGCAGCACCCGTCGGCTGATCGACTGGTACCGGTTGAAGACGGCGAAGAGCAGGCCGCGCAGCGTCTTCAGCACGCCCGCGTTGCCGGTCCGCACGTCGGTGACGTACTGCCGGACGTCCTTCAGCGGCACGCAGGTCGGCGTCGCCCGGTGCAGCTCGGTGGCCTGGCAGGCGAAGCGCTCCTCGCCCTCGGGCCCCGGCGGCTTGCGGGCGTTGACCCGCAGCAGCGGCAGCAGCTCGCGGGCCGGCCCCGGCGGCGCCGGCACCTCGGTGATCTTCCTGAGCCAGGCGGTCTTCCAGTAGAGCGAGCAGGCCGTCTGGCATCCGCCGTGGGCGGAGCCGTCGCAGCGGGCCCCGGTCAGGTGCACCGCACGCTCCATGCGGCGCATGCGGCCGTGGCTGATCGTGTCGCACGCCTTGTGCGCCACCTTGTGCACCGTCATCCGCCGCCCGCAGAAGGACAACATCTCCGGCATGAACGGAAGCCCGTCAAGCTCGCCACGCTCGTCCAGCGTGGCCAGGATCTCGGCTTCTTCGCGCACTTCCACGACGTCTCCGACCCTGAGGTCCATCACGTCTTCTCCTTAACCAGTCCGGCGGACAGCAGTGCCTCCGCCGCCCCTCTCACAGCGGCGAAAGGCAGCTCGGATCGTCTGGCGATGTCAAGCAGGCTGTGCTCCCCGTCGGACAGGTTCAACACCCATAACATCGCCATCTGGGCCTCTTTCGTGTCACTCCTTCCGCCAAGAGATTCGTAGAGTCCGCGCCGGCCGAGCTGCGGCTCCCCGTACGGGCTGAGGTTGAGATAGGTGCGATTGCCGTCCAGCACGCCGACGACCTGGTGGAGGACGTCGAGCGTGTCCTCCAGGGCGGCCGGCGTGACGAATCCCGGGTTATCCCCCGACGTGTGATATTCCGGGTATCCCGCGTACGGCGTCCTCGTCAGGCTGCCGAACGGGAGGTTGAAGCCCGGCGAGCAGAACTGCCGCTCGTCGTAGCCGTAGGGCGAGAAATCCAGCACGCTGTGCGGCCGGTCGCGCAGCACGTACGTGACGGCGCGGTCGATCTCGGCGTCACCGCGCCTGCTCCGCTTGTATGTCATCGCGCCCGGATCCCCCGCGCACGCCAGCGTGAGCCCGGCCGCGACCAGGTGCACCCGCTCCCGGTTGAGCGCCAGCCAGGTGATCGCCCCGATCGTGCCCGGCATGAACAGGAACCGGTAGGTGTAGCGCGGCTCCCGCAACCGCCGCGCCAGCGCCACCGCCACCGCGACGCCCGCGAGGTTGTCGTTGGCCAGCGACGGATGGCACACGTGACACGAGATGACCACCTCGTCGGGCAGCCTGCCCGGCACGACGTGCTCGGCGATGGTCAGCGAACCGTCCGCCAGCGTGGCGTCGATCAGCACCTCGTACGGGCCCTCGCCGAGCCCGTCGAGGGTGTGCTGACTGAGGCAGAAGCCCCAGGTCCGCTCGTAGTAGCTGGTCCGGTAGGGGACGAGGTCCGGCTGATCGGGCAGCGTGTGCAGGTGCGGCCGCAACTCCTCCAGCGTGTACGTCCCCGACACCGGCACGCTGTAGCCCACCACGTGCAGGTTCGACGCCTGAAAGTCGATCACCCGCCGCCCGGAGGCGTCCTTGACGTAGGCGTCGCGGACGTTCCACTCCATCGGCACGTTCCAGTCGAGCGCCTCGGTCCCGGTCGGCACCTCGGTGACCGTCAGCGGCACGTGCTCGCCGACGATCTCCAGCGTCCGCCGCACACCGTCTCCGGTGATGCTCCGGCAGATCGGATAGAGCCGCTCGACGAGCGCGTGCATCTCAGCACCCCTCATGCGCGCAGATCGCCGCCGATCGTGCCGGCCTGCTGACGGTCGGCCAGCCGGGCCAGCCGGGTGAAGCGCCGCTCGAAGTCGTGCTTGGTCAGCCCATACGTGCGGTAGGCCGCGACCAGCTCGTCCGCGCCGGCCTTGACCGTCCACGCGGCGTCGTAGCCGGGCAGCGCCGCCCTGATCCGGGAGAAGTCCACCCGGTAGGAGCGCGGATCGCTGCCGGCCTCACCGGTGATCAGCAGCTCGGCCCCCGGCACCGCCGTGACGACCTCGTTCGCGATCTCGGCCACCGTCACGTTGTTGCGCTCGGCGCCCACGTTGAACGCCTGGTTGTGCACCGCCTCGCGCGGCGCCTCGATGGCCCGCAGGAACGCCTCGGCGATGTCCTCGGCGTGCACCAGCGGACGCCAGGGGGTGCCGTCGGACAGCACGAGCACCTGGCCGGAGAGCACGGCGTGCCCCGCCAGGTTGTTCAGCACGATGTCGGCCCGTAAGCGCGGGGAGAACCCGAACGCGGTCGCGTTGCGCATGAACACCGGCGAGAAGTCCCCGTCGGCCAGGCCCACGAGATCGTCCTCCACCCTGACCTTCGACTCCGCGTACGGGGTCACGGGCTTCAGCGGCGCGTCCTCGTCCACCAGGTCGTCGCCGCCGGAGGCGCCGTACACCGAGCAGGTGGAGGCGTAGACGAACCTGCGCACGCCGGCGTCCCTGGCGAGCCTGGCCAGGCGCACCGAGGCGTGGTGGTTGATGTCGTAGGTCAGGTCGGGGGCGAGCGACCCGAGCGGGTCGTTCGACAGGGCGGCCAGATGCGCGACGGCGTCCACGCCGCGCAGCAGCTCGGCCGGCACGTCCCGCAGGTCTGCCCGCTCGCCGGGCGGATCGTCCGGCATAGGGCCGAGCACGCAGTCGGCGAACAGGCCCGAGTCGAGGCCGATCACCTCGTGCCCGGCCGCGGCCAGCACGGGGGCCATCACGCTGCCCAGATAGCCCTGGTGCCCGGTCAGAAGGATTCGCATGTCAGCCTCCTAGATCAATGGTCAGCTTGCTCACGTGGAAGGCCTCGGCGTACCTGGCGCCACACTCGATGCCGCGGATGCGCGCGAGGCCGAGGAAGGCTTCCCGGTCGTACCAGGGGCGGTGCCGCTGCGAGGGGTAGTGCTCCTGCAGCAGCGCCACCTTGGCCTCGGCCACCTCGCCGGCCAGCGGCTGGTAGACCGAGGGACGGCCGAGGTCGCCGTCCCACTTGACGATCTCGTAGCCGAGCGTCAGGTGGTCGCGCCAGACCGTGGGCACGAGCCTGGCCAGGCCGTGGTGGTCCTGGTGGGCGTCGCCGGTCCACGGGGCGAGGATCAGGTCGGGCCGCGTCCTGGCCCGCAGGTCCTCCAGGGCGTTCTTGGCCTCGTCCCAGTGCGCGGGCAGCCGCCCGTCGGGCAGCTTGAGCACGGTGAGGTCCAGGTCGGCGCCGGGGCAGAACGCCGCCAGCGCCGCCAGCTCCTCCGCCTCGCGCTCGGTCCCGCCGCCCGACAACACCAGCGCGTGCACCTTCAGCCCGGGACACGCGCGGCAGATCGTGAGCAGGCTCGCGCCGGCCCCGATCGCGATGTCGTCGCAGTGCGCGCCGAGCGCGACCACCGCGTCCCGCCTGCCAGGCCGCAGCCCGATCACGCCTCCCACAGCGCCCAGGGCCGCTCGCCTCTCGACCAGGAACGATCCAGCTCCAGGCGCTGGTTGACGGTGTCGCTCGGCCGCCAGTAGCCGCGGTGCGGATAGGCCAGCAGCCGGCCCTGCTTGGCCAGCTCGGCGCAGCCGTCCGCGACCAGGTCGCCGTTCTCGGGGATGTGGTCGAAGACCTCCTGGCGCAACACGAAGAAGCCGCCGTTGACCCAGAGCGGCATCTCGCTGACCGGGGTGATGCCGCCGACGAGCCCGCCCTCGCTGACGTCGACGACGTGGAAGGTGTTGGTCGGCGGGACCACCATCATCGAGGCGCCGGCGCCGGAGGCGGCGAAACGGTCGATGATGTCGGGCAGCGGCGCGTCGGTGAGCACGTCGGCGTAGTTGGCCAGGAACATCTCGTCGTCGCCCAGGTACGGCCGGGCCCTGCGTAACCGCTCACCGATCGGGGAGTCCAGCCCGGTGTCGATCAGCGACACCTGCCAGTCCGAGATGTCGGCGGACAGCAGCTCGACTTCCCCGTCGCGCAGGACGAAGTCGTTCGACGCCGTCTCCTGGTAGGTCAGGAAGAAATCCTTGATGTGCTGCGCGCCGTACCCCAGGCACAGAACGAACTCCTTGTGCCCGAAGTGCGCGTAGTAGCGCATGACATGCCAGACCAGCGGGCGCGGGCCGACGAGCTGCATCGGCTTGGGCATGTCCCCGCCGGGCGCCTCACTGCGCATCCTGGTGCCGCGCCCGCCGCAGAACAGGACGACCTTCATGCGACGACCTCCAGACTCGGGATGGGGACGACCAGCCGGCCGCCCCACTCACGGACGTACGAGAGCTGCTCGACCAGCTCGTCACGGAGATTCCACGGCAGCAGCAGCACGTAGTCGGGCCGGTCCTCGGCGATGCGCTCGGGCGCGAAGATCGGGATCCGCGAGCCGGGCGCGAACCTGCCGTGCTTGTACGGATTACGATCCACCGTGTACGCCAGCAGGTCGGGCCTGATCCCGCAGTGGTTCAGCAGGGTGTTCCCCTTGCCCGGGGCGCCGTACCCGACCACGCTCTTCCCGGCGTCGGCCGCGTCGATGAGAAACCTCAGCAGGTCCCGCCGCACCTTGGCCACCCGCGCCGCGAAGTCCTGGTAGCCCGACAACTCGTGCAGCCCGGCCGCCTTCTCCCTGGCCAGCACGTCGAGGGCGCGCTGCGACAGCGGCGCCTCGCCCGGCTGCGCCCACAACCGGATCGACCCGCCGTGCGTCGGCAGCAGCTCGACGTCGACGAGATGCAGGCCGCCGCTCGCCAGCGCGCGCTGCGCCGAGGCCACCGTGTAGTACTGGAAGTGCTCGTGGTAGATCGTGTCGAACTGGTTGAGCTCCATCAGCGTCAGCAGGTGCTGCACCTCGATGGAGACCCGCCCGTCGTCGGCCACCAGCGCCCGCAGGCCCTGGGTGAAGCCGACGACGTCCGGGATGTGCGCGTACACGTTGTTGGCCACCACCAGGTCGGCGGGCCCGTGCTCGGCCCGCACCCGCCGCCCGGTCTGCGGAGAGAGAAACTCCGTGAGCGTCGGCACGCCCTTGTCGATGGCGGCCTTGCCGACGTTGGCGGACGGCTCGATGCCCAGGCAGCGCACCCCGCGCTCGACCACGTGCTGGAGCAGGTAGCCGTCGTTGCTGGCCACCTCCACCACGAACGAGCCGGGATCCAGCCCCGCGCCGTCCACGAACCGCCGCGCGTGCTCGACCCAGGAGGTCGAGTAGGAGGAGAAGTAGGCGTATTCGGTGAACGTCTCCTCCGGCGTGATCAGCGGCGGGAGCTGGGCCAGCCAGCAGTTCACGCAGACCCGCAGGTGCAGCGGATAGGTGGGCTCGGGCTCGTCGAGCTGCGCCGCGGTCAGGAACAGCTCGCACGGCGGGGTCGCGCCGAGGTCGACGACCCCGGCGAGCCCGTCGCTACCGCACAGTCGGCAGATGGTCATTCAGCTCACTCCAGCCAGGGCCGCGGCCTCGTACGCCAGCGCGAGATCTTCGGGCATCGGGGCAAGATCGTTACAGCGCACGAAGTCGCGCAGCGTCGTGCCCCGGCAGGCGGCGTCCACGTTCGCGGCCCCGCGGCGGGCGCGCACGTCGCCGATGTGCACGGTGCGGAAGTCGATGCTGAACCTGGTCCGGCCCGAGGTGTTCGGCACGGTCGAATGGAGCTGCGCGCCGGAGAACATGAGCGTCCCGCCGGCCTCCGGCACCACCCGGACCTGCGGCTCCAGCTCGATCGGCTCCTCCGGCCTGGGCTGCACGCGGGTGTCGCTGCGCACGTGGGCGGCCGCGCTCTGCCGGCTCGTCCGGCTCCACTCGGCGTAGTCGTAGACCTCGCTGCTGTTGCGCACCGGCTGGTCGAAGTAACGCGGATGGAAGGCCATGACGTTCTCCGGGACCACCTGGAAGATCGGGATCCACCAGTTGACCTGGTTGAACGGCGCCGAGTACCAGCAGTCGCGGTGCGGGTGGAAGGCGTAGGAGATGCCGTTGACCAGGTAGTCGTTGGAGGTGGACGTCCGCAGCCTCGGCACGTCGAAGTAGGTCTCACCGAGGTCGCAGCCGCGCTCCTCGACGACGGCCGGCAGCAGCTCCTTGCACCTGGGGTGGTGGATGAACCGGGGCTTGAGGTCGGCGAGCAACGTGGCGAACTCGTCGACGGGCATCTCGTGCTGCGCGGTCTCCGGGTCCAGCCCGCCGAACGCCTCGGCGATCAGCTCCCTGGCGAAGCCGATCAGCTCCGTCGTGGCCGGCGAGGCCGAATAGACGAACACCTCACCCTGGAAGAGCAGGTCGCGGCGCGTTTCGTCATCGACGCCGCTGTTGGAGAAGACGGCGGTCATCATCAAACATTCCCTCTCGGTTGGCTATTTATCGGATAAGTTCTGGCATGCTGCGATCATGGATGCCCTCTCGATCGCAGGCTCGTGGTTGTGCACACCACGCGTGCACGCCGATCCCCGTGGCAGCTTCCTGGAGGCCTTCCGCGCGGCCGAGCTGCCGCACAGGGTGGACATCGCCCAGGTCAACTGCTCCGTCTCGCGGGCCGGCGTGCTGCGCGGCGTGCACTTCGCCGCCGTCCCGCCCGGCCAGGCGAAGTACGTGATGTGCGTGTCCGGCAGCGTCATGGACGTGATCGTGGACGTCCGGGTCGGCTCCCCCACCTTCGGCCGCTGGGAGGCGGTGACACTGGACGACGAGACGAGGGGCGCCGTCCTCATCGCCGAAGGTCTCGGCCACGGGTTCATGGCGCTGAGCGAGCAGGCCACGGTCGTCTACCTGTGCTCGCAGCCGTACAACCCGGGCGGCGAGCACGGGATCCACCCGCTGGACCCGGCGCTCTCGATCGGCTGGCCGTCCGGCGTCGCGCCCCTGCTGTCGGAGAAGGACGCCAAGGCGCCGACCCTGGAGGAGGCGCACCTGGCCGGGCTGCTGCCGGACTACCGGACCTGCCAGGAGTTCTACGCCACGCTGCATTGAGGGCCCGCCTTCGTGCTCGTGGCCGTGCTCGTGCCCGTGCTCATGCCCGTGCTCATGACCGTGCTCATGACCGGCCAGGCCGCGTGCAGGGCCTCCTGCCAGTGCCTGATCGGCTCCCAGCGGGTGTGCGCGAGCACGCTGTTGGCGGGCCGGACGGCCGGGCGGCGCAGGGTGCTGCCGGGCACGGGACGCACCCGGCCGGCGTCCATCCCCAGCAGCGTGAAGATCTCCTTGGCGAACCCGCACCACGTCGTCTCACCCGAGCTGGTGCCGTGGTAGACACCGGGCGGCTGGTCCGACTGCGCCAGCCGGACCAGGAAGTCGGCCAGGTCGGCCGTCCACGTCGGCTGCCCGCGCTGGTCGTCCACCACGTCGAGGGCGGGCCGCTCCCCGGCCAGCCTGATCATGGTGCGCACGAAGTTGGCGCCGGACGCGCCGTACAACCAGGCGGTGCGCACCGCGTAGTGCCCGTGCTCCAGCGCCGCGCGCTCCCCCGCCAGCTTGGTCCTGCCATACGCGTTGACCGGCCCCGTGGGCGCGTCCTCCGGGTAAGGCCCCGCGCCGGTCCCGTCGAAGACGTAGTCGGTGGAGACGTGCAGCAGCCGCGCCCCGGCCAGGTCGCAGGCCTCGGCCAGCCAGTGCACCGCGTGCCCGTTGATCGCCAGTGCCTCGGCCTCGTGCGCCTCGGCGGCGTCCACGGCGGTCCAGCCCGCGCAGTTGATCACCACGCGGGGCCGGTAGGCGGAGACGAAGTCGCGTACCGCGCGTTTGTCGCACAAGTCCAGCTCTGACCGGCCGAGCGCGAGCACGGGCTCGCCGGTCAGCGCCGTCCGGTCGAGAACGTCGGCGGCCAGCATGCCGCCCGCCCCCGTGATGAGCCACCTCATGACCCCTCCTGGCATAACGGACGTGGTGCGCGGCTCATCTCGCCCACCAGTCCCGGTGCTCGGCGTACCAGCGGACGGTGTCCTTCAGTCCCTGCTCGAACGGGATCTCCGGCCGGTAGCCGAGCGCCCGCAGCTTGGCGTCGTCCAGCGAGTACCTGCGGTCGTGGCCCTTGCGGTCCTCGACGTACTCGACGTGGTCCCAGTCCCGGCCGCAGGCTTCGAGCAGGCGCGTGGTGAGCTCCTTGTTGGTCAGCTCGGCCGTGCCCGCGATGTGGTAGACCTCGCCGGGCTCGCCCTTCTCCGCGACCAGCCGGATGCCCGCGCAGTGGTCCTCGACGTGGATCCAGTCCCGCACGTTGCCCCCGTCGCCGTACAGCGGGACCTTCCGGCCGAGGAGCAGGTTCGTGATGAAGAGCGGGATGACCTTCTCGGGGTACTGCCGGGGCCCGTAGTTGTTGCCGCACCGGGTGATCGACACGTTGAGGCCGTGGGTGATCGCGTACGCGCGGGCGATCAGGTCGCCGCCCGCCTTCGAGGCCGCGTACGGCGAACGGGGCCGCAGCGGCGCGGCCTCGTCCCACGAGCCGATGTCGATCGAGCCGTAGACCTCGTCGGTGGACACCTGGACCACCTTCGGGATCTCCGCCTCCAGGCACGCCTGCAACAACGTCTGGACGCCGAGCACATTGCTGCGCATGAACTCGGCCGCGCCCTCGATCGACCGGTCGACGTGCGACTCGGCGGCGAAGTTGACCACGAGGTCGTGGCCGGGCACGACCGTGCGCAGCAGCTCGGCGTCACAGATGTCGCCGTGCGTGAACTCGTGCCGGACCCCGTCGAGGTTGGCGCGGTCGCCGGCGTAGGTCAGCTTGTCCAGCACGGTGACGTACGCGTCGTGCAGACCACGGACGAAGTGCGAGCCGATGAAGCCGGCGCCACCCGTCACCAGGATTCTTGTCATGAACTGATCTGTACCTTGCTGTGATCGCCCAGCACGAGGCGGTGGGCTTTGGGCGTGTTGGGCGCCGGGGTGACCTCGACGTCGTGGCCGATCAGCGACGACTCGATGCGGCCCACTCCGGCGATGGAGGCCCTCGGCAGCACGATCGAATACTCGATCTCGCTGTCGGTGACGGCGCAGGCGGCGCCGATGGAGGTGAAGGGACCGACGTAGCTGTCCTGAATGCGGGCGCCCGCGCCGATGATGGCCGGGCCGACGATCCTGGAGCGCTCGACCACGGCGCCGCGCTCGACGACGACCCGGCCGACGAGCTCGCTGGCCTCGTCCACCAGGCCCCCCACCCGGGGCTCGACCGACTCCAGGACCAGCCGGTTGACCTCCAGCATGTCGGTGACGTTGCCGGTGTCCTTCCAGTAGCCGGAGATCACCGAGGACTCGACGCGCAACCCCTCCTCGATCAGCCACTGGATCGCGTCGGTGATCTCCAGCTCGCCCCGCCCCGACGGCTTGAGCTCCGCCACCGCCGCGTGGATGGCCGGGCTGAACAGGTAGACCCCGACCAGGGCCAGGTCGCTCTTGGGCCGGTCCGGTTTCTCCTCCAGGCCGACGACGCGCCCCTTCGCGTCAAGCTCGGCGACCCCGAACTGGCGTGGATCGCCGACCTTGGTGAGCATGATCTGGGCGGCCGGCCGATCGCGGGCGAACCGGTCCACCAGGCCGCTGATGCCGCCGACGACGAAGTTGTCGCCCAGGTACATGACGAAGTCGTCGTCGCCCAGGTATTCGCGGGCGATCAGCACGCCATGAGCGAGACCGAGCGGCGCCTCCTGCCGCAGGTAGGTCACCTGCAGCCCGAACGCCGAGCCGTCTCCCACGGCGGACTCGATCTCCGCCTGGGTGTCCCCCACGACCAGCCCCAGCTCCCGGATCCCGGCCGCCGCGATCGCCTCCAAACCGTAGAACAGGACCGGTTTGTTGGCGACCGGCACCAGTTGTTTGGCCGACGTGTGCGTGATCGGCCGGAGCCGTGTGCCCGACCCCCCGGCGAGCACGAGTGCTTTCACCGCTAGTACGCCCCTTCTCCACGGGTGACTACGGACCAGGTCTTCCAGAGAATCTGCAGGTCGAGAATGAGCGACCAGTTCTCCACGTAACGCAGGTCGAGGCGGATGGACTCCTCCCACGTCAGATCGGAGCGGCCGCTGACCTGCCAGAGGCCGGTCATGCCCGGTTTGACCACCAGGCGGCGGCGGACGTCGGCGCCGTACTTGCCGACCTCTTCGGGCAGCGGCGGGCGCGGGCCGACCAAGGACATCTCGCCACGGACGACGTTCAGGAGCTGAGGCAGCTCGTCGAGCGAGTATTTCCGCAGGAGCGCGCCCACGCGGGTGATCCTTGGATCGTTCCTAATTTTGAAGAGCACGCCGTCGAACTCGTTCGCATCGAGCAGCGCGCCCTTGAGCCGCTCCGCGTCCACCACCATCGTCCGAAATTTCACGACACGGAATGCTCTGCCGCTTCTGCCGACCCTGGTCTGGTAGAACAGCGCCGGCCCCCTGCTGGTGAGGCGGATCACCACGGAGATGGCCAGCAGCGGAAAAGCCAGGAGCAGCAGCGCGGCCGCCGCGACCAGGCGGTCGAACACCGTCTTCACGAGCTGCTTGGTCCCGTCGAACTCGGGATGCTCCACGTGCAGGAGCGGCATGCCCGCGACCGGCTTGATGCTGATGCGCGGCCCCGCCACGTCCATGAGCGCGGGGGCCACGAAAAGATCGGTACGGGCCGTCTCCAGACTCCAGGCCAGCCGCCGCAGCGCGGCCCCGTCCAGCTCGGGACAGGCCAGCACGGCCACGGCGTCGGCCGCCTGGCGCTTGACCACGGTGGCCACGTCGCCGAACGACCCCAGCACGGGAATCCCGTCGAGATCGACGTCCATCGCGCTCTCCGGAAGGCAGGCTCCCACCACCTGCATTCCGTGGTACGGCTGACGCCTGAACTGCACCACCAGGTTGAGGATCGACTCCCGATGCCCTACCGCGATCACCTGCCGCATGTAGTCGCCCACCGCTCTCCTTCGGTGCAGCCGTTTGCGCATCTTGTAGCGGTAGTAGAGCGTGGCCGCCAGCGCCAGCGGCAACATCGCCATCACGAAACTCCGGGCGATCGCCGTCTGTGTGGCATAGGCCATGATGGCGACCGTGGCCATCAGGCCGACGCCGCCGTTGAAGACCGCTTTGAACTCCTCCGTTCCTTCGCCGTTGGCGCGCTGACGGTACGCGCCGCCCATCATCAACGCGATGGGCCAGGCGATGACGAGGCCGAATCCGAGCACGAACTCGACCAGTGGAATGAACGCGCCGGCGATCAACCTGATCCCCAGCACGCAGACACACGCGAACAGTGCGCCCATCGTGTCCCCGCATAACAGAAGCCGTAAGTACGCCCTCGTCCAGATGCTGGACGCACGACGTGGCACGGCCTCAAGGAGCACGACAGCGGACTCCCCTGTCCCCACCCTCATAGCACCACCCTGACAACTCTGTGCACCGCGATAACTTGACGTTCCTTGTGCCACATGGGTTGACAAGTCCCACGAAGAATCAAGGGCGGCGGCCCCCACTAAAGACTAAAGATCCAGTCCAGCTCGGGGAATAACGTCAAATGTCCACAACTGGACGATTGTCGGGCGCTGATGGGGGTTGACGGAACGATCCACAAGTGCCGCGCCCCGGAGAGAAAATGTGAGGTTTACGGCGAAGTTTCGCCAGGTTGCCGGTTTATGACGTTGCTAGTCATACTCCAGGTCCGGCAATGCGGACGGCGGATCGGGGCTGCGCCAGACGACCACAACCCCGTCGTGGGTGGAGTCGGCGGCCAGCGTCAGTCGATCGAGGTCGAAATCCGGCAGATAGCGCAGGCGGGCGAGGAAGGTGGCGTCGGTGGCGGAACGCGGGACCACGCAATTTTCGCCGTCGCGGTCGAGCAGAATATAGAGGACGTCTTCCCCTGATTCGGTGACAACACGGACCTCCACCACGTCCTCCCAGGCGAGGGCCTCGACGCTACCGTCCGCATAGTGACGAGTGACGCCCTCTTCCGTGACATACACGTAGGAGTCCGGCATCGCATTGCCGTGCATGGGCGCGATTCTTGCGAGTTCCGGGGCTGTCCCGCAAGGGTTCGCACACAATGGTGCACATCACCAGCTCAGCTTCGCCTCCCGCCCACCTGTGGAGCAACCTTCCGCCACCTCAAGCCTGGGCGTCGCCGCCCCAGGTGTGGCCGAGATGCGCCGCCACCGCCGCCCGCGCCGCGTCCTCCGGCCCATCGGCGATCGCGTCCAGCAACTCCCGGTGCTCGCGCACCAGCACGTCCCGGTCCGTGTAGACCTCCCGCAGCCGTACCAGCCCGAGCCGGGTCTCGGCCGCCAGGGTGCCGTAGAGCCGTTCGAGCCGGGGGCTGCCGACCGCCTCGATCAGCGCCTGGTGCAGCGCCATGTGCTCACCCACGGCCTCCGACCACGGCGCGTCGGCGGGCACGGCGGCCATCCGGTCCAGCGCGGCGTCCGCCCCGGGGGCCCGCCGCCCGGTCATGGCCCGCGCCATCAGGTCCTCCAAGGGCCGCCGGACGTACATGAGATCGGCGAGATCGGCGAGCGTCACCTCAGGGACATAAGCGCTGCGGTTGCGCTCCCGCCTGAGCAGCCCCTCGTGCACCAGCATCGCCAGGGCCTCCCGCACGGTCGGCCGGGCGACGCCGTACGACGCGGCGATCTCCTGCTCGGGCAGCGAGGTGCCCGGCTCGATCTCGCCGGAGAGCACCCGGCCGCGCAGGGCGTCGGCGAGCGCGCCGACGGTGGAGACGGGTCTGAGCGGCAACGTCACGGCTGTGACTCTAGTGCGATTTCCGGTGTCCGTTCCGGTACGGCCACCGCGACGAGGCTCAACGCCAGCATCACCAGCCCCGCGATCGAGATCGGGGACAACCGCTCTCCCAGCACCACCAGGCCGAGCAGCGCCGCGACACCCGGTTCGGTCAGGGCGAGCGTGGCGGCCGTGGCGACGGGGGTGGTGCGCAGGCCCCGGCCGTACAGGAAGTAGGACAGGGCGGTGGTGCCGAGCCCGAGGTAGAGGACGGCGAGCAACCCGCGCGGCTCGGCCAGCCAGCCGACCCCGCCCGCCAGCAGGACGGGCAGCATGATCAGCGCCGCTCCGCCGAACAGCACCCCCATCACCGCCTCCGACCTGGCCCCCTTGCCGATCGCCTCGGCCGCGGTGACGGCGTAGAAGGCGTACAGCACCCCGCCGGCCAGGGCGAACAGGATCCCCGACACCATCTGCCCGCCCGCCTGCGCCCCACCTCCGACGATCAGCGCCGCGCAGCCGCAGATGGCCGCCGTGGTGCCTGCCGCCCACCGCCCGCTCGGCCGGCGGCGGTGCAGCGACCAGGACAGCAGCCCGGTGAAGACGGGCCCGCTGCCGATCGCGACCACGGTGCCGATGGCCACGCCGGTACGGCTGATCGCGGCGAAGAAGCAGAGCTGGTAGGCGGCCACGGCGACGGCGGCCAGCAGCAGCGACGGCCTGACCGCCGACCTGACGCCCGCACCGGCGAAGAGTGCGAGCGCGGCGCCGCCGAGGACCAGCCGGGCGGCGGCCAGGGCCACGGAGTCGGCGGAGACGAGCAGCCCCGCCGTGCCGGCCGTGCCCCAGAGCGCGGACGCGCCGACGACGGCGAGCGGACCATTTCTCATAATGGACATTGTCTGACAACTAGACCGTGTCTGACAACTAGGCAATCTCATCCAGGAGCTGGTCGATCATCCGCGCGGCCGGAGCGGCCACCTCTCCGGCGTAGTCGTCCAGCACGGCGAGGCCGTCCTCGATGCTCGAGACGGTCTTGCGGGGCAGCTCAAGGAGCGTGTCGTCCTCGGCGGTGATCGCTCCCGTCACGTGGAAGGCGCCGGCGGACGCCGTGATCGACACCTCGAAGCGCACTTCTCTGCCGTCGGGGAGCATGAAGATGGAGCCCGTGCGCGCGCCGGCGGGCGGGAGGAAATAGGAGAAGCGCTCGCTTCGTACGAAGGGGTGACGTAACTCCGCGAGGATCTCCGACGCCCGGCTCAGGGCTGCCAGCAACCCGGCCGCGGCCAGGCTCTCGCTGTCCACCCCGAAAGGGTAGATCAGTCACCGGCCCACAGACCAGCGAACGTCTCAGTCGGTGGCCAACCGGCCACACCGCCCGCCGTCCCAGCCGGCCGTGACCGAGCACAGCGCCTGCCGGCTCAGTCGGTGGCCAGGCGCGCGTGCCGCTCCACGTCGTAGCGGACGCCGCCGTAGGACAGCTTCCCGCGCTCGATCCCCTCGGCCAGGAACCCGGCCTTGGTCGCCACCTTGCACGAAGCCGCATTGTTCGTACGATGCCCCAGCTCCAGCCGGTGCAGCCCGCGCTCCTCGAACGCCCACCGGGTCAGGCTCTCCGTCGCCGCCACGGCGACGCCCCGGCCCCGGGCCTCGGGCACCACCCAGTAGGACACCCACCCGTTGCCGTGCCCGTCGATCCGGGCCACCGCGACGTTGCCCACGACGACCTCGTCGACGGTCACGGCGAAGGCATGGCCGACACCCGCCCACGAGGCGATCCACCCCTCGGCGTCCTTCAGGGACACGATGGGCCACGACGCCTGCGTCCGCAGGTCCGGCGACCGGAACGCGTGCAGCACCATGGGCGCGTCGTCCTCGCGCCACTCCCTCAAGCGAATCTCCCGCACCACCACGCTGCCCGAGATTACCCGGGGCGCACCTGTTGCCCGATCGGGTGGGTCGCCTCGAAGTCGGCCACCATCTGCTTGGGCGCCGTCAGGCACCACGCCTCGGCGACCAGCTCGAACAGCTCATCGGCGTCGATCTTGTCGAGGTGCACCACCACCCACCCGAACCGCCCGGCCGTGAACTGCACCTCGAACACCTCGGGCCGCTCGGCCACCAGCGCGAGCTGCTCCTCGATCGTGGCCTTGAGCCCGACGGTCTCGGTGGCCTCCCACAGGTAGGCGAACCCCTTGTCGCCCACCTTGACCCCGATCCACTCGCCGCCTTGGCTCATCCGGACCCCGGGCAGCTCGTCCAGCAACTCCAGGAACTCTTCGACGCTCACACCCATGCCGCCTGTGTACCAGATCCGGCCGACACTTCCGAAGCGCTCCCAGGAGACGGAGGCGGAGCAGGCGCTCGGCCGGGTGCCGCGCGCGGGCGGGATCAGTCGTAATAGCGGACCTCCATGACGTTGTCATCGAGGTCGGGAAAGTAAATCGTCTCGGGAGCGATGCCCCGCGCGCCGAAGGAATTGGTGCCGGTGCCCGTGATCTCGACGCCGTGCTCTTTCAGCCGGAGCTTCAGCGCGTCGAAATCCGTCCGGCCCACGGCCAGGCAGAAATGGTTGAGCGGATGGCCGGCGCTGCCTTTGACCCCGGTGCCCTCGTCCACTCCTCTCATCGCCTCATACGTCATCAGGTCGACAATGGTGTCAGGACCGATCCGCACGCTCGGAAACGCCGCCTTCCCGTCACGAAACTCCTCCGCCCGTACTCCCGGCAGGCCGATGACCTCTTCGTAGAATTCCAGGGATGCGAGCTGGTCGGATACCCAGCAGACGAGATGGTCGAGCCGTACGTCCATGTAAGACCTCCACTAGAGTCCAATATCTGTCGCCCGAATCTCCCTGTCCACCGCCTGGGCGGCTGCGCCGACGAAACCGCCGTACCCTGATAATGGAATGGTCGGATGACAACGACGTAAACACGCATGATCTAATCGTGGTAGAATATGATGTGTTACCCGGCCCTCCGTAGAGGCGGCCGGGATTTTGTTTTCATGACGCTCACTCAGCATCGCACCCTCTCCGCGGCCGCGATCCCGATCTTCCTGTCCTCGATCGTCACCCAGGTGGCCGGCCTGGTCGGCACCGCGTTACTCGGCCGTCAAGCCACCGCCACGCTGGCCGCCTACGCCGTCTCGATGGCCGTGACGAACCCGGCGTTCGCGGCGGTGACCGGCGCGCTCCGGGGAATGGCGCCGTTCATCGCCCCTCATCGTGAGAGCCCGGCGCAGGCCGTTCCGATCCTGCGGGACGCCCGCTGGCTGAGCCTCGGCATCGGCGCGGTCGCGGCGAGCGCGGTCGCGTGCGTCCCCTGGATCGCCGCGCTGGGCGGCGCACCGCAGGAGGTCCTCGACGAGCTGGGCCTCTTCCCGCTCCTGCTGGTGGTGTACGTGCTCGTCTACGCCTCAGGCGGCGGCGCGAACGCCGTGCTGATCGCGCTCGGGCACAGCCGCCAGGTGCTCTGGGCCAGTGTGTCCAGCACGATCGTCCTCGTCGTGGCGCTCGTCCCGGCACTCGGACTGGCGGGCACGGGCATCGCCCTGGTGACCGGCAGCGTGGTCTCGCTCACCATCTCCAACCTCCGCGTACGCCGGCTGGCCGGCACTCCCATAGGACGCGGCCGTCCCCGCGTGGCCGAGATCATGAAGCTGGCGCGGGTCGGGCTCCCGCTGTCCGGGACGATCCTGATCAAGTTCGCCGTGCTCGGGGTGGTCACGTACGCGGCCGTGCGGACCGGCGCGCGAGGTGCGGCCGCCCACACGATCCTCTACGCGCTCCTGGGGCCGCTGATGTTCGCCTCGCTGGCCGTGGCGCAGTCCTCGGTGCCCGAGGTGGCCCGCGCCACGACCCCGCGGGAGGCCCGGCGGGTCATCCGGACGGCACTCACGCTCGGCCTGGCCGCCGTCGTGATCGGCGGCGCGCTGCTGTTCGTCGTCCGCCACTGGGCCGCCGCCCTGTTCACCCAGGACGCGGGCGTCCGCGAGGCCGTGCCGGCGGCGGTGCCGCTGGTGATCGCCCTGGGCGCGGCCGACGGCGCGCAGGCCATCATGGGCTTCGGGCTGGCCGGGCTCAAACGGTCGACGTGGAGCCTGGGCTCCGTCGCCCTGGGATACGGCGCTCTCGCGCTGGCCGCCGTGCCGGTGGCGCAGGCATGGGGGTTGGCCGGCCTCTGGGGTGCGCTGATCGCCAACTCGACGGCCCTGCTCCTGCTCCAGAGCATCGGCTTTCACCGCCATGTCGGCCGCCCGGCCGTTCGATAGGTCGCTCCACCGGCACCAGCGCACGCACCCCGCGACTTCTACGCGGGTTTGCGGTCGCTCACCGCGCTACCCTGCCGAAACCAGATCAGTTGCCGCCACCCCAGCACCCCGTACCAGATCATGATCGGAAAGTGGAGGGCGTACCCGAGCTGTTCCAGCTGCTCCGACGCGCCCTGCACCCCGGTCGTCCACGGCAGCACGATCGAGACCAGCCCGGAGAACGCGACGACCACCCCGGTACGGCGCAGCCCGGCCGACATCGGCATACCGGCCACGGCGGCGACGGTCGCGGCCACCCACAGGAGCCCGGCCAGGTTCACCGTCCACTTGGCGACAAGCAGAACCGCCCACGCGAGGCCGGTGCTCGCGGGGCCTGTGGTCGCGCTGCCGGCGGCCAGTTGGGTCACCGCCAGGTTTCCGGCGTCGTGGAGCAGGCCCGCGAGCCCGGCGCCCGTCAGCAACCCGCCGGACAGCACCACCAGATGCGGCCTGAGCACCTCACGGCCGCCGGTAGTGATCAGCACCAGCCCGGCGGCGGTCAGCGCCAGCCAGCCCAGCACGTCGAAGGCGAGCTCGGTCAGGTGCAGGACGACGTGCCCGCGCACCGCCACGAGCACGGCGGCGGGGTCGGAAGGATTCAGGGTAAGCCCCGATGGCACCGCGACGGCCGCACCGGCGATCATGGCTGTCAGCGAGGTCAGCAGGAGCACACCGGCAAGCCGGCTCCGCGCGTTCGAGTCGGTCATGGCGGTGACGGTAGAACCCTGCCGCAGCGGCAAAGTCAACGGGAGGACCGGCATGTGGCGGATCGGGCAGCTGGCGCGCATGGCGGGCGTCTCCGAACGCACCCTGCGCCACTACGACCAGATCGGGCTGCTCACGCCCGCCGCGGTGGACCGCACCTCCCGCTACCGCTGGTACGGCGTCGCCGAGCTGTCCCGCCTCGAACGCATCCGCGGCATGCGCCGCCTCGGCCTGCCGCTACGTCAGATCGCCGACCTGCTGGACGCCCCCGAACCCCAGCTCCGCCAGGCCGTGGCCGACCTTCTCGCGATCATCCGGCGCGACCTCGCCACCCTGGCCGCGACCGCCACGCATGCCGAAGACCACCTCGGCACGCCGACGTCCATCCTGCCGCGGCAGACCACGCTCGCCCCACGCCGCCTGCGCGTACGCCACTTCCACCTCGACCGTCCAACCCAGCTGGCCACCCTCTGCCCGGCACCGCCCGCGACCCTGCTGACCTGGCTGAACAGCTCCCCGACCGGCCCGTTCACCGTGGCCGTGAGCACGACCGGCACGACGGGCTCGACCGGCACGACCCTGCCAGCCCGAACCGTCGTCCGCACCCTCGTCCCACCCGCCGCCGGCGTGGTCCACGCCGGGCAAGAGCTGTTCGGCTGGCTGGAACGCCACCACCTGGACATCACCGGCCCTACCGTGGAAGACCACCACACAGATGCCACCGGCACCCACGCCATCACCCTGGAGATCCCCGTCCGCCCGCGCGGCACGAACCTCGCGGATCCGAGCCGTCTGCCAGGCGGTGCGTGACCTCAGCCGTACTTCTTCTCCGCCTGCTCAAAGTCGTACAGGTCCGGCAGCTGAGTCCACAGCCAGGGCTTGACGTCAGCCGGGTCGGCGATCGTCCGGCGGAGCCGCTCGAGTTCAGCGTCGGTCACCATCAGGCCCGGGAGGTCCTCCTTGATCTCCTTGGGCATCATGTCGAAGGCCTCGAAAAACTTCTCGTTCGCGTCCTTGAGGAAGTCCCGAGCTCGGCTGTTCGGGGTTCCCCCGAAATCCCAGAACTCATGCCGGTCGCTCCGATGCGGGTCCGCCATCTGCTCGAAGTTCTGGCGACACCAGGCGACGACCTCCAGGAACCTGACTCTCGCGGCGCTCATGCTGCCGACGATGGCGGCCAGGGCGGTCACGTTCGCGTAGATCTGCCGCAGAGCACTCTGCGCGACGTCGGCGGCCGCGCCTCTCCAGGGAGCGTCGCGCAGGTCCTGCGCCCGCAGCCGCAGCGTGTTCGCCAGCTCGACCAGGGAGTCGGCCATCGTCTGGTACGTCGTCCCATCGCCACTACCGTTGTCGGGAATGGAGTCGATGTCCTTCTTCGCCTCCTCCGCAGTAATCTGGCCGATACCGTAGTCACTCGACACGTAGGGCTCTAACATTCTGTAGCCGCCGGGGTAGAGCGGGCTCGGACCCATGAAGTCGCCGTTGAGCCCACTTCCCGGCAACATGTCGACGATCCGCTGATCACGCTCGGCGTCCGAGAGGTCGCCGAGCCGGGGATCGTCGCCAAGCCGGTAGTTGGTGGCCGCTCGGTCGATCAGAAGCCCGGCCATGCCGACCTCGGAGTGCAGGTCTCTCCAGAAGTCGTGAATCAGCTGATCGGCGTCGCCCATGAGGCGGCAGAGATCACTGGGCAGCTCCCACGTGGCGGCCGGGAGGACGTAACTATCGACCCAGACGTCGTCGTACTTGACGGCGTCAAAAGCCAGATTGAGGAGCTGGCGGGCTACGACGTGAACGCCCGCGCGGTCGATCTCGAACCCGTCACCCTGATGCTCGAAACCCAGTCCAGGCCAGGAACCCGGGATCGTCGGCGTCGTCCCCCATCGGGACCACTGGTCGGCGGGCTTCGGTTCCGGCTCGCGCATCAAGACTCCGATCATTGCGGAAATGCCTCACCCTACGAAGATCACTCGCGCATGCGCAACCGCGCTACCAGCTCCGACGCGCCGGCAGCCGTCAGTGGCCTGGCGGCCGGGACATGACCGTAGGGCGGCGCGGTGAGGCCAACGCGGCTGGACGGCAGCACCGCCCGGAGGATGGACGGCGGTGCACGACCTCAGCCGTACGTCTCCTCCGCCCGCTCATAGCCTTGCAGGACCGGCAGGTTGTTCTCCTGCCAGGTCGCGACATATTCTTCGTCCCATTTCGAGTTCTGGGGCCAGGTCGCCACGTGTACGGCCGACAGGCGAAGCTCAACGAGCTTCGCGTCGGTCACCATCAGGCCCGGGAGGTCCTCCTTGATCTGCTTGGGCAGCATGTCGCCGACCTCCTTGAACTTCTTGTTCGCCTCCTCGAGAAAGCTTCGAGCCCGGCTGTCCGCGGTGCCCCCGCCGTCCCAGAACTCATCCCAGCCGCCCCGCTCCGGGTCCGCCATCTGCTCGAAGTTCCGGCGACACCAGTCGGTGATTTCCAAGAACCTGGCTCTCGCGTGGAACAGGCTGCCGACGATGGCGGCCAGGGCGGTCGCGTTCGCGTAGATGCGCCGCAGTGCGCTCTGCGCGTTTTCGGCGGCCACGCCTTGCCATGGAGCGTCACACAGGTCCTGCGCCCGATAGCGCAGCGTGTGGGCCAGCTCGACCAGGGAGTCGGCCATCGGCTCGTAGATCCCCTGATATTCACTGATGTTGTGGGGAAAGTCGCTGATGTCGTCCAGCGCCTGCGCCGCAGTCATCGGGCCGACACTCTCGGCCGACTCGGAGAGCTTCAACGTCCTGCCGCCGCTGGGATAGAGCATGCTCGGAACCAGGAAGCTGCCACGGAGATCATTGCCCGGCAGCATGTCGACGAGCCGCTTGTCACGCTGGCCCGAGGAGAGGTCGCCGAGCCGGGGATCGTCGCCAAGTTTGTAGTTGGTGGCCGCTCGGTCGATGAGGAGCCCGGCCATGCCGACCTCGGAGTGCAGATCCCTCCAGAAGGTGTGCACCAGCTCATCGGCTTCGTCCATGAGGCGGTGGAGCTCGACAGGCAGCGGCCACTGAGTGTTCGGGAGAAAGCCGTCGGCGACATAGATGTCGTCGTAGTCGACGGCGTCGGCAGCCGTATGGAGGAGCTGGCCGGCTACGACCTGCACGCCCTTGCGGTCGATCTCGAACCCGTCACCCCGATGCACGTTATCGAGCCCAGGCCAGGAATTCGGGAGTGTCGGCGTCCTCTCCCATCGGGACCACTGGTCGCCAGGTGTCGGCCCAGGATCGCGCATCGAGACTCCGATCATTGCGGAAATGCCTCACCCTACGAAGATCACTCGTACCTGCGCAACCGCGCGATCAGCTCCGGCGTGACAGCAGCCGCCGGCGACTTGACGACCGTAAGCGCGTCGGCGCCCACCTGGCCGGCCGACGTCATCATGCGACTGGACGGCATCACCGCCCGGGTGTGAACGGCGGTGCATGACCTCAGCCGTACGTCTCCTCCGCCTGCCCATAGGCTTTCAGGACCGGCAGGTATTCCCGCTGCCAGGCCGCGTCATATGCCTTGAGCCACGGCGTGTTCTTGGGCCTGGTCACTATGGTCTTGGCCGCCGCGTACAGCTTGATGAGATCCACTTCGGTCACCATCAGGCCCGGGAGGTTCTGGACGATTCGCTTGGGCATCAAGTCGTAGACGCCGTAGAACTTCTCGTTCGCCTCTTCGAGCAGGCTCCGGGCGCGGCCGTCCAGTGTGTCCCCGGTAGCCGCGAGCATCATCGCGCCACCCTGCACCAACTGCTGGAAGTTCCAGCGACACCAGTCGATGACCTCCACGAACCTGACTGCCGCGCGGAACAGGCTGCCGACGGTGGCGGCCAGGGCGTTCGCGTTCGCGTAGATCTGCCGCAGAGCGTTCTGCGCGACGTCGGCGGCCGCACCTCGCCATGGAGCGTCGCGCAGGTCCTGCGCCCGGAGCAGGAGCGTTCTCGCCAGCTCGACCAGGGACTCGAACATCGGCTCGTAGATGTCCCGCTCACCACGACCGCTGTCGGGAAAGTAGGAAACTTCGTGTATCGCCTGCATTGCTGTCATCTGGCCGACCCCGTAGTCGACCGACGCGGGGAGTTGTATCGTCTCGCTGTTGTTGGGGTAGAGCCTGCTCGGCCCTTCGAAGCCGCTCCTGTCGGCACCGTCCGGCATCAGGTCGAGGATGCGCTGATCAAGCTGGGCGAGGGGGAGGTCGCCGAGCCGGGGATCGTCGCCGAGCTTGTAGTTGGCGGCCGCTCGGTCGATCAGGAGCCCGGCCATGCCGACCTCGGCGTACAGATCTCCCCAGAAGGTTTTGACCACCTCATCGGCCTTGCCCATGAGGCGGCTGAGCTCACGCGGCAGCGCCCACTGGGAGATCGCCGAGACGTATTCCTGGCTCCGTGGGTGGCTGTACTTGCCGGTGTCAACAGCCAGGTCGACGAGCCGGCCGGCGACGACCTGCGCGCCCTTGCGGTCGATCTCGAACCCGTCACCCCGATACTCGAACTTGTCACCCCGATACTCGATACCGGATCCAGGCCAGTGACTCGGGCCTGTCGGCGTCGTCTGCGTCAGGGCCCACGGGTCGGTGACTCTCGGCTCCGCCTCGCGCATCGCAACTCCGATCTTCAGGGAAATGCCTCACCCTACGAAGATCACTCGCACACGCGCAACCGTGTGATCAGCTCCGACGCGACAGCAGCCGCCGGTGGCCAGGGCGTGACGGCACCCGTTCTCAGGGCTGGAGATCGTTGGAGAGGTTGATCCGAATCTCCGTGTTGCGGTATCCGGCCCGCCCGAACGCGGCCACCATCGGCGTGTTACCCATGTCGGTGGTCGCTGTGACGCGCGGCTCCCCGTTGGCCGCGTGGATGCGGGTGATCTCGCCGAGCACCTCGTCCACCTGGCCACGCCCCCGGAACTCCGGAACCACCCCGAGATAACCGACATTCACGTTGTACGGCGTCGCCGACGGAATCGCCATCCCCGCCACCTCGCCCTCATGCGTGAAGGCGAGCCGCCACCACTCCCGCTTGCCAGGGGCATTGAGGTAGAAGTCCATCTCCTCGCGCGCGGTCGCGTCCACGCCCTTGGCCGCCAGATTCGCCCGCGTCTGGGCGTCCAGGCTGCCCTCGGCGATTCTGGCGAACACGGCCAGGAACTCCGCATCCGAGGCCTCCGCGAACCGCAACGCGCCGGTCGCCTGGGGCACCCCGTCGGCGGGCGTCCACTCGAACTGCAGCCGCTCCACCTCCCGGGTGAGACCCGCCGCGTGCGCCGCCGCCCGCCGCCATCCCACGGCCGCCGAGATCGCCGGATCGTCCCGCCGGCCGCCGGCCGCCTTGATCGCGTACTGCACCGGCTGCGGGAACCCGGCCAGCGCGGCCTTGATCAGTTCGGCGGCGACCTCGGACCGGTCACCCACGGCGGGATCCACGTCCAGGCAGTCGAGCGCGACCGGATGCGCGCTGTCCTTCGGCCCCCACCACAGCGCCCGTCCCACGACCCGATCGCCCGCCTCGGCGATCCACGTCCATTCCGGCCGGTACATGTTCTCGGCCAGTTCCGCGAGGTAGCGATCGGCGGCGATCCAGCCGACCGGCTCGGTCACCGTCCACGCGGTCACGCGGTCGAGGTCGGCGGGGACGATGGCGCGGTAGGAAATCACCGACACAGGCTAGCGCACCTTTTATCACCATATGAGGTGAATGTCCGACAGCGTCTTTGTGGGGGTCCTATCCGGGAGAACTAGTATTGTCCGTTTACACGCTCTCTTCATGGCTTCTCAGCAACGATCCGGCCGTGTCGGCTCCGTTGCCCGAGAACGCATCTCGTTGTTGGCCCGGCGACCGGAGGCACGCCGACGTGGCGCAATCACGCTCGGACATCCGAGGATGGTATTGGTGGGCGTTCGTCGCCACGCTCGTCCTCGTACCGATCTTCGGCGTCGCCATGGCCGTGTTCCTCATCTCCGAGGGGCGGGAGAACGCCGACCAATGGTCGAGCATTCTCAGCTTCGCCGTCAGCACCCTGGTCGCCGCCCTGGCGTTGATCGGCTGGTTGCGGCAACGGGCCAAGACCGAGGGTGACCTCGGCGAGCTGGACACCGCTGAGCCGGCAGCCGAGCTCGTGGCGGCGCGCGCCGCGCGACTGGGCGCCAAGGTCCGGCAGGTGTGGGAGGCGGAGGAGTTACGGCAACGCCTGCTCGACCCGGAACCACTCCCGGTCTCCTGGCGTACGGCCGGACCGCCGATCAGCGACCACTGGCGGGTGATCGGCGGCGACGACGATCCCATCGATCTCGACGGCAGTCTGGACGATCTCTACACGACCGTCCGCAGCAAACTCCCCACCACACGCCTGGTCGCACTCGGAGAACCGGGCGCCGGCAAGACCTCGCTGGTCATGCGTTTCGTTCTGGCCTGCCTGGCCGCCCGGGAACAGGCGGACGAACCCGTGCCCGTGATACTGAAACTGTCGACGTGGACACCGTCGAAACAGACGCTCAAGGGCTGGGTCTACAGCCGCCTGCGCGAAGACTACGACTTCGACGAGCCCCTGGCCCTGGAACACCTCCTCCTCGTCCTGGACGGTCTCGACGAGATGCCAGAACCCGACCGTGAAGAGGCGCTGGCCAGAATCAACGCCGCCTTCAGCGCCAGGTTCCCCGTCATCCTCACCAGCCGTACCAGCGAATATCTGGCCACCATCGAGTCCCGGCAAGCGGACGTCCTGACGGCAGCGGCCGCGATAGAGCTGAAGCCTCTCGATGCCGCCGCCGTCCGCGACTACCTGACCATCACCACGAAGCCCGCGCGGCTCCCGGAATGGCGCGACGTCTTCGCGGAGCTGGCCGCCGATCCGGGCGGAGAGCTCGCCCGCGGCCTGTCCACTCCCCTGGACGTCTCCTTGGCCCGCGTCGCCTACGCCGAACAAGCCGCGAACCCGGACCACCTGCTCACCTTCACCAGCAGGCGCGACCTGAAGGCCCATCTCCTCGCCCAACTCGTGCCCTCTCTCTATTCCGGCACGTCCGAACATCCCGGCCCCCGCTGGCACGCGGACGAAGTCCAGCGATGGCTGTCTTTCCTGGCCAGGAACTTCACGAGACGAGGCATCTCCCGCACCGATCTGAGCAGTGTGCTTCCGCCGCTGCTCCACCGCCTGATCATCGGCTTCCTCGCCGGGCTGGGCACGATGGCGGCGTTCAGTATGGCGGTGGCACTCCCTGCGAGCCTGGCCGTGGGCGCGGCCGTGACGGTGATCGTCTGGGCATACGCATTACTCACCGACCTGGATCCCGCTCGCGCCGAGCCGACCCGTATGCGCCTGCTGGGCTCGTGGGCCGCGACGCCGGCGCTGTTCGCCGCCGTCCTCCTGTATCTCACCGCGGAGGGCGGCCTGGCCACCGACCAGGCGATCAGCATCGCGCTGGTGATCTCGCTGTGGTTCCTCGTGGTCCTCTCCCGCGGCCTGGCCGCCCTTCATCTGGCGATACTCGACTTCGCGATCGTGTTCGCCCTCACCACGCAGCCGAATGTCTCGCCGCGCACGCTCGTCCTGACGGCGCTCGTGACGATCGTCCTCGTGTCGATCCTGTCAGCCGCCCGCTCGCGCCTCTTCCTCGCCCGCGCCTTCCTCTTCACGACCGGACGGCTGCCTTGGCGCATGGAGGCGTTGCTGGAGGACGGATACCGGCGGGGTGTGTTCCGCAAGGTCGGCGACCTCTATTACTTCCGCCACGACCTGCTGAGAACACAACTGGCCACAAGCCAGGCGACCTGAAGACACCAGGCTGCGGCGTCCAGCCGACCGCTTCCCTCGTGCAGTCGCGTCTCTGGCAGTGGCCTTGTCAACGGCACCGCGCGGCTGCCTGCCGCATCAAAGACGACGAACTCACAGACGCGCGGCGAGGCGTTCCCGGAGTGGCCCGTAGTCGTGCCAGGGGAACAGGGCCGGCAACACGTCGAGCATGCCTTCCACCCGCCTCCGCACGGACCCGAACTCCCCTTCTCCCAACGGCGCCTGAGTGAAGAGGGCCTGCCAGTCGAAGGCGCCCTTGGTCATCTGCAAGGTGTCCAAGTACTCGCGATAGCCGATGTCCAGCTTCCAGTCGCCGTAGTTCCGGCCGGCCCACCAGATCTCGGGCTCACCTCCGCCCGGAAGCAGCCGTAGCGCGGCGAACTGGCCCGTTCCGGTGTACGGATGGTCGTCGATGACGCGCAACTGCGCGGCCGGGAATTCCCCGTCCTCGTCACCCCAAGGTTCGATCTCATCGATCCCCGGAAGCTCTGCCCGCCCGATATGAGTGACATGAAACTCCCCGGCAACCTGCGTCGCCCCGGCCACGGTCCGCCACTGGCGGCCGAGCCCATGAAAACGCAGATGACACTGGTCCAGTCCGGCGGGCGCGGTCAGCTTCTGGGGGCCCACGAGGGCCTCCCACGCGGAGGCGGCAGCGTCGAGCCCGGCGTCGAGCTCACCCTCGTGACGCCGGAGAACCTCAATCCCCGGATGGTCGTCCAGACTCTCGCAGACCTTGCGCCATCCGGCCTCGTACGCCGTCAGTTCCGCCATCACGGACCGCCCCCATACTTGTTGATCAAATCTCGGCTGCGAGGGCGAGCAGCTTACTTCGTAGCCGACCTATCGTGATCACGATAGGGGTCCACGTACGGCTTCGTGGACTGCTGAACCGAGTCGAAGACTGGCCGCATGGCGGGCCCTGCCACGTAGTAGCGGCCCCTGGCCTGCCCCTGAGGTGCCAGCCATCCCAACCGGCACAACTCCCGAATGTCTCTGACGGCCTGCTGTGAGCTCAGTTCGGCGTCCTGTTGGTAAACAGCACGCCGGACACGCGAGTCCCAGAAAGCCGGCAGAAGCGCGAAGACGGTTCGCTCATCGAGCCGCGCATCAGCCATGGCGGCCGACAACTCGACCCAGGCGCGACTCAACAGGTCGACACGACGCTTCGCCTGTTGCGCATGAACGTGGTGAGCACGCAAGCAGAATCTGATCCACGGATGAGTGTCGCGTTCAGGGCTCCACTCAGGACCACCCACCTCTTCCAGAACCTGGTAATACGCGTATGTGTTCTGCCCTCTACCAAGCCATTCCTCGATGGAGGAGAACTCGGCCGGCATCAATGCCTCACGGGCGAACACCAGCGTGGACAGCGCTCGGGACATGCGGCCGTTGCCGTCGGCCCATGGGTGGATCTTCACCAGGTTCAGATGCGCCATCGACGCACGGACGTGTACGGGAGAGTTGAGATCTCCATCGTTCAGCCATGCGACCAGTTCGTCCATGAGGTCCGGCACTGACTCAGAGCCCGGTCCGGTGTACGCGGGGACAGCAGGGTCGTCGGGGCTCGTGACATGAACCGGGCCTTGCCGGAGCCGGCCCGGGCGCTTGTCCGAGTGGTGCTCTTGAATCATGAAGTGCAGTCCGTTGAGCAGGCCGAGGTCATAGCCGAACCGATCGCCGGCGTCAGACAAACCTTGGATGTACGTCATTGCCCGCTGGTAACCCTCTAGTTCCCTGCGCGTGCTTTCGCTGGACTCCAGGGGCTCTTCACCGGCCATGAGCGCCTCAACGTCGTCGACAGAAGCCGCGTAACCCTCGATCGTGTTAGAACCGACGATCGCCCTTGCGGTAAGGCTCCTACGCAACTGCTTCGTCCACCGCGTCTGCGGGCGAACGTGCAAGCGGAGGTCGTAGCGCATCTGCTCGATGCCCTCGAGCGTCCGAAGGTCGGCATCGTCCAGCTCTGGCGTGCGATACAACATGACTTGATGACACCATTATCATGTCATCAAGTCAAGTGGACGACGTGCTGTTCCGGCTTGAGCTATATGTTGCACTGGCGAGCGCGTCTGAGAACCAAGTCGTCTCCGCCGGCATCCAACTCTTCATGATCAGTGTGACGCTTTCCTTGCTACTGGCCCTGTCCCCGGTGATCGTGACCGAGATTCCGAAGAACTTCCTGCTCACCGAACGCGACGCGCGCAGGCCGCTGAGTCCCGACGATGCATCCGAACTGAGCTACCGAATCAGCGACAAGCGCACCAAGCCGTTGGAGCTGAACCCGTGCTGGCGCAAGCACGCCGTCGACCGCGACCGAGTGGCAGCCCGGACGATCACGTTCTGGACCAGCGCACCTAGCCACGAATCCGAACAGCTCGTCATCTACAAGAGCCCCCGTGCCGCCCATGTCGCACTCACCCGTCTGCGCGCCGAGGTCAAGCAGTGCGCTCGCAAGGGCGACCCGGCGTCACCCAAAGTCACGATCGAGTGGCGGACGAGCAAGGTCGAGGCGGGAAACGAGGCCATCGGCATGGGTTATGAGACCCGGCAGGTCGGCAACGTGAACCAGACGGTCACCGGTGTCGCCGCGCGCAGGGGCAGCGCACTGATGATCTACATGACCGACGAGGGAAACTACAACCCCGGCCAACTGACCAAGGACGCCAGGAAGATGGCCGCCAAGGTGTGCGAGTTGCCCGGCGTCTGCTAGCTCAGCCGCAGCGTGTCTCCACAGGTCTACGCCTCGCCGGACGTCAGGCGGGACGGGCAGGTCACGCCATCTCGCCGATGCCGCAGTACCCGTTGGGCACTTTGTACACGTACTGCTGGTGGTAGCGGTTCGCTCCAAGCAGCAGTTCACAACTCCTCGGAAGCCGGATCCGGCTACCGGTCAAGACAGCGACCCGAAATGGCGGCGGATATAAGAATCGAAGTTGGAACCAGAACAAGGCAGGCGCATGCCGGTCGCGACGAGGGAGTCCACGATATTTCCAGCGGCGACTCCGTTGAGCTTCCCCTGATCGCACGCTCGGGAGAGCAGCCAGATGGTGCCGTGAACTTCCAGGCCATGCGCCCGCCCCACGGCCACGGCTTCTCGATCATCCGTGATGGCGAATCCGGGCGTCAGTTCGGCCGCGGAGAATACACTGGCCTCGCCCAGATTCCGCTCGGAAGAACCGATGCGCCGGGTCCACTTGACGAAGCACTTGATCTCATCCATCGAGTCCAGCCTCGCCACGCCAAGCCACTCCGCCTCCAGAACCGCTCCAAGAGCCGAATACATCCGAGCACCGGTCCTCACCTCCTCCCTCACCACATGAGTGGTAAGGCATGTGTCATCCACAAGGAGGTCCCGCAGCACATCCAAGCGTTCCGCTCAAGCGAAATGATTGAGGCACATCGCATCGAAGACGAGGACACGGCCGGGCCCGGAGTCGCTCAAGGCTCCAGCTCCGCTTCATCCCGTACGGGCAGATCGGCTGCCACAAGTTGCCCTCGCATGAGCTCGACAGCGCGAGGCGTCGTCATGAGCGCCTTCTTATATGCCTCTACCACCGCATGCGCATAGCTTGGCGGTACCCGAACGTGTTCGAGGTCGGGCTGGGGTGCCCAGCCGACCGCTTCCATCAACTCCGCCCTCGTGGGATTGCGCTGTCGCATCTCTCTGGCAGTGACCTTGTCAACGGCACCCGCCGCGACTGCTTGCCGGATCGTCAAAGTCCATGAAGTCCGATACCGGGCGGCGAGAACGACCAAATCCTCTCTTCGCAGCGCCGCACCATCGGCTGCCGCAATCGCTCGTATCGGAAGGAGAAGCTCCGCCGCGAAGGCATCGACAATCACTTCTCTTCCATCACGGGAAACATGGACTCCCATGTCAGTGGAGTACTCGTCACCTATGATCAGATGTCCCAGCTCATGAGCAGCGGTTGCCCGGCGGCGGCCGGGTTCGCCCCGCTTGCTGACGACGGCGACGGCGAGGTCGTCTTCAATCAGCGATGCTCCCTCGCCTGGCACATCCACAACCGCGATCAGTTGTCCCAAACGCTCACACACCCTCATGAGCGAGTCGATCGGCTCGTTGTTCAAATCAACTTGCGCTCTCACCCACCAGGCCGCACGGCGGGCGCCGGGCACGTCCTGAATCGGCTCCTCGTACCGCTGGATGGCAGGCGCGGAGAGTGTCCCGATCTCAATGAGTTGTCTGACGTCGTTCAGCCATGCGGTCAGAGCCACTTCCAACGAGTAGGACTGCCGGGCTGCTTCGGTGTCCCCATCGTCCACCAATTCGGCACGCCTCGACACGACAAGAGGCGGCGGACTGAGAAAATAGGCCAGCGGAACATCCAGCGCTGCCGAGAGTTTCGAGAGTTCCAGCGCGTCTATCCGGCGAATTCCTCGCTCGATCTTCGCGATCATCGTCCGATCGAGATTCAGGACCGCAGCAAGCTGCTCTTGCGACATATCGGCCGCGATACGACACTCACGTACGCGCTCACCGACGTCTGCCCACTCCGTACGGTCGCTCATGTTGCGATAATCGCACACCTTGCCAGTCAACGCGAGGCGGTACAGCCGACCTCAGGCAATTGTTACCCCATTAGCCTTTTGCGGATTATGCCCCCCACCCTCGGGCTCTGCGATGTGACGAAGACGCGGCCAGGAAAGACCTACCCCAGTTCGGAGCGGTTCGCTCCGCCTCGACGCCGCTAGCGCGCCCGCGCCTGCACGCGGGTGGCTTGGCCGTACGCGTCGCGGAGAGGGCGGTCGTTCTGTACGGCGGCGCACAGCGCCGACCCCTTGGCCCTGCCCGTGCAGCTATCCCAGGTCAATCCACGTGGGGGTAGGCGCGCTCTAGGTAGTCGTTGAGCTGTCGCCATTGCGTGGGATGGATGTCCAGCGAATGAAGGTCACCAGGGTCCACCCAGCGGACGTCGCTGGCCTCATCATTGGCCCCCGGTTGGCCACCGATCGGGCGGGCGAGCAACATCACCTCGTACTCCTGCCGGATCTCACCGTCGGCGTAAGCCACGATGTGACCCGGGTCCGAGTAAATGCCCAGGATGCCCACCGGCTCGACGCGCACGCCGGTCTCCTCCTCGGTCTCCCGCACGGCGCACTGGGACGGCGTCTCCCCGATCTCCATCTTTCCCATGGGCAGCGCCCACTGACCGGTGTCACGTCGGCACTGCATCAGGATGCGCCCCACGTCATCCACCGTGACCGTCCCGCAGGCGGGAACCAGGCTGTTCGCCTTCGGCGCATCCGGGTCGTTCCAATACTCGACTCGTCCCATGAGCTGCCTTTCAGATATCCGCACCGGACCACGGCACTGCCCCGGCCCAGACGCGCTCGAACGATGACATGTAGTGGTCCGCTATCGTCCCGCCGTCGAGGCGGCGGAAGTGGAAGGTCGGGTTGGCCGACGCTGGTTCACCGTACGCGTGCGGGTTGACCAGGACGTCATCGTCGTAGCGGAACAGTGAAGCGTAAAGCGTGGTGGAGTGCAGTCGCATCTCACAGCCATCGAGATCGGGCAACGCCCGGTAGTAGGTCAGGGACGAGCGAATCTTGGCGACCAGCGTCCCACCGAGGCCCTCTTCGCGGTCGCGCGTCTCGACGGACTGAGCGTTGGGATCACCGAAGCACAGCCTGATCGCGACACCACGCTGCACCGTCTCCCTGAGCAACCGCGCGATCTTGGGCTGCGTCTGGGCATAGAAGGTCCCCGAGAAGACCAGCACATCCACATTCTCCTGAGCATCGCCGAGCAGTCTCAGCCACAACTCACGAGGCACGCTGGCGCGGTCGGGGAAGACCTCAACGAGCTCCGACCGGTTCGCCCTGCCTCGGCGTTCCTGACTGCTTTCCAGCACGTCAGGCCACAAGTACGTCTCGTCGGCAGTCAGCAATTTCGCAGCCGTCCACCGATGCCGGCGGTGTGGGACCCGACCGGTGTTGATCCACCGCTCGACCGTCTTGGGCTCGACACCGCACGTCTCAGCCAGGTCTTCCATGCCCACACCATGACGGAGCATTGCTGTACGTAGTCGCTCGTTCACGCAAACCAGTGGACGCGAACGTCCCGGGACGTTTCAAGTCCCTACAGTCCAAGCAGCAATTCACAATTCCTCGGGGAGCAGGGTCAACGAGCTCACATGCGCGGGCCGGACCACGGTGAAGTGACGGCGATCGAGCGTGGCGACCTCCGTGATGTCCAGTCGCTCGGCGATGGCGACCACGGAGGCGTCCACCGCTCCCAAAGGGAGGCTCGCGTACGTCTCGACCAGGCGGCCCATACAGGCCAGGTCCTCGGAGACCAGATCGACCAGCGCCAGTCCTGAGCCGAAGGACTGGAGAAACGCCGCTTCTGCCTTGCTGCCTTGTCGTCTCTCGACCAGCTGACACACCTCGGAGACGACAGTGGAAGGGACAAGCAGCGGACCTGGATGGGTCCGTAGAAGGCGGGCACAGGCATCGTGGTTCTTGTCTCGGTTGTTGAGAGCCGCGACCAACGGGCCCGTGTCAAGAACGATCACAAGGAGTGATTGTCCTCCGACCGGAGGATCTCCTCAGCCCGTTCCGCGAAATCCGGCTCTGCCGCCAACATGCCGATGAAGGGCAGATCACGAATCGTCTTCGGCTCGTCGAGCTGGTCCCGCACGAGACGGAGCAGCGGCGCGACCTTCTCCTCGGGCAGCTGATCCACCAGGTGGTGAAGTTCCTCGCGCATCACGCTCATGCCACTCAGTCTACGAGACACAGGTGTCCCAAGGCTGGGACACCTGTGTCTCGGCGGTTCAGGCCTCGCCGGACGTCAACCCCACGGGGCAGGCAACGCCTGTCCCGCCGATGCCGCAGTAACCGTTGGGCTCTTTGAACAAATACTGCTGGTGATACTCCTCCGCGTAGAAGAACGGTCCCGCGGGCGCGATCTCCGTTGTGATCTCGTCGTAGCCCGCCGCCCGCAACACCTTCTGGTACGCGTCCCGCGAAGTCTCAGCCGCCTTCTGCTGCTCGGGCGAGTGATAGTAGATCGCCGACCGGTACTGCGTCCCCACGTCGTTGCCCTGCCGCATGCCCTGCGTGGGATCGTGGTTCTCCCAGAAGACCTTCAGCAGCTCCTCGTACGACACCTCCGCCGGGTCGAAGACGACCCGGACGGCCTCCGTGTGCCCCGTACGGCCGCTGCAGACCTCCTCGTACGTCGGGTTGGGGGTGTAGCCGCCCTGATACCCGACCGCGGTCGTGTAGACCCCCGGCGTCTGCCAGAACTTGCGCTCCGCGCCCCAGAAGCAGCCGAGTCCGAAGTCGGCGGTCTCCAGCGCGGGCGACGAGTACGGCGGAGCCAGCGGAGCGTCCAGGACGGCGTGGCGCGCCGGCACGGGCACGGCCGCCTCGCGTCCCGGGAGAGCGTCCTCGGATCGGACCATCGATGTCTTGTCGCCGCCGAACAGCCAGCCCATCGTGCACCTCCATAGGTCTTCGTCCACCCTACCTACGGGCCCCAACGCTTAAGCAGGCCTACACATTTCCATATAGCAGACGAAATTTGTATTTAAAGGTGGTAATGCCTGAAAATGGGGTTTATGCCTGACCTCCGGCGCGGTGTGCTGTTCGGGATCGCCGCCTACACCATGTGGGGCTTGTTCCCCCTCTACTGGCCGCTGCTCAAACCCTCCGGAGCCTGGGAGATCCTCGCCCACCGGATGGTCTGGTCGCTGGTCGCGGTCGCCGCCGTGCTCGTCGTCCGCAGGCACTGGTCGTGGATCAAGGAGCTGGCCAGGCAGCCGAAGAAGCTCGCCCTGCTGACCATCGCCGCCGTCTTCGTCACCGTCAACTGGGGCACCTACATCTACGCGGTCAACACCGGCCACGTCGTCGAGAGCGCCCTGGGCTACTTCTTCAACCCGCTGGTGAGCGTGCTGTTCGGCGTGGTGCTGCTCCGGGAACGGCTGCGGCCGTTGCAGTGGGTGGCGGTCGGGTTCGGGGCGCTGGCGGTGCTCGTGCTGGCCGTCGACTACGGCCGCCCGCCGTGGATCGCGCTCGTCCTGGCCGTGTCCTTCGGTGTGTACGGGCTGGTCAAGAAGCAGGCGAACGTGGCCGCCACCGACAGTCTCGCCGTCGAGACCCTGGTGTTGCTGCTGCCCGCCCTCGGCTACCTGTTCTTCCTGCGGGGCACGGGCGCGAGCACGTTCGGCGACCATGGCGCCTGGCACGCGCTGCTGCTGGTGGGCGGCGGGTTCATCACGGCCGTGCCGCTGCTCTGCTTCGGCGCCGCCGCCATCAGGGTGCCGCTCAGCACCATGGGGCTGCTGCAGTACATCGCGCCGATCCTGCAGTTCGCCTGCGGCGTGCTGATCGTCAAGGAGACCATGCCGGCGAGCCGGTGGATCGGGTTCTCGATCGTCTGGGTGGCCCTGGCGATCTTCACGTACGACACGTTCCGGACGGCCCGTGCCGCCGCCCGGATCAAGAGATCAGCCCGAACGCTCGACCACGTAGTCACATAGCGCCAAAAATGCGGCCTTAGCGGGGATGTCAGGAAGGCCAGAAATGTCGGTACGAGCGCGCTCCACCCACGCCCCCAGCTCAGCCCGCGCCTGGGCCATCGCCGGATCCACGCGGAGCAGGATGAGCGTCTCCTCCACATCCTCCTCCGCCACCGGGCCCGCCAGCAACGAGGTCAGCCGCGTCGTCTCCCCCGACGCCAGCGCGTACAACACCGGCAGGGTCTTGACGCCCTCACGCAGGTCCGTCCCCGGGGTCTTGCCCGACTGCGCCCCCGTGGAGGCCACGTCCAGCAGGTCGTCCCCAAGCTGCCAGGCCACCCCGATGGCCTCGCACGCACGGCTCAGCCGCTCCTCCACGTCCGCCGCGGCCCCCGACAGCAGCGCCCCGAACCGGCCGGAGGCCGCGATCAGGGAGCCGGTCTTGTCGGCGAGGACGCTCAGGTAGTGGGAGACGGCGTCCTCTCCGTCACGCGGCCCGACGGTCTCGCGAATCTGCCCCTGGACCAGGCGGGAGAACGTCTGCGCCTGGATGCGGATCAACTCGGGACCGAGGTCGGCCAGCAGATCGGAAGCCTGGGCGAACAGGTAGTCGCCGGTGAGGATGGCCACGGTGTTGTCCCACCGGGCGTTGGCGGACGGCGAGCCCCGGCGTACCGGGGCCTCGTCCATGACGTCGTCGTGGTAGAGCGAGCCCAGGTGGGTGAGCTCGATCACCACCGCGCCGGGCACCACACCCGGCGCGGACGGGTCGCCGAACTGCGCGGCCAGCAGCACCATCAGCGTACGGAACCGCTTGCCACCGGCCTCGATGAGGTGCTTGGACGCCTCCGTGACGAAGGCGTCCTCGCTCTCCACCGACGAACGCAGAAGTTTCTCGACCGCGGCCAGTCCGTTGGCCACGTCCTGCGCCAACCGCTCGTCCTCAATGGGAAGGTCAACCACGGGAGGCGCAGACATACGAGATCCCCTTATCTGATGAACAGGCTGCGAGCAGCGTCGTTGGCAATGCCGAGCACGGACTCCGGGTAGAGCCCCACTCCTACGGTAACCAGCAACGAGACGGCGATGACGGCCACGGTCCCCGTGCTGGGCACCGCGATCGCCGGGCCGTCGGCCGCGGGCTCGCTGAAGAACATCAGCACGATCACGCGGACGTAGAAGAACGCCGCGACGGCCGAGGCCACGACACCCACGACGACCAGGCCGGCCATCCAGCCGCCCATCGAGTCGCCGGGCTGCGTGCCGCTGTTCAGAGCGGCGGCGAAGATGGCGTACTTGCCCATGAAGCCGCTGGTGAGCGGGATGCCGGCGAAGGCCAGCAGGAAGAAGGCGAACGTGCCCGCCAGCATCGGCGCGCGCTTGCCGAGCCCGGCCCAGCGCGACAGGTGCCCCGCCTCGCCGCCCGGGTCGCGGACGAGCGTGACGATCGCGAACGCGCCGACCGTCGTGATGCCGTAGACCGCCAGGTAGAACAGGATCGCCTTGAGGGAGACGGCGTTCTGCTCGGCGGAGCCGAACGTGGCCATCACGCCGACGAGCAGGAAGCCCGCGTGCGCGATGGAGGAGTAGGCGAGCATGCGCTTGATCTCGGTCTGCGTGATCGCCAGGATCGAGCCGACGATCATCGTCAGGGCGGCGACGCCCCAGATGATCGGCCGCCAGTTCCAGTCGAGGTTCCCCAGACCCACCCAGAACACCCGCAGCACCGCGCCCACGGCCGCGACGAGCGTGCCGGAGGCCATGAGGGCGGTGATCGGCGTCGGAGCGCCCTGGTAGACGTCCGGCTTCCAGGCCTGGAACGGCGCCGCGCCGATCTTGAAGAGCAGGCCCACGCCGAGCAGCGCGAGACCGATCATCAGCAGCGGGTCCAGCCGCGTGCTTCCGGCCAGGGCCTGGTTGATGCCCGGCAGCGAGACGGTGCCCGCGAAGCCGTAGATCATCGCGGTGCCGTACAGGAAGAACGCCGAGGAGAACGCGCCCAGCAGGAAGTACTTCATGGACGCCTCCTGCGACAGCAGGCGGCGCCGGCGGGCCAGGCCGCACAGCAGGTACAGCGGCAGCGACATGACCTCAAGGGCCACGAACATCATCAGCAGGTCGTGCGCGGCCGGGAACAACAACATGCCGCCCACCGCGAACAGCACCAGCGGGTACACCTCGGTGTGCCCGCCGCCCTGCGTCTCGGCCTCCTCCTCGTCGGCGCTGCCGGGCACGGCCGCGGCCGAGGCGACGAAGTGGCCCTCGTCGTTGATCAGCAGCACGCAGACGAACGACAGGATGAGGATGACGCCCCACAGGAACAGCGAGGGCCCGTCCACCGCGACCGCGCCCATGGCGGAGGCCGTCGTGGGCACCTGGCCGCGCAGGACCTGGACGATGACCAGGGCGAACGCGCCGAACAGGCTCAGCAGCGTGAGCGGTACGTGGATCGACTTGCGCAGGTAGCGCGGCGCGAACGCCTCGACGAGCACGCCGATGATGGCCGCGCCGAAGACCACCAGCAGCGGCGCCAGCGTGCCGTACTCGATCGCCGGCGCCGGAATGACGTCGTTCACTGACCCGCCCCCTTCTCAGCGATGGTGGAGGTGGGTACCTCCACGTTGGTCAGCGTCTGTTGCACTGACGGGTTGATCACGTCGAGCAGCGGCTTGGGGAAGAAGCCGAAGCCGATGATCAGGGCGACCAGCGGAGCCAGCACCCAGATCTCGCGCGCGTTCAGGTCCTTGAAGGCCTTGACCGGCTCGGCGGTCGGCCCGTTCAGCACCCGCTGCACCATCCACAGGATGTAGACGGCCGCCAGGACGACGGCCACCGCGGAGATGATCGCGGCCACCGACAGGGCGCCCGATCCGTGGGCCGTGCTGGAGTACGTCCCGATCATGACCATGAACTCGCTGACGAACGACGACAACCCCGGCAGCGACAGACCGGCCAGGCCGGCGACGAGGAAGAAGCCCGCGAGCAGCGGGGCCACCTTCTGCACGCCTCCGTAGTCGCCGATGAACGGCGAGCCGCGCCTGGCGATGAGGAACCCGGCGGCCAGGAACAGCGCCCCGGTCGCGAAGCCGTGGTTGACCATGTAGAGGGCCGCGCCGGACTGGCCGACGTCCGTCATCGCGAACACGCCGAGCACGATGAAGCCGAAGTGCGAGATCGACGTGTAGGCGATGAGCCGCTTCATGTCGGTCTGGCCGATGGCCACGATGGCGCCGTAGATGATGCTGATGACCGCCAGCACGACGATCGGCATCGTGAACGCCTTGGCCGCGTCGGGGAACAACTCCAGGCAGAAGCGGAGCATCCCGAACGTGCCCACCTTGTCCAGCACGCCGACCAGCAGCACGGCGGCCCCGGCCGGGGCCTGCGCGGCGGCGTCGGGCAGCCAGGTGTGCACCGGCCAGAGCGGCGCCTTGATCGCGAAGGCGATGAAGAATCCGGCGAACAACCACTTCTGCATGGCCGGGTCCTGGATGACCCCGACGAGCTCGGGGAACATGAACGTCTTACTGCCGGCCACCACGTAGAGCCCGATGACCGCGACCAGCATGAGCAGGCCGCCGAAGAGCGAGTACAGCAGGAACTTGACGGCCGCGTAGGACCGCTGGGCGCCGCCGTACGAGCCGATCATGAAGTACATCGGGATCAGCATGGCTTCGAAGAAGACGTAGAACAGGAAGATGTCGGTCGCCGCGAAGACGCCGATCATCATCGTCTCCAGCACCAGCAGCAGCGAGAAGTACGTCTTCACCGACCGCTTGGGCGTGATCAGCGTGCCGTCGGCGGTCTTGACCCCGTCGGCGTCGTGCCAGGAGGCCAGCACCACGATCGGCACCAGCACCACCGACAGCGCGATCAGCACCAGCGCGACGCCGTCCACGCCGACCCCGAACTTCACGCCGAAGCTCGGGATCCAGTCGTATTCGGCCCGGAACTGGAACCGGTCGCCGCCCGGCTTGAACCCGGCGGCCATGACGCCCGTCAGGACCAGCACGAGCAGCGAGACCACCAGCGTGACCTGCTTGGCCAGCTTGTCACTGCCCTTGGGAAGCAGGGCCACCACGATGGCGCCCACCACGGGCACCGCCATGATTATCGGAAGCCAGGGTGACATCAGATGTTCCCAACGAGGAGCAGGGCGCCGGTCAGGAGGGCGGCACCGATCAGGATGGACAGCGCGTACGTTCTGGCGAAGCCCGTCTGGATCCGCCGCAGGCGTCCTGAGCTGCCGCCGATGCCCGCCGCCAGACCGTTGACCAGCCCGTCGACGCCACGGTTGTCGAAGAACACCGCGATGCGGGTCAGCCACTGGCCGGGGCGCATGAAGAGCGACTCGTTGAGCGCGTCACCGTAGAGGTCGCGGCGGGCGAACGTGGTGACGAAGGAGCCGCGCGGCTGGACCGCGGGCACCTCGGCCCGGCCGTAGCGCATCCAGGCGATCGCCACGCCGACCGCGACGAGCGCGAGCGTGACGAGGCCGGGCGTGCTGGCGAACTCGAAGTGCGGCGCGGTGGCCTCCCCGCCCACGGCGGGGCGCAGGAAGTCGTACAGCGTGCCGGGCAGGATCAGGTAGGCGCCCAGGCCCAGCGCGCCGAGCGAGAGGATCATCAGCGGCACGGTCATGACCGCCGGCGACTCGTGCGGGTGCGCGTCCTCGGCCCAGCGCTTCTGGCCGAAGAAGGTCATGAAGACCATCCGCGACATGTAGAAGCCGGTGATGCCTGCGCCGAGCACGGCCAGCCAGCCCAGGACGGGCTGGTGGTGGACGGCGGTCTCGATGATGCCGTCCTTGGTGAAGTAGCCGGACAGCAGCGGGAAGCCGATGATCGCCAGGTAGCCGATGAAGAACGTGATGAAGGTGATCGGCATGTACTTGCGGAGTCCGCCGTACTTGCGCATGTTCACCTCGTCGTTCATGCCGTGCATGACCGAGCCGGCGCCGAGGAACATGTCGGCCTTGAAGAAGCCGTGCGTGATCAGGTGGCCGATCGCGAAGGCGTACCCCGCTGGGCCGAGGCCCGCGCCGAGCATCATGTAGCCGATCTGCGACATCGTCGAGCCGGCCAGGCCCTTCTTGATGTCGTCCTTCGCGCAACCGATGATCGCACCGGCGAGCAGCGTGGCCGCGCCGACGATGGTCACCGCGAGCGCGGCGCCCGAGCCCTCGGGGAAGAAGAACGCCCCGGAGCGGACCACCAGATAGACGCCGGCGGTCACCATGGTCGCCGCGTGGATCAGGGCCGACACGGGGGTCGGGCCCTCCATGGCGTCCAGGAGCCAGGACTGCAGCGGGAGCTGGGCGGACTTGCCGCACGCGCCGAGGAGCAGCAGCAGGCCGATGGCCAGCGTGGTGCCGCTCTCGACGCCGTCGATCTTCGGCGCGAGCTCGGCGAACGTGAGCGTCTTGTACGTGGTGAAGATGACGAACATGCCGACCAGCAGCCCGAAGTCACCGACGCGGTTGACGATGAACGCCTTCTTGGCCGCGACCGCCGCCGACGGCTTGAACTGCCAGAACCCGATCAGCAGGTACGAGGCCAGGCCCACGCCCTCCCAGCCGATGAACAGGCCGACGTAGTTGTCGGCCAGCACCAGCAGGAGCATCGCGGCGATGAACAGGTTGAGGTAGGCGAAGAACCGGCGGCGGTTCTCGTCGTGCGCCATGTAGCCGATCGAGTAGATGTGGATCAGCGAGCCCACACCGGTGATCAGCAGCACGAAGCTGATCGACAGCGGGTCGATCAGCAACCCCATGTCGAGCTTCAGATTGGGGATGAACTCATACAGGTGCACGGCCCGGCGGCGCTCCGCCTCACCGAACCCCAGGAGCTCGACGAACGCCAGCACCGCCACGACGAACGAGGCGAGGGACATGGCCACGCCCAGCAGATGGCCCCAGCGGTTGGTGATCCGGCCGAGCACCAGCAGGACCGCCGCCCCCACCAGGGGGAAGGCGATCAACAGCCAGGAGACTCCGATCACGCCGCCGGTGTGCTGGGCGATCTGAGCGATTTCAGATTCCACCAGTCACCTCTAGTACTTCAGCAGGTTGGCGTCGTCGACCGACGCGGACCTGCGGGTTCGGAATATCGTCACGATGATCGCCAGGCCGACCACGACCTCGGCCGCGGCCACCACCATCACGAAGAACGCGATGACCTGGCCCTCCAGGTTGCCGACCTGCCTGGAGAAGGTGACGAAGGCAAGGTTGCAGGCGTTGAGCATCAGCTCCACGCACATGAACACCACGATCGCGTTACGCCGGATCAACACGCCCAGGGCGCCGATGGCGAACAACAGGCCGGACAGTACGAGGTAATGCGTCGTCATTTGGTGACCTCGTTGTTTTCCTCGGCGTCGTCGTCGGCCGTGTGCCTGATGGCCTCGGCGAGCTTGGGATCGGCCGGCAGGTGACCGTGCTCGACGTCGTAGCGCGCGAGGTAGCGGTTGACCGAGGTCTCCGCGACCGACCCGTCGGGGAGCAGCGCCGGCATGTCGATGGCGTTGTTCCTGGCGTAGGTGCCGGGGCCGGGCAGCGGAGAGGGGTGGTCGCCGAGGAACCGGGCGCGGGCCAGGTCCTTCTGCGTGGCCTTCTCGGTGAGCTTCTCGCGGTGTGCCAGCACCATCGCGCCGAGCGCCGCCGTGATCAGCAGGGCCGAGGTGATCTCGAACGCGAAGACGTACTTGGTGAACAACAACAACGCGATCGAGCGGATGTAGCCGCCCTGTTGGGTGGCCGCCGCCAGCCCGGCCTCGTCGGCGAAGATCACGTTGCCGAAGGCGACCACGATCAGCACCAGGAAGCCGAGTGCCGCGATGGTGGCCCAGAAGCGCTGGCCCTTCAGCGTCTCGACGAAGGAGTCCGAGGAGTCGACGCCGACGAGCATGAGCACGAACAGGAACAGCATCATGATCGCGCCGGTGTAGACGATGATCTGCACCGCGGCCAGGAAGGGTGCGTCCTGCACGGCGTACAGGACGGCCAGGCAGAGCATCACGGTGCCGAGCATCAGCGCGGAGTACACGGCCTTGCGGTTGAAGACCATGCCGAGCGCGGCGCCGACGGACACGACGGCGAGCACCCAGAATGTGACGGTCTCACCCATTGGTCCGCCCCAGCCGGTAGTAGTCCTCTTCGGTCTCACCGAGCCGCATGGCGTGCGGCGGCTGCTCCATGCCCTGGGTCAGCGGGGCGAGAAGCATCTCCTTGGTGAAGATGAGGCTCTCGCGGGAGCTGTCGGCGAGCTCGTACTCGTTCGTCATGGTGAGCGCGCGGGTCGGGCAGGCCTCGATGCACAGGCCGCACAGGATGCACCGCAGATAGTTGATCTGGTAGGTGCGCCCGTAACGCTCACCCGGCGAGAAGCGCTCCTCGTCGGTGTTGTCCGCGCCTTCGACGTAGATCGCGTCGGCCGGACACGCCCAGGCGCACAACTCGCACCCGACGCACTTCTCCAGCCCGTCCGGCCAGCGGTTGAGCTGGTGACGCCCGTGGAACCGAGGAGCCGTCGGCCTCTTCTCCTCCGGGTAGTTCGTCGTGACGGGCTTCTTGAACATCGTGTGGAAGGTGACCCCGAAGCCCTTGACGGGGTTCAGCCAATCAGTTAGTCCCACTGGGAATCTCCTTGTGCTGCACCCCGTGGTAGTGCGGCAGATCGAGCGGCGGCACCGGGAAGCCGCCGGCCGTCGGCTCGTTGGACAGTTCCTCGAACTCGGCCTCGACCTGGGCCTTCCGCGCTTCCTTGCGTCGCTGGTTGACGGTGTCGAACCGCATCCAGATGGCCAGCGCGCCGACCACGATCACGATGCCGAGTACGATCCCGAGCGTCTTGTTGCCCTCGTTGACGACCACGTTGCGCACGGCCGCCACGAGCATGATCCAGGCGAGGTTGACCGGGATCAGCACCTTCCAGCCCAGTGACATGAGCTGGTCGTAGCGCACGCGCGGCAGCGAGGCCCGCACCCACACGACGAAGCTGAACGTCAGCACGAACTTGATGAAGAACCAGAGCACCGGCCACCAGCCCGTGTTGGCGCCGTCCCACAACGAGATGGGGAACGGCGCCCGCCAGCCGCCGAGGAACAGCGTCACCGCGATGCCGGCCGCGGTGAAGGTGTGCAGGTATTCACCCATCATGATCAGGGCGAACTTCAGCGACGAGGAGTACTCGGTCTGGAAGCCGCCGACCAGCTCGCCCTCGCCCTCGGGCAGGTCGAACGGGATGCGGGCGGCCTCGCCGAACATGCAGACCACGTAGATCAGGAACGACGGGATCAGCAGCACCGCGAACCAGACCTCGCCCTGCGCCTTGACGATCTCCGAGGTGGAGAGCGTGCCGGCGAACAGGAAGACGGCGACGAACGACAGGCCCATCGCGATCTCGTACGAGACCACCTGGGCCGCCGACCGCAGACCGCCGAGCAGCGCGTACGGCGAGCGCGACGACCATCCGGCCAGCACCACGCCGTAGACCGACACGGCGCCCATGGCGAGCATGAACAACACCGCGACGGGCAGGTCGACGAGCTGCAGCGGCGTCTGCACGCCGAACAGGTTGACCATCGGCGCGAACGGCACGATGGAGAAGGCCAGGAAGGCCGGGACCACCATGATGATGGGGGCGAGCAGATAGAGCAGCTTGTCCACGGTCCGCGGGACGAGGTCCTCCTTCAGCCCCATCTTCAGGCCGTCGGCCACGGACTGCAGGAGACCGAACTTACCGGCCCGGTTGGGCCCGTAGCGGTTCTGCATCCGCGAGATCAGCTTCCGCTCGAACCAGACGCCGAACAGCACGCCCAGCATCAGGAAGACGAAGAGCATCACGGCCTTGATGATGGTGATCCACACCGGGTCCTTGCCGAAGTCGGCGATGGTGGGATCGGCCGCGAGAACGTGGATCATGAGGCGCTCCCGATGGTGACGATGTCGCCGGCCACCGCGCGCAGGTCACGCGTGACCGAGCAGCCGCCGGAGTTCGCCGGCAGCCAGACCACCCGGTCGGGCAGGTCGGCGACGCGCACCGGCAGCGTCACGGTGTCGGAGCCGGGCGAGCCGACGACGAGCTTGTCGCCGTTCGCGATGCCCAGCTCGACGGCCGTGCTCTCGGAGACCAGGGCTTCGGCGGCGCGGGCGGTGCCCGCGAGGTACGGCTCGCCGTCCTGCAGCCTGCCCTGGTCGAGCAGCAGGTGCCACGTCGCCAGCAGTGCCTCGCCGGCCGCCGGAGCGGCCAGGACGCGGGTGGCGGCGTGCGGGGCCGTGACGCGGCTGCCGCGCCAGGAGCCCAGGCTGGACAGCTCGCGCCGGGCCGCCTTGGCGTCCGGCAGGCCCAGGTGCACGTCCATCCGGTCGGCCAGGTTGCCGATCACCGACAGGTCGCTCTGCAGGCCGGGCACCTTGAGCGGCGCGTCGAACGAGCGGCCCCTGCCCTCCCAGTTGACGAACGTGCCGGCCTTCTCCTGGACGGCGGCGACGGGCAGGACCACGTCGGCGCGGTCGGTGACGGCGCTGGCGCGGATCTCCAGGCTGACGATGAACGGCGTGTGCTCAAGCGCGTCGAGCGCCGCCGCCGGGTCGGGCAGGTCGTAGGGGTCGACGCCGGCCACGACCAGCGCGTCGAGCTCGCCCCTGCGGGCCGCCTCCAGGATGCCCGTGGTGTCGCGGCCCGGCGTGGCGGGCAGCGAGCTCACGTTCCAGACCCTGGCGACCTCGGCCCTGGCGCTCTCGTCGTCGACCGGACGGCCGATCGGCAGCAGGTTGGGCAGCGCGCCGGCCTCGATCGCGCCGCGCTCACCGGCCCGGCGCGGGATCCAGGCGAGCTTGGCGTCGGAGGCGGCGGCCAGCCGCACGAGGGCGGACAGCGCGCCGGGGACGGTGGCCAGGCGCTCGCCGGCGAGCACGATCGTGCCCGCGGCCAGCGTGCCGACCAGGTCGCCGATCGCGTCGGCCTCGGCGCCGGGGGCGGTGCGGACGAGCGTGCCGCCCATCTTCGCCAGGCCCGGCGTCGCGAACGGGGCGATCGAGGTGACCTTGAGCTTCTTCTTCATCCACGCCTTGCGCAGGCGCAGGAAGACGATCGGCGACTCCTCCTCGGGCTCGAACCCGACGAGCAGCACGTGCGGGGCGTTCTCAAGGTCGCCGTAGCTGATCTCGATGCCCCGGCCGGCCACCGCGTGGGCCAGGAACTGCGCCTCTTCGGCGGAGTGCGGCCTGGCGCGGAAGTCGACGTCGTTGCTGCCCAGGGCCAGCCGGGCGAACTTGGCGTAGGCGTAGGCGTCCTCGACCGTGACCCGGCCGCCGACCAGCACGCCGGCCTTGCCGCGGGCCTTGGCGAGCCCCTCGGCGGCCACCGTGAGCGCCTCCGGCCACGAGGTGGGCACGAGCACGCCCTCCTCGTTGCGGACCAGCGGCGTCCTGAGCCGGTCGGGCTGCGTGGCGTAGCTGAACGCCCAGCGGCCCTTGTCGCAGTTCCACTCCTCGTTCACCTGCGGGTCGTTGCCCGCCAGGCGGCGGGTGACCCGGCCGCGCCGGTGGTCGGTGCGCTGGGCGCAGCCGGAGGCGCAGTGCTCGCACGCGCTGGGCGTGGAGACCAGGTCGAACGGGCGGGCCCGGAACCGGTAGGCCGCGCCGGTGAGCGCGCCGACCGGGCAGATCTGCACCGTGTTGCCGGAGAAGTAGGAGTTGAACGGCTTGCCGTCCGCGACCCTGACCTGCTCCTTGGCGCCGCGCTCGAAGAACTCGATGAGCGGGTCGCCGGCGATCTGGTCGGAGAAGCGGATGCAGCGCGCGCACTGCACGCAGCGCTCGCGGTCGAGCAGCACCTGGGTGGAGAGCGGCAGCGGCTTGGGGAAGGTGCGCTTCTGCTCCTGGAACCTGGTCTCGCCCTGGCCGTTCGACATGGCCTGGTTCTGCAGGGGGCACTCGCCGCCCTTGTCGCAGACCGGGCAGTCGAGCGGGTGGTTCATCAGCAGCAGCTCCATGGCCCCGCGCTGCGCCTTCTCGGCGACCGGCGAGGTGAGCTGCGTCTGCACGACCATGCCCTCGGCGACGTCGATCGCGCAGGACGGCTGCGGCTTGGGGAAGCCGCGGCCGTTGCCGGCGTCGGGGATGTCGACCAGGCACTGGCGGCAGTTGGCCGCCGGGTCGAGCAGCGGGTGGTCACAGAACCTGGGGATCTGGATGCCCAGCAGCTCGGCGGCCCTGATGATCAGAGTGCCCTTGGGGACACTGACCTGGAACCCGTCGATGCTCAGGGTCACCAGGTTCGTCTCGGTCTCTACGACTGTCACTGCTCACCCCAGAGAGTGGACTTCTTCGGGTCGAACGGACAGCCGCCGATCTCGAAGTGCTTGAGGTACTCCTCGCGGAAGTACTTCACCGAGGAGTGGATGGGGCTCGTCGCGCCGTCGCCCAGCGCGCAGAAGGAGCGCCCGAGGATGTTGTCCGCGATGTCGGTGATCGTGGTCAGGTCTTCCTCGGTGCCCTGGCCCTTCTGCAGGCGCTTGAGCACCTGCTTGAGCCAGTAGGTGCCCTCGCGGCACGGCGTGCACTTGCCGCACGACTCGTGGGCGTAGAACTCCGTCCACCGCAACACGGTGCGGACCACGCAGGTGGTCTCGTCGAAGATCTGCAGCGCGCGGGTGCCGAGCATGGAGCCCTTCGCGCCGACCGCCTCGAAGTCGAGCGGCACGTCGAGGTGCTCGTCGGTGAAGATCGGCGTGGACGAGCCGCCCGGGGTCCAGAACTTGAGCTGGTGCCCCTCGCGGATGCCGCCGGCCATGTCGAGCAGTTCGCGCAGCGTGATGCCGAGCGGCGCCTCGTACTGGCCTGGCCTGGTCACGTGGCCGCTCAGGGAGAAGATGCCGAAGCCCTTGGACTTCTCGGTGCCCATCCCGGCGAACCAGTCGGCGCCGTTGGCGACGATCGAGGGAACACTGGCGATCGACTCCACGTTGTTCACGACAGTAGGCGAGGCGTACAGGCCCGCCACGGCCGGGAACGGGGGCTTGAGTCGCGGTTGACCTCTGAAGCCCTCCAGCGAGTCGAGCAGCGCCGTCTCCTCGCCGCAGATGTACGCGCCCGCGCCGCTGTGCACGACCAGTTCGAGGTCGTAGCCGGAGCCGAAGAGGTCGGTGCCGAGATAGCCCTTCTCGTACGCCTCGCGTACGGCCGCGTGCAGCCGCCGGATCACGTGCAGCACCTCGCCGCGCACGTAGATGAAGGCGTGGTTGGCCCGGATCGCGTAGGCCGTGATGATGATGCCCTCGACCAGCGCGTGCGGGTTGGCCATCATGAGCGGGATGTCCTTGCAGGTGCCCGGCTCCGACTCGTCGGCGTTGACGACGAGATAGTGCGGCTTGCCGTCACCCTGGGGGATGAACCCCCACTTCATGCCCGTCGGGAAGCCGGCGCCGCCGCGGCCGCGCAGGCCCGAGTCCTTGACGGCCTGGATGACGGCGTCGGGCTCCATGGCCAGCGCCTTCTTGGCCGCCTCATACTCGCCGTACCCGTCGAGGGTGAAGGAGTTGGGCTGGTCCCAGTTCGCGGTCAGGACCGGTGTCAAAGTCGTGCTCATGCCTCCGGGGCCTTCCATCCTCTGGCCTTGGCGACCTTCAGGCCCTCCAGCGAGGCGCCGGCGGCCGAGGGGCCGTCGCCCGCCAGCTCGTCGGGCAGCCCGGCGAGCACCCGCGAGGCCTCCTTGAAGGTGCAGAGCTTCTTCGGGCCGCGCGTGGGCCGCACGTCCTTGCCGTCACGCAGGTCGTCGACGAGCTGCTTGGCCGATGCGGGGGTCTGGTTGTCGAAGAACTCCCAGTTGACCATCATGACCGGGGCGAAGTCGCAGGCCGCGTTGCACTCCAGGCGCTCCAGCGAGATCTTGCCGTCCGAGGTCGCCTCTTCGTGACCGACGCCGACGTGCTCCGACAGCTCGTCCCAGATCTCGTCGCCGCCCATGACCGCGCAGAGCGCGTTGATGCACACGCCGACGTGAAAGTCGCCGGCGGGCTTGCGCTTGTACATGGTGTAGAAGGTCGCGACGCCCGTGACCTCGGCCTTGCTGATGCCCAGCAGCTCCGCGCAGAACTCCTGCCCGTCGTCGGAGACGTAACCGTCCTCGGACTGCACGAGGTGGAGCAGCGGAAGCAGGGCGGACCGTGTCTTCGGGTACCGCCCGATGATCTCCTTGGCGTCCTGTTCCAGACGCTCGCGGACATCCGGTGAGTAAGTCACCGGTCCACACCTCCCATGACGGGGTCGATAGAAGCCACAGCGGCGATCACGTCGGCGATCTGGCCGCCCTCCGCCATCGCGGGGAAGCCCTGCAGGTTGCAGAAGGACGGCTCGCGGAAGTGCACGCGGTAGGGCCGGGTGCCGCCGTCGCTCACCACGTGGGCGCCGAGCTCGCCCTTGGGCGACTCGATGGCGGCGTACGCCTGCCCGGCCGGCACCCTGAAGCCCTCGGTCACCAGCTTGAAGTGGTGGATGAGGGCCTCCATCGAGGTGCCCATGATGTGCGCGATGTGGTCGGGCGAGTTGCCGAAGCCGTCGGGGCCGAGCGCGAGCTGCGCGGGCCAGCCGATCTTCTTGTCCTCGATCATCACCGGGTCGCCCTTGAGCGGTCCTGCGATGCGGTCGAGAGCCTGCTCAATGATCTTGAGCGACTCCTCCATCTCCCTCATGCGCACGAGGTAGCGGGAGTAGACGTCGGAACCGCGCTCGGTCGGCACGTCGAACTCGTAGGTCTCGTAGCCGCAGTAGGGCTGCGACTTGCGCAGGTCCCAGGGCAGCCCGGCGGCGCGCAGGATCGGGCCGGTGATGCCCAGCGCCATGCAGCCGGTCAGGTCGAGGTAGGCCACGTCCTTGGTGCGGCGCACGTAGACCGGGTTCTCGTCGAGGAGCTTGCGGATGTCCTTGATCCGCTTGGGCATCTCCTTGAGGAACTCGCCGACCTTGTCGACCGCGCCAGCGGGCAGGTCGACGCTCACGCCGCCCGGCCTGATGTAGGCGTGGTTCATGCGCAGACCCGTGATGTACTCGAACAGGTCCATGATCATTTCACGATCGCGGTACCCGAACAGGAACGGCGTGGTCGCGCCCAGCTCCATGCCGAAGGTGCCCATCGCGACCAGGTGCGAGGCGATGCGGTTGAGCTCCATCATCATCACGCGGATGGCCTGCGCCCGGTCCGGGATGCGGTCCTCGACACCGAGCAGCTTCTCGACGCCCATGCAGTAGGCGGTCTCGTTGAAGATCGGCGAGAGGTAGTCCATGCGGGTCACGAACGTGGTCCCCTGGGTCCACGTCCGGTATTCCATGTTCTTCTCGATGCCGGTGTGCAGGTAGCCGATGACGCCGCGCGCCTCGGTCACCGTCTCGCCGTCGAGCGTCAGGACCAGGCGGAGCACGCCGTGCGTGGACGGGTGCTGCGGGCCCATGTTGATGACCAGGCGCTCGTCCTCGGAGTCGCGCACACCGGTGACGACCTCGTCCCAGTCGGTGCCGGAGACCGAGTAGACCTTGCCCTCGGTCGCCTCTTCATAAGCGGTGCTCATGAGTAGCTCCTCCTCTGGTCAGGCGAGGGGATGGTGGCTCCCCGGTATTCGACCGGGATGCCGCCGAGCGGGTAGTCCTTGCGCTGCGGGTGGCCGTCCCAGTCATCCGGCATCATGATCCTCGTCAGGCCGGGGTGGCCGTCGAAGACGATGCCGAAGAAGTCGTAGGCCTCGCGTTCATGCCAGTCGTGACCAGGGTAAACGCCCACCGTGGATGGAAGGTGCGGGTCGGCGTCCGGAGCGCTCGCCTCGACGCGCACGCGCCGGTTGTGGGTGATCGAGCACAGGTGGATGACCGCGTGCAGCTCCTCACCCGCCAGGTGCGGGTAGTGCACGCCGGAGACGCCCAGCGAGAGCTCGAAGCGCAGCGCGGGATCGTCACGCAGCTTCTGGCAGACCTCGACCAGCCGCTCGCGCCTGACGTGCAGGGTCAGCTCGCCGCGGTCCACGACCACGCGCTCGATGGCGTCGTCGAGGGCCAGGGCGTCGACGAGCTCGTCGAAGTAGCTCCCGTACGGGCGGGGCGTCGAGAGCTGCGGCGCCCGGCGGACGACGAGGCCGCCGTAGCCGGAGGTGTCGCCGGAGTCGGCGGAGCCGAACATGCCGTGCCGGGCGACGGGTGACTCGGGCACCGCGGGAAGGGCGGCCTCGGGGGTCTCGCCGCTGTCCGGAGCTCCGGGAAGATTGTCGGGCGAGGTCACTGCGCGGCCCCCTGGTCGATCAGCGGCAGCGTGCGCAGCGCCCGCAGTTCGAGGTCCTCGATCTGCTGGGCGCGGTGAGCGCCGAACTTCGTGTTCTGGATCTTGTCGTGCAGCTTCACGATCGCGTCGATGAGCATCTCCGGCCGCGGCGGGCAGCCCGGCAGGTAGATGTCGACGGGCACTACGTGGTCGACGCCCTGCACGATCGCGTAGTTGTTGAACATGCCGCCGCTGGAGGCGCACACGCCCATGGAGATGACCCACTTGGGCTCGGCCATCTGGTCGTAGATCTGCCGCAGGACGGGAGCCATCTTCTGCGAGACGCGCCCGGCGACGATCATGAGGTCGGCCTGGCGGGGAGACGCCGAAGCGCGCTCCATACCGAAGCGCGCCAGGTCGTAGTGGGGGCCACCGGTGGCCATCAGCTCGATGGCGCAACATGCGAGGCCGAACGTGGCCGGCCATACGGAGTTCTTGCGCGCCCATCCGGCGGCCGCTTCGACCGTGCTCAGGATGAACCCGCTGGGGAGTTTCTCTTCAAGTCCCATTTTTCAGTCCCAGTCCAGACCCTTGCGGCGCCACACGTACGCGTAGGCGACGAGCACGGTGACGATGAACAGCAGCATCTCCACGAGCGCGAACAGGCCGAGGCCCGGGAAGAGCACCGCGCCGGCGTCGTTCCGCAGCGGCGCGAACGAGACCGCCCACGGATAGAGGAAGATGATCTCGATGTCGAAGACGATGAAGAGCATCGCGGTGATCATGTATTTGAGCGGGAACCGTCCGCCACCGACGGGCTGGGGCGTCGGCTCGATGCCGCATTCATAGGCGTCGAGCTTGGCGCGGTTCCAGCGCTTGGGACCGGTGAAGGGAGCGATGACGACCGAGAAGATCGCGAAGCCCCCGGCGAGAACGGCGAGCACCAGGATGGGCACGTAAAGGTCCATCGCTACGCCTCCTCCTGAGTCGCCGCGCGCGCGGGCGCGCAGCCGGATCTGTTGATTACGACGAGATTCATGCTGGTGGGGCGACCTTCGAGAGTGCGTTGATGATCATGTCCGACGCATCGCCTCGCCGGTCGGTGAGATTACCAAGGAGTTTGAGCGCGAAGCGCATCAGCCTCGGGTGCGGGAGCCCGTGCCTGGTGCCGAAGCGCATCACGCCCGGCCTCCCGATGGCCTCGACGAACAGCCTGCCGAGGGTGAAATAGCCACCATAGGCGTCTTTCAACACCTTGGAGTAGGTCCGCAGAGCCCGCTCCTGCTGCGCGGGAGTGGTGCCCCGGAGGGCCTTCGCGATGATCTCGGCGGCGATCTCGCCGGTCTCCATGGCGTAGGCGATGCCCTCGCCGTTGAACGGGTTGATCGACCCGCCGGAGTCTCCCACGAGCATCAGGCCGCGTGTGTAGTGGGGCTGCCTGTTGAAGGCCATCGGGAGCGCGGCGCCGCGAATGGGGGCCGTCATGTTCTCCTCGGTGAAGCCCCACTCGGCCGGCATCGACCGGCACCAGCGCCTCAGCAGGTCGCGGTAGTCGATGTTGCCGAACTGCGAGCTGGTGTTGAGCAGCCCCAGGCCGACGTTGGCGGTGCCGTCGCCCACGCCGAACACCCAGCCGTAGCCGGGCAGCAGCGTGTCGCCGTCCCAGAGCTCCAGCCACGTCTCCAGGTAGTCGTCGTCGTGGCGCGGGCTCTCGAAGTAGGTCCGCACGGCCACGCCCATCGGCCGGTCTTCCCGCTTGTGCAGGCCCATGCCGAGGGCCAGGCGGGTGCTGTTGCCGTCGGCGGCCACCACCACGCGGCTGCGGAACTCGCGGCCGTCCTTGGTCGTCACGCCGACGATGTGACCGCTGCGGTCGTCGAGCACGGGCCCGGTGACGGTGACGCCCTCCATGAGGCGCACGCCGCTCTTGACCGCGTTGGCCGCGACGATCTGGTCGAAGTCCTGGCGGGTGCGGACCAGCCCGAAGTCCGGGAACCGCTCCAGTTGCGGCCAGTCGAGCTCGAACCTCAGACCGCCGCCCACGACGCGCAGGCCCTTGTTCCTGACCCAGCCGGGAGCGTCGACGTCGATGCCCATGTTGAGCAGTTGTTTGACCGCACGCGGGGTCAGGCCGTCGCCGCACACCTTCTCGCGGGGGAACCTGGTCTTCTCCAGGAGGAGCACGTCGAGCCCGGCCCCGGCGAGGTAAAAGGCGGTAGCGGAACCGGCGGGCCCGGCGCCGACGACGATGACGTCGGCGTCAGACTGCATGGCTGTTGGCACCGTCACTGGACTGTCCTGTCCCTCGAAGGCATCGGGGTGTGGCGCCTTCGTTCCTTTGTGAACCCCTTCACAAACTTACCGGCCCGCAGTCTACTGCTTTTCCTGTACATAGTGGCAGTCGGGGTGCTGTTCTGTGATCCCAGAGGACGGCGTGTCGCCTGTGGCCTCGCAGTCATGATCGTCACGCTAGCAGCCACGTTCCGGTCGGGTCGCGGGCTCCTGCGGACGATCGCCGGACGGCCGCGCGCGGCGGGCCTCCGGCAGTGCCGGTCACCTGTGCGCAATCATCGCCGGGAAGACGGGAATATGTTTTGCAAAGAATCGTCCCGGAGTGAAATACCGAGAGCCGGTCTCGGAGAACGTCTAAAACGGCCCGGCCGAAAATAGCCTCAGGCGGGCTTGAAGCCCCGGTGCATGGCGACGATCCCCATCGAGAGATTGCGCCACGCCACGCGTTCCCAGCCGGCGTCCAGGATGAGCCCCGCGAGCGTCGGCTGGTCGGGCCAGTCCCTGATCGACTCGGCCAGGTATTCGTAGGAGTCGTCGTTGGATCCGAACACCTTGGCCACCTTCGGCAGCAGCCGCATCAGATATTCGCGGTAGATCACGTCGAACGGGCCGAACGCCACGTGTGAGAACTCCAGGATCACCAGGCGCCCGCCCGGCCTGGTCACCCGCGCCATCTCCCTGAGCGCCTGCGAGGTGTCGTGCACGTTGCGCAGCGCGACCGAGATCGTCACCGCGTCGAACGCCCCGTCGGCGAACGGCAGCCGCAGCGCGTCACCCGCGATGAACGGCACCCCCTCCCCCCGCAGCGCGTTGCCGCCGTGGCGGTCCACGCCGGTGCGGAGCATGCCGAGCGAGAAGTCCGAGGCGATCGCCCTGGCGCCCAGCGTGGTGAAGGCGTCGGTGGAGGTGCCGGTGCCCGCACCCAGGTCAAGGACGATCTCACCGGGCCCCGCGTCGACGGCGGCGGCCACCGCCTTGCGCCAGAGCCTGACCTGCCCGAGGGAGATCACGTCATTGACCAGGTCGTAGCGCCGGGCGGTGCGATCGAACATCGCGGCGACCTCGCCCGGCTGCTTGTCCAAATGAGCGCGCGTCATGCGTAAAGACTACTGATGGCGAACCCGCGTCCGGCTGCCGCCACGATCGCGGCCGGAGCATGACCGCGGTTTTTCCGTCAGGCAGGCCAGTCGGACAATCGACGGAAAGTAGCCGCAGCACTACCGAGAGTCTGCTAATTGTTGTGAATGCTAGCCCGTGTCGCCCTTGCGGCGATCATCGCCTCGGCCCCCTACGCGCAGCCGCGCGTCGTGTCGGCCGACCCGATCGACAGCACTCCCCATGTGCTCGACGGCATCGTCAACGCCATCGCCGTCGTCGGCGGCACCGTGGTCGTCGGCGGCTCGTTCACCGAGGTGAGCGACGCCGGTCGCACCACCGCCCTGCCGCGCGACAACCTGTTCGCCTACGACCTCGTCACCGGCCGCATCCTGCCGGGCTTCGCCCCGAGCGTCTCCGGCACCGTGTACGGCCTGACCGCGGGCGAGGACGGCACCGTCTACGTCGGCGGCGAGTTCTTCGGCATCGACAACCAGCGCTCCAGGGCCCTGGCCAGGCTCAAAGTCTCCGACGGCACGCTGGTGCCCGGCTTCGCGCCGAACATCGGGGGCGGCATGGTCACCACACTGGCCAGGCAGGGCTCGCAGCTCTACGTCGGCGGCGACTTCATCAGCCCGCGCACCGCGCTGGCCAGGCTCGACGCCGGCACGGGCGCCCCCGACCCCGGCTTCGACGTCACGCCGGGCTCGCCCCTGACGTCCGGGGTGAAGGTGCACGCCCTCGCGCTCTCCCGGGGCCGGCTCGTGGTGGACGGCACGTTCACCACGCTCGGCGGCCACTCCAGGCCGCAGCTCGGGCTGATCGACGTCAGCGGCACTGTGGCGAGAGTCGCGCCCTGGCGCACCGACGTGTACGCGCAGAAGTGCGCCGTCGCGTTCCCGTCGTACGTGCGCGGCCTGGACTTCTCCCCCGACGGCGGCTATTTCGTGGTCGTCACCACCGGCGGCACCAAAGGCGGGATGTGCGACACGGCCGCCAGGTTCGAGACCTATGCCAAGGGCGCCGGCGTCAAGCCCACCTGGGTCAACAGCACGGGTGGCGACTCGCTCTACTCGGTCGCCGCGACGGGCGCGGCCGTCTACGTCGGCGGCCATCTGCGCTGGCTGGACAACCCCCAGGGGCGCGACTCGGCCGGCCCTGGGGCGGTGTCACGGCCTGGCATCGGCGCCATTCATCCGCACACCGGAAAGGCGCTGAGTTGGAATCCCACGCGGGAGCGCGGGATCGGCGTGAAGGCGTTTTCCGTGCATCCCCGAGGGCTACTTGTCGGTAGCGACACCACGAGACTCGGACGGGAGTACCATGCCCGGATTGGCATGTTCCCGCAGCTCTAGTCGTCTTGGGGCTTCGGCCGGTCGATCCTGTCGCTGATACGCGCGCTCACCGCGTCGCGCTGCTTGGACAACAGGACGTAGCTCGCCACGCCGCTGACCAAGAAAGAAGCAAGGATCAGCGCGAGCGGGTTATGCAGCCCCGCGAGGGCCAGGACACCGAGGGTCACGACAAAAAGCAAGATCCGCGACAGGGTGTAAACGAGAACAGGAGGCACAGGTCGAGGTTACTCGCACCTGTGCGGCGGTCGCTCTTCGCATCGGACGCGAGCACTGCTACTGTTCCCAGTCAGGGAGTTTCGTAAAGAAACACCCACGAGAGCCCCAAAGAGGCTCTATCATATAACAATCGGGCAGTCAGCTGATAACAACCCGTGATCTTTGTAGAAAACCACGGATAAATCAGGCTTCGCTCGACACACTGGTTACCTGTCCGCCCGCTGGCAGGAAGCGGGATGCGAGGGGGAGAGATTGGTGGAGAGTAGCAGCGAGCGTCTGCTGACCCCAGGAGAGGTTGCCGCCCTCTTCCGGGTAGACCCAAAGACGGTTACGCGCTGGGCTGCGGCAGGCCGCATCAGCAGTATCCGCACCCCCGGAGGGCACCGGCGCTTCCGCGAATCGGAAGTGCACGCCCTTCTCCGAGGCGAGGACGTTCTAACGGCCGACAGGCCCGCAGGTGAGTCCCCGCGCGTCTGACGTTCCGCGCAGACGGTGATCCTGCACGGTGGGCAGTGTCCAGCAGTCCACCATTGGCGGCAGGTCCGCCTACCGCCAGGATCACCGCCGGCGGAACCCACTGTTCGCGTGCTTCCCGGCCACACTTCCGTAGGGCAAGCACGGGGCGGCGCCATCCGCCGACCGTGGCTGGCGCCTGTCCGTTTGCTCGCGACCCGGCTCCGGCCCGCGCGACCAGCTTTTCCCGTCACGCCTCCGCGTGCCAGCGCCGCGGTCAGGCGTCTTCCTGGTCGGCCTTGAAAGCCAGGAACTCACGCTCCAGGTCGTCGTTCTCCTCTTCCCAGCGCCGGCGGCGCAGCTCGGCCTCCTCCTCGGTCAGCGACTCGGGCAGCCACTGCTCGTAGCCGGGTTCGCCAGGCTGCACACTCACGTACGCGTTGCCGATGAGACGCCCGTCTTCGCTGGTCAGGCTCTGCGGCACGCGCAACGTCCCGTCCGCGAGCCGGATGACGTACATGGCGGATCACCTAGATTCCGTAGCGCCGGTTGAAGAAGAGCATGATGTCCAGCGCCATGCGCGTGTCTCCCCCGAGCATGTCCACGAGGGCCGGGCGCTGGCGGGAGGCGATGGCGGCGAAGGCGTCGGCGAAGAACTCCTTGCGGCCGAGCCCGCCCCCCTGGCGGTGGAAGGTCGAGGCCAGAAGCTGCATGGCCGTGTCGTAGAGGTGCACGAACTCTGGCGAATCAGATACCCAGTCACCGTGCGGCGCGTCGATGTCGTCGATCGCGTGGCCGACCTCGTGCATCATCACGTCCGGGGTGGGCGACGGGCGATCGCCTACGACGATCTTCCGGTCACCGTACGCGCCGGCGCAGATGTCCCACGTGGCCCGGCCCGACGGGAGCGGAGCGCCGCGTAAGTAACCCATGTCGTCGAGATCGGGCACGCCTCCGCCGCCGACGAAGATGCCTTCGAGACCGGCCGCGAGCCGCTCCTTCAGCCGCTCGGGCAGCCTGGCCAGGCTCTCCACCGCGCGTACGACGTCCGCGGACGGCGGGCCCAGCCTGGCGTCCCACTGCCGGTGCAGGATGGACTCCAGCTTTCCGCAGTTGCGCAGGCCGTCGCCCATCGACGGCACGTCGGGCCGGTTCGGCTGGGCTCTGGGAGGCTGGTCGGTGAGCTCGAAGTCGTACCAGGTGTAGCGGGGGCGCTCGGCCACGGCGGCGGGCAGGCGCTCGTGGCGCTCGCGTAAGACGAACCCGTCCCAGGTGACCTCGGAACGTCCGGCGGGGTGCGGCTGCTCCCGCGGGCGTGACTCCTGGCCGCGCAGGGCGCCGCTGGACCCGGTGTCCGCCGCGCGCTTGTCGCGGAAGCCGGCCCGCTCGCGGAAACTCGGCTTCTCACGCGAGCTGGACTTGTCGCGGAAGCCCGGCCTGTCGCGCGGGCTCGGCTTGTCGCGGAAGCCCGGCCTGTCGGACGTCTCCCGGGCGATCGACCAGAAGGAGCGGTCGGCGTCGGGTGGCGCCTCGCTGCGGCGTGAGAAGAGATAGGACCCACGCCGCCACCAACGACCGCGCCGATGCCGGCCCTTGTCACCAGAAAAGGCCATCGCACCTCTCAACGCCCGTGGAGCCCCGTGGACACCGCCGCATCGGGTTCCACCGTACGACGCCGATCTTCCACTAGTCACCCGAAATGGGACATCAGGCAGCACGATCAGGTCATGGGATGGCTTAAAGTTCGGGGCATGGCAGGTGTTGTGATCGGTGTGGCGCTGCTGGTCTTCTGGATCTTCTCGATCTTCGACGTGGCGACCACCCCGGAAGACGAGGTTAGGAACGTACCAAAAGCACTGTGGATGTTCGTAGTCGTCCTGCTCCCGCTGCTCGGCGGGCTGGTGTGGACGGCGCGCGGACGGCCGCGCGCCGAGCGCGCACCATCGGCGGTGCCCCCGGGTGCGGGCGCGCCGAAGGGGCCGGACGACGACCCCGACTTCCTTCGTGACCTCGAACGCAAGATGCGCGGCGACGACCTGAGCTAGTCGCCGCTGACGTCGGCGTAGCTGTGCAGACCCTCGACGAAGATGTTGACCCCCACCAGGTTGAACAGCAGGCAGCAGAACGCCAGGAGCTGCACGATCGTCGCGGCCCGCCCCCGCCATCCGGCGGTCACCCTGGCGTGCAGGTAGGCGGCGTAGGCCACCCAGGTGATGAACGACCAGACCTCCTTGGGGTCCCAGCCCCAGTAGCGACCCCAGGCCCGGTCCGCCCAGAGCGCGCCGGCGATGACGGCGAAGGTCCACAGCGGGAAGGCCAGCACGATCGCCCGGTGGGCCACCCGCTCCAGGTCGGCGCGGGCCGGCAGACGCGAGATCCCGTTGCCGCGCACCAGGTAGAGCACGCCTGACACGCCCGCCAGCGTCAGCAGGCCGCTGGCGATGATGGCCGCCGTGACGTGGATGGCGATCCAGTACGAGTTGAGCGCCGGCACGACGGGACCCGCCGCCGTGTAGAAGACCTTGGTCGCGAGCCCGAGGCCGAGCGCCGCGGTGACCGTGACGAAGGCGCCCAGGAAGCGCACGTTGTAGCGGAGCTGGGTGCCGAGGAACGCGGTCACGGCGGCGAAGCAGATGGCCACCACGAACTCGTACATGTTGCCCCACGGCCACCGGTCGGCGGCCAGGCCGCGGGTGACGATGGCGGTGAGGTTGGCCGCCCAGCCCAGCCAGGCGAGCGCGAGCGCGACCATCCCCGCCTTGGCGGCCCCACGAGAGGGCACGCCCGCACGGGGCGGCACCGCCGCGTCCGCACCGGGCGGCACCACCGCGCTCGCCGGGGCCGCATCCGCTGAGGCCCCGTCGGTCGGTCCCTCGCCGCCGGCCGCCGCCCCGACCGTCACCGGCTGCTTGACGGCGGCGGACGCCCCTGCGGCCGCCTCGTCCGGGCGGGCCCGGCCGAAGGCCAGGTCGAGTGCGAAGCCGACCATGGCGAAGACGTAGAGCAGGACGGCGGCGAGCACGAACTGATCGCTCAGCTCGGCGAGTTCGTTAGCGGACATCCTTGTCTCCTGCGGCTAGAACCTTGACGATGTCGGCGAACTCCTCGGCGAAGCCCGCCGCGGAGCCTTCGGTGCGGGTGAGGCCGCCCACCTGGACCACGCCGTCCTTGATCCGCACGAACACCCGGCGGCGGCGGATCATGAGCGAGAGCGCGATGGCGACCACGGCCGTCCCGGCCGCCGCGAGAGCGGGCCCGCGCCCGGGGTCGTAGGCCGTCTGGAGCGTGATCCACTGCTTGACCCCGGTGAACTCCAGCTTGCCCGCTCCGCCGGGCAGGTCGATCGACTGGCCGACCGCGAGCGGCTTGGGCACGTTGGTGCCCATGACGAGCGGGGTGAGCTTCTTCAGGACCTCGGGCGGCGCCAGCTCGTAGACCGACTGCGGCCGGCCGGAGCGCACCCCGAAGTCGCCGGAGAAGGCGCCGATGAGCTGCACCTCGGGGTTGAGCTCGCCGGGGAAGGCCGAGGCGTAGGTGCCGTCCGTCAGCGGCACGCTGGTGGGCAGGAACCGCAGCAGGAAGCCGAGCTGCGACGGCCGCGCGTCCGGCGCCTTGACCACGCATCCGGAGCTCATCGTGGCCTTCGCCTCGATCAGGCACGGGACCGGCCCTTCGAAGGCCACCTGGCCCTTGCCGTCGGTGACCTTGAAGACGGGGGCGTAGCCGTTGCCGATCAGGTAGGTCTGGGTGCCGTTGATCTCCAGCGGGTCGTTGACCTTGAGCTCGTAGTCGCGGGCGGGCGAGCCGGGCGAGTCGTTGACCCTCAGATGGCCGGTGTAGTCGAGCGCCTGCCCCTTCTTGTCGCCGGTGACCTGGTAGGACACCTTGAAGTCGGTGAGCTGGAAGGAGAACGGCTCCAGCGACTCGGCCGACACCTGGTTGCCGGGGATGAACCGGTCATAGGCCGCCACCGTGTTGGCGAACCCGTCGCCCTCCACGACCAGGACGTTGCCGCGATAGCCGAACAGGGAGCCGAAGCCGATCGCGAGCAGGATGCCGAGCAGCGCGATGTGGAAGAACAGGTTGCCGGTCTCGCGCAGGTAACCCTTCTCGGCCGAGACCCAGCCGTCGCCGGTCACGACGCGGAAGCGCAGCTTGCGCAGCCGCCGCGCGGCCTCCTCGACCCGCAGGTCGCCGTCGAAGGTCGCGGCGTGGGGCAGCTTGGCGACGTTCTTCGGCGCGGCGGGCGGCTTGCGGCGCAGCTCGCGCAGATAGGTCGCGGTGCGCGGGATGAGGCAGCCGATCAGCGAGGCGAACAGCAGCAGGTAGACGGCCGCGAACCAGGTCGAGGTGAAGACCTCGAAGAGCTGGAAGCGGTCGTACCACTCGGCGAGCACGGGGCTCTTCTCGTAGAGCTTCGCGACCTTGTCGGGCTCGACGCCGCGCTGCGGCACCAGCGAGCCCGGCACCGAGCCGAGCGCGAGCAGGAACAGCAGGATCAGCGCCGTCTTCATCGAGGTGAGCGTGCGCCAGCCCCACCGCAACCAGCCGACGACCCCGAACGTGGCCCCCTTGGGCTCCTGCTCCTTGTCCAGCTCCGTGACACTCATCTAGATCACCGGCTCGAAAGCGCCGATCAGTCCTTGCATGGCCGCGATCATCTCTCCCCACAGCCCGGTCACGAGCAGCACCCCGACGGCCACCATCATGCCGCCGCCGACCCTGGTGATCAGGCGCGAGTGCTTGCGAATGGCGCGGAACGTCCGAAGGGCCTTGCTGTACGCCAGGGCGGCGGCCACGAACGGCAGCCCCAGGCCCAGCGCGTACGCGACGGCCAGCAGGGCGCCCCTGGCGGCGCTGCCCTCGTTGAGCCCGAGGGTGAGCACGACGGCCAGCGTGGGCCCGATGCACGGCGTCCACCCCAGCCCGAACACCACGCCGAGCAGCGGCGCCCCGGCCAGCCCTGCGGCGGGCACCTTGTGGATGCGCACGTCGCGCATCAGCCAGGGCACGGCGCCCAGGAACACCAGCCCGAGCAGGATCGTCAGCACGCCGAGCACCCGGGTGATGATCTCGACGTTGCCCAGCATGACCGAGCCGAGCCCGCCGAACAGCGCTCCGCTGAGCACGAACACCAGCCCGAACCCGGCCACGAAGAGCACCGTGCCCAGCACCAGCCGCCCGCGTTTGGGATCGGCGCTCATGCCGGTCACGTAGGACAGATAGCCCGGCACCAGCGGCAGCACGCACGGCGACAGGAACGACACCACCCCGGCGAGCACCGCGATCGGCACCGCGAGCAACAACGAGCCCGAGGCGACGACGTCATTCATCGCGCACCTTGGTCACCGTGTTCAGCAGATCGGTGTATTTGACCGCGCCCAGGGCCCTGGCGGCGATCCGGCCCTGCTTGTCGATGATCAGCGTCGACGGGATGGCCGCGGGCGGCACCGTGCCCTGGAAGGCCAGCGCCACCTTGCCCGGCTGGTCGAAGATGTGCGGGTAGCCGGTCTGCTCGGTGCGCTCGAACGCCTGCGCGTCGGCCTGACGGTCCTTGAAGTCGATGCCGAGGAACTCCACGCCGCCCTTGGTCTTGGCGGCGACCTCCTTGAGCACCGGCGCCTCGGCCCGGCAGGGGCCGCACCACGACGCCCAGAAGTTGATCACCACGACCTTGCCCTTGTGCGCGGCCAGCGAGGCGGTCGCGCCGTCGATCGTCGGCCCCTCGATCGCGGGCGCGGTCTTGCGCTCGGCGGCCTCGAACACCTGCATTTTCCCGTCGCCGGCGACGAAGCGGGTGTCGCCCGCCTGGGGCTGACCGCTCTGGTTGCCCGCGCAGCCCGCGACCAGAGCAGCCAGGAGAACGAGGGTGAGGGACGTCGCGCGCACGGAGGAAGATCTCCTTGTACTACAACCGGTAGAGCTTGCAACTCTACCGTCGGGGCCCCGCGCTCCGGACACCGGGGAGCGCGTCAGGCCCCCGGAACGGACGGTCCAGGCCGGAGCGAGCCGGCGGGCTCGCTGTAGCCGATGCTGACCAGGCGGTCTCCGTCGAACGTGAGCGAGGTGAGGCTCGCCAGCGCGCACTGCCTGCGTCTCGGGTCGTGCCAGAGCCGGCGGCCCTCGGCGGCCGACCTGAGCGCCCAGATCGGGAGCTGGTGGCTGACGAGCACCGTCTCGTGCCCGCGCGCCGCCGCCCTGGCGTCGTCGATCATCGATTTCATCCGCTTGACGATCACGGGGTAAGCCTCGCCCCACGACGGCCTGAGCGGGTTCCAGAAGAAGCGGTAGTTTCGCGGATCGCGAAGCAGCGCCATGCCCTGGCCGACCTGGCGGCCCTCCAGGAGGTTCTCCGCCTCGATCAGGCGGACGTCCTGGACGATGTCGAGGCCGAGCTTGTCGGCGAGCGGCGCCGCGGTCTCCAGCGCGCGCTCCATCGGCGAGCTGAACAGCGCGACGATGTCACGGCCGCCGACCGCCTTGGCGACGGTCTCGGCCATGAGCTGACCTGTCTCGGACAGGTGGTAGCCGGGCAGCCTGCCATAGAGGAGGCCGGCGGGATTGTGCACCTCACCGTGGCGCAGCAGGTGGACGACGGTGGTTTCAGCCATGGTGCGCACAGCCTATCCGCTCCTCGGAACCGTGCGGAGGGCGCCCACCGGGTCATGGTGGGTAAAGTCGGCTCGAAAAGGAGCCGCCGCTTGAGCCCGTGGGCCCTCGTCCTCATCCTCGTCGCCGCCGTCTCCCATGCCTCCTGGAACCTGCTCAGCAAGAAGGCATCCCAGGCCGACGGCGTGGTCTTCCTCTGGCTCGTGGCCGTCACCGCCGTGGTCGTCTGGAGCCCGCTGTTCGCGGGGTTCCTGCTGGTCACGGGCGAGCGCCCCACCTGGCAGGACATCGCGGTGATCGGCGGCAGCGCGGCCCTGCACCTCGGCTACTTCGTGCTGCTCCAGCGCGGGTACGGCACGGGCGACCTGTCGGTCGTCTACCCGGTCGCGCGCGGCACAGGCCCCATGCTGGCCAGCCTGGTGGCCGTGTTGTTCCTCGGCGAGCGGCCCTCTCCCGGCGGCGTGGCGGGGATCGTGCTGGTCGGGCTGGGCGTGTTCCTGCTGAGCGGGGGCGTGACGGGGAGCGATCTCAAGGGGCTGGTCTTCGGGCTGGTCGTGGGGGTCTTCATCGCGGCGTACACGGTGTGGGACTCGCGGGTGGTGAGCGCGTTCGCCGTGGCGCCCGTGATGCTCAACTATCTCGGCGAGGTGGGGCGCGCTGCCGCGCTCACGCCCTTCGTGCTGCGCGGCCGGCGGGCGCTGGTGCGGCCCGTGTGGCGCGAGCACCGGCTCCGCGTGGTGGGCACGGCCGTGCTGGTCTTCGTGTCGTACCTGCTGGTGCTGATCGCGTTCACGATGGCGCCGGTGACGGTGGTGGCGCCTGCCCGCGAGATCAGCGTGCTGATCGCGGTCGTGCTCGGCGGGCGGCTGCTGGCCGAAGGCGACCTGCGGCGCCGGCTGCTGGCGGCCGGCGTCATCCTCGGCGGCGTGGTGGCCATCGCCCTGAGCTGAGCCGGGGGGTGGGGGCCATCGCCTGAGCTGAGCCGGGGTGGCTGGGCTGACCTGACCCGATGCTTTCAGGGGGTCACTTGACGGCCCAGGCGTTCTCCTGCTTCCTGCTCGACTCCGCCAGCGCCTCGACCAGCGCCCTGATCGCGGGACGGCGGGCGGCGTCGGTGCGCCACACGGCGTAGATGCGGCGCGTCTGGCGCGGCCTGAGCGGGACGAGACGCACGCCTTCGGGCACGCAGTCGCGGCCGAGCCGCGGCACGATCGCGCAGCCGAGACCGGCCGCCACCAGGGCGAGCTGGGTCGGATACTCGTCGGCCATGCAGGCGATCACCGGCTCCAGCGAGGCGTTGCGCAGCGTGAAGACCAGCCAGTCGTGGCAGACGGTGCCGGGCGATGAGCTGATCCACCGGTCACCGCTGAGCTCGGCCAGCTCCAGCTCCTTGCGGCCCGCGAGCGGATGGCCGGCGGGCACCGCCACGTCGGCCACGTCGTCGAGCAGCGTGGCCCTGGACAGGCCCTCGGGCATGGCCGTGGGCCGGTTGTGCCAGTCCTGGATCACGCCCAGGTCCAGCTCGCCCCTGGCCACGTCGCGCAGCACCCGCTCCGGCTCGCGTTCGTTGAGCTGGATCCACAGGTCGGGATGGAGCTTGCGGAGCGCGGCCAGCGCGCCCGGCATCAGGCCCCGGGTGGCGGTGGCGAAGGAGGCGACGTTGAGGCGGCCGACGACCTCGCCGCGCAGCGCCTCGAAGTCGGCCTCGGCGGTCTCGACCAGGGCGAGGATGCGCTCGGCGTGCTCGGCGAGCAGCCCGGCGGCGTCCGTCAGCCTGATGCCCCGGCCGTTGCGTTCCACGAGCCTGGCCCCGGTCTCCCGTTCCAGCTTGGCGATCTGCTGCGACACGGCCGACGGGGTGACCATGAGCGCGTCGGCCGCAGCCCCCACCGACCCGTAGGTGTGCACGGCGTGGAGGGCCTTGAGCCGGTTGAGATCCAACATGTAAGCCAGCCTAAATGGTTTAGCGTAGAAAGTCTCGCTTGTCCTCCAATGTGTAGTGGATGAAAATAGATGCATGAGAAACAACACGGTGAACAAGCAACAGTCCGGCTCCACCTCCTACCTCAAGGTGCTCGCCGATCAGGCCCGTGAGCAGCGCATCCGCCACCAGAAGCCCACCCGCTGAAGTGAGCGCCCGGCCCAGGATCAGCCGAGAACGCCGGCAGCGGCCTTGGCCGCTGCCGGGAGCGCCTCAGCGACCCGGCTGATCGCCTCGTCGTCGTGCGACGCCGACAGGAACCACGCCTCGTACGCCGAAGGCGGCAGATAGACGCCCTGGTCGAGCATCGCGTGGAAGAACGCGGTGAACGCGGCGGTGTTCTGCGTCTTGGCCTCGTCGAAGTTCGTCACCTCGGCGTCCGTGAAGAAGATCGAGAACAGGCTGCCCGCCCGCTGCAGCCGGTGCGGCACCCCCGCCGTCGCCAGCGCCTCCGAGGCGGCCTGGCCCACGGCCAGCGCGGCGGTGTCCACCCGCTCGTAGGCGGCGGCGTCGAGAGCACGCAGCGTGGCCAGCCCGGCGGCGCAGGCCAGCGGGTTACCCGACAGCGTGCCCGCCTGGTAGACCGGCCCCTCGGGAGCGAGGCAGGCCATGACGTCGGCCCGCCCGCCGAACGCGGCCGCCGGCAGCCCGCCGCCCATGACCTTGCCGAACGTCATGAGGTCGGCGTCGACGGGGTCGAGGCCGTACCAGCCGGCCGGTGAGACCCGGAAGCCGGTCAGCACCTCATCCACGATGAGCAGCGCCCCGTTGGCCGTGCACAACTCGCGCAGCCGCGCGTTGAAGCCGGCCCGCGGCGGGACGACGCCCATGTTGGCCGGGCACGCCTCGGTGATCACGCACGCGATGTCGGCCGCCGCGAACGCCTCCTCGACGGCCTCGATGGAGTTGTAGGGCAGCACGATCGTGTCCGCCGCCGACGCCCCGGTCACCCCAGGCGTGTCGGGCAGCCCGAACGTCACCACCCCGGACCCCGCCGCGGCCAGCAGCGCGTCCACGTGCCCGTGGTAGCAGCCGGCGAACTTGATCACCTTGGACCGCCCGGTGAACCCGCGGGCCAGCCGCACGGCGCTCATGGTCGCCTCGGTGCCGGAGCTGACCAGCCGCACCTTCTCGACGGGCGCCACCCTGGCGACGATCTCCTCGGCCAGCTCCACCTCGCCGGGGGTGGCGGTGCCGAAGGAGAACCCGTGGGCCACCGCGCCGGAAACGGCCTCGACGACGGCCGGATGGCGATGCCCGAGGATCATCGGGCCCCAGGAGCACACCAGGTCGACATATCTGTTGCCGTCGACGTCGGTGATGTACGGGCCCTGGCCGGCGGCCATGAAGCGGGGCGTGCCGCCCACCGCGCCGAACGCGCGGACCGGGGAGTTGACGCCACCGGGAACGATCTGGCGGGCGCGGGCGAACAGGTCCTCGGAGTTCTGTGTACGGCTCACCCGACCCAGGTTAGCCGCGGCCAGGGGCGGCGGCTCAGTCGGCCAGCCACTCCAGGATGCGCAGCGGGTCGGGCAGCGGCCGGCCGTCCGGAGGCCGCAACCAGGAGACGGGCTGCCCGGTGGGCAGCGTGGACGGCGGCGCGAGCACGTAACTGTCACGGCAGTGCCACCGCAGTCCGGGCGTGTCGTCAATGGTCGCGGGGTCGCAGTCGAGCTGACACGACCACCACTCGTCCTCGTCGTCCGGGTTGCCGCGGGTGGCCACATAAAACAGGACCCGGTCGCCGTTGGCGGCGACCGGGCCCGGGTGCGCTCCTGCGGTGTCGATCCGGGTGAGGGCCGACAGGCCGGAGGCGAGCGGTACGTCGAAGACATCGAACACGTGCCCGGTGGGCAGGATCACATTGGCCTCGGGCTCGGCCTGCCACCAGCGCGTCAGCAGGGCGGGGTCCGTCGTGGCCTGCATGTGCCAGGCGGGAGAGAGCGGATGGGCGCCAGGGTCCGGACATCCGACGCGGTCACAGGAGCAGGCGCGCCACCCCTGACGCAGCGGATGGGCGCCGGGCACGATGGGCCAGCCCAGTGCGGCGTATTCGAGCACGGAGCCGATGCGCGTCGGCCGCGCCCGCTTTCTGGTACGCCGAGCCAGTGGTACCCCCACCATGGTGTGTCTCCCGTCCCAGTGCCTGAGGAGGTCCCCGGCTCCCGGGCGGACATGCGCACACGCGGGGACACACCAGCACTTGTTACTGCACTCTAACGCACAGGCCCCAGGAGTTGACGGGAAACCCCTGGGTTAGAGCGTGCGCGCCACTTCGGTGGCCCAGTACGTCAGGATCAGGTCGGCCCCGGCGCGCTTGATCGCCACCAGGGACTCCATGATCATGCGTTCCCGGTCCACCCAGCCGTTGGCCGCCGCGGCCTCGATCATCGCGTACTCGCCGCTGACCTGGTAGGCCGCCACCGGCACGTCGACCTCGTCGCGGAAGCGGGTGATCACGTCGAGGTAGGCCAGCGCGGGCTTGACCATCACCACGTCCGCGCCTTCGGCCAGGTCGAGCCGGACCTCGCGCAGCGCCTCCTCCAGCGGCCCCGCCGGGTCCTGCTGGTGGGTGCTGCGGTCGCCGAACTGCGGCGCGCACTCGGCGGCGTCACGGAACGGCCCGTAGAAGGCGGAGGCGTATTTCGCCGAATAAGCCATGATCGGGACGTTGCCGTAGCCTGCCCCGTCCAGCGCGGCCCGGATCGCGCCGACCTGGCCGTCCATCATCCCGCTCGGCGCCACCATCTGGGAGCCCGCGGCGGCCTGCGCCACCGCGATCGAGGCGTACCGCTCCAGCGTGGCGTCGTTGTCCACGTCACCCGACGGCGTCAGGATGCCGCAGTGCCCGTGGTCGGTGAACTCGTCGAGGCAGGTGTCGGCCATCACCACGATGGAGTCGCCGACCTCGGCGCTCACCTCGCGCAGGGCCACCTGCAGGATCCCGCCGGGGTCGTCGCCGGCCGAGCCGCGGGCATCCTTGACGGCCGGGATGCCGAACAAGATCAGCCCGCCCACGCCGGCCTCGGCCGCCTCGTGCGCGGCCTTGCGCAGCGAGTCGCGGGTGTGCTGCATGACGCCCGGCATCGACGCCACGGGCTGCGGCTCGGCGATGCCTTCCTTGACGAACATGGGCAGGATCAGGTCGGCGGCGTGCAGCCGGGTGCCCGCGACCATGCGGCGCAGCGCGGGGTTGCGGCGCAACCGCCGGGGACGGGCGACGGGATAGTGCGCGCTCATCTGCCTCTCCTTCTGGCGCCCCGGCGGTTCTGCGAGGGCCTGCGCGGGGTGTCACCGACCGCCACGGCCGCCTGGCGCTGCTTGGCGCCGTACTCGGCCAGCGCCGCGGCCAGCGCGGTCGCGGACGGCCGGTCGGCCATGACGTCGACCCGGAGCCCGAACTCCTCGGCCGTCTTGGCCGTCTGCGGGCCGATGACCGCGATCACGGTCACGTTGTGCGGCTTGCCGGCGATGCCCACCAGGTTGCGCACGGTGGAGGAGGAGGTGAAGAGCACGGCGTCGAAGCCGCCGCCCTTGATCGCCTCACGGATGGGCGCGGGCGGCGGCGCGGCCCGCACGGTGCGGTACGCGGTGACGTCGTCGCACTCCCAGCCCAGCTCGGTGAGCCCGGCCACCAGCGTGTCGGTGGAGATGTCGGCCCGCGGCAGCAGCACCCGGTTGATCGGGTCGAGCATCGAGTCGTAAGGCGGCCACTCGGCCACCAGCCCCTCGGACGACTGCTCGCCCGACGGCAGCAGGTCGGGCTTGACCCCGAACTCGACCAGGGCCCGCGCGGTGGCGTCGCCCACGGCGGCCACCTTGAGCCCGGCGAAGGCGCGCGCGTCGAGGCCGTATTCCTCGAACTTCTCGCGCACGGCCTTGACCGCGTTGGCGCTGGTGAAGGCCACCCACTCGTAACGGCCGGTGACGAGACCCTTGATGGCGCGGTCCATCTGCTGCGGCGTGCGGGGCGGCTCGACCGAGATGGTCGGCACCTCCTCGGGCACCGCGCCGTAGGCCACGAGCTGGTCGGACAGGCTGCGGGACTGCTCCTTGGTGCGCGGCACCAGCACCCGCCAGCCGAACAGCGGCTTGGTCTCGAACCACGACAATCTGTCGCGCTGCCCCACGGCCTCGCCGACGACGATCAGCGCGGGCTCGGTGAACCCGGCGTGCTTGAGGTCGGCCTGGAGCCTGCCGAGCGAGGACACCACGGTGTACTGCTCGGTGGTGGTGCCGCCACTGCTGACGGCGACGGGCGTGCTGTCGGGTTTGCCGCCGTTGATGAGGGCCTTGCCGATGGCCACGGCGTCGGCCACGCCGTTGTAGATCACCAGGGTGCCGCGGGTGGCGGCGTGGGAGGCCCAGTCCTGCTGCTGCGCCGCGTCGACGACGCGGAACTCGGGCACACCCGTGGCCGCCGGGATGCCGGCGTAGGTGAGCACCGCGGTCGCGGGCGGCACGCCGGGCACGATCTCGAAGTCCACCTCCGCCGCGGCGCAGGCCGCGACCTCCTCGGTGATCGAGGAGAACAACATGGGATCGCCCTCGCACAGGCGCACGACGAGCTGCCCGGCCTTGGCGCGCCGGACGTAGTCGCCTTCGGCGACCTCGACTCCTTCGCGGCAGTGGCGCAGCAGCGGGCCGTGCGTCTCCTGGTCGAGCACCACCGCGTCGGCCTTGGCGAGCAGTTCGGCGGCACGGAGCGTAAGCAGATTGGGATCACCGGGACCCGCGCCTACGAACGCGACGAAACCGGAGGTCGGACTATCGGAGCTCAATGGGAATGCTCCCCCATCAATCTGTCGGCACCTTCGGCGATCATCTCGGCCGCTAGGAGGCGGCCGAGGTTTGCAGCCTCCGAAGGAGAGCCGGCGGCGGACTTGCGGATCGCCTCACGGCCGTCGACAGCGACGACCGAGGCGGTCAGGTTCAGAGTGTGCCCGTCATCGGCCGCGAAAGCACCCACCGGAGCGGCGCAGCCGGCCTCGAGGGCGGACAGCACGGCGCGCTCGGCGGTCACCGCGGAGCGGGTGCGCGGGTCGTCGAGCACGCTGAGGAAATCGATCAGGTCGGCGCGGTCGGAGCGGCATTCCACGGCCAGCGCGCCCTGACCGGGCGCGGGCAGCAGCTCCTCCAGCTCGAAGATCTGCGCGATCTCGGCGGCGCGGCCGATCCTGGTCAGGCCGGCCGCGGCGAGCACGACCGCGTCGAGCTCGCCCGAGGTCACCTTGCCGATGCGCGTGTCGGCGTTGCCGCGGATCGGGACGTACTCGAGATCGGGGCGCAGGGCGCTCAGCATGGCGACCCGGCGGGGCGAGCCGGTGCCGACCCGCGCGCCGGGCGCGAGATCGGCGAACTTGTGCGGGCCGACCAGCGCGTCGCGGTGGTCGTGCCGGGCGGGGAGCGCGGCGAGCGTGAAACGCGGGTCCTGCTTGGTCGGCAGGTCCTTCAGCGAGTGGACGGCGAAGTCGATCTCGTCGGCCATGAGCTTGTCGCGCAGCGCGCTGACGAACACGCCCGTGCCGCCGAGCTGCGCGAGATGGGCCTTGGTCACGTCGCCGAAGGTGGTCACGCCGACCAGCTCGACCGCGCGGCCGGTGCGCTGGGTGTAGGCGTCGGCCACCATCCCCGACTGCGTGGTGGCCAGCAGGCTGCGGCGGGTCCCCAGCCGCAGAGTCCCTGACGTCACAGCTCCACCTCCCTCACGGCCTCGGGCATCTTCGGATCCAGGTTGAACAGCTCGCGCAGAGCTTCCGCATAATGATCGCCTCCTGGGGAGGTGGCGAGCTGCTTGACACGCACAGTCGGCTCGTGAAGCAGTTTGTCGACGACCCGCTGCACGGTCATGGCCACCTCATCCCTGGCTCGTTGGTCTAGATCGGGCACCCGCATGAGCAGGCGGCCCAGCTCCGACTCCACGACGCCCGCCGCCTTGCTCCGCAACGCCACCACGGTCGGGGTGACCTTGGCGGCCCGCTCGGCGTCGAGGTAGGCGCGCAGCTCCTCTGCGACCAGCGCGCGCACGGACCGGACCGCGTCGCCTTCCCGCGCTCCGATGCCCGACTCCTGGATCGTCTCCAGGTCGACGAGCGTGATGCCCGCTACTGAGCGTACCGCCGGGTCGACGTCGTGCGGCAACGCCAGGTCCAGCAGGAACGCCTCACGGGTGAGCATGCCGGGGGTGATGATGTGGCGGCCCGCGCCCGTACAGGTGATGACGATGTCCGCGCCGGCCAGCTCCTCGGCCACGGCGGCGAACTCCACGGCGCGGCCTCCGACGGACTCCGCCAGCCGGGCGCCCCGCTCGAACGTGCGGTTGGCCACCACGATGTCGCTGACGCCGGCGCGGGCCAGTGTGGCGGCGGCCAGCGAGCTCATCGAGCCCGCGCCTACCACCAGCGCCCGCCGGCCGGCCAGCTCGCCCGCCAGGGCCAGCCCGGCGGTCACGAGGGAGGCGCCGGCCTGGTCGATCTCGGTGTCGTGGTGCGCCCGCTTGCCGACCCGCAGCGCCTGCTGGACCAGCTCGTTGAGCACGGCGCCGACGGTGCCCTGACGCTGCCCGAGCTTGAGTGCCTGGCGGACCTGGCCGAGGATCTGGCCCTCGCCGACCACCATGGAGTCGAGGCCGCAGACCAGGGAGAACAGGTGCTCGACGGCCCGCTCCTCGTAGTGCACGTAGAGGTGCGGCGTCAGCTCCTCCACGGGCACGCCCGAGTGCAGGCCCAGTAGGCCACTGACGGCGGTGACGGCGGGGTGGAAGCGGTCGACCGTGACGTAGACCTCGACCCTGTTGCAGGTCGAGACCACCATGGCTTCCGCGACGCAGGGGTCTTCCCGTACGTCGTGCAGCAGCTTGGCGAGCGCGTCACCCGTCATCGAGACGCGCTCGAGCAGGGCCACCGGAGCGGTCCGGTGACTGAGTCCGATAGCCAGAACACTCATTGACTGTCCACCGCCATGAGTGGCCCCCCAGCCTTGCGTTGCTCGTGGAACGCGAGAATCTGCAGTTCGATTGATAGGTCGACTTTCCGAACATCGACACTTTCCGGTACGGATAGTACGACTGGGGCGAAGTTCAGGATGCTGGTTACGCCCACGGCTATCACGCGATCACAAACTTCCTGTGCCGCCGCCGCCGGTGTCGCCAGAACCACGATCGAGACTCCACGCCGTCCGATCAGGGCTTCCAGTTCGTCGATGTGCTCCACATTCAATCCCGCGATGGTGTCGCCCACGACTTCGGGGTCGGCGTCGACCAGCGCCGCCACCCGGAAGCCCCTGGAGACGAAGCCGCCGTAGTTGGCCAGCGCGCGGCCGAGGTTGCCGACTCCGACGATGGCCACCGCCCAGTCTTGCGTCAGGCCGAGCTCACGGGAGATCTGGTAGACGAGGTACTCGACGTCATAGCCTACGCCTCGGGTGCCGTAGGAGCCGAGATGCGACAGATCCTTGCGCAGCTTGGCCGAGTTGACCCCGGCGGCTATGGCCAGGTCCTCCGAGCTGACGGTCGCGATGCCCCGCTCGGCCATCCCGTTCAGCGCCCGCAGGTACAACGGAAGCCGGGCGACCGTCGCCTCGGGAATACCGCGGTCACGGGGCTGGGACGGGCTCTTCACGTGCCGGAGCTCCAGGGTGCGGGCGGCTTGGGGGCCGCGTGAACGGAATCGAACCGTCTTTGAGGTTAATCCCTTTGTGAACCGATGCACAAAGTCGCGGCGGTACGGTGGCCCCATGCGTCGCATCACGTTGCTCAGCAAACCCGGCTGTCACCTCTGTGACGACGCGCGCGAAATCGTCGCCAGAGTCGCGGACGAGCTCGGCGTGCCCTGGGAGGAGGTCAGCATCGACTCCTCCGAGGAGCTCAAGGAGAAATACTGGGAGATGATCCCGGTCACACTGATCGACGGCGTGCAGCACGACTTCTGGCGGGTGGACGAGAACCGCCTGCGGGCGGCGCTCAGCACGTAGCCGCCGGCGGGCGGGGGCCCTCAGTACATCGCTGTCGGCAGGGGCACCACCTTCGCGGCGTTGACGTGCAGCTCGATGACGTTGGTCGCCAGCACCATGGACTGGCGCTCGTTGAGGAACCTCTCGACGTGCGGCTGCCGCTGGTGGTCGCGGTAGGCGACCTCGTCGCGGTAGAGCTCGTAGACGATGCGCTGCAGGGGCGCCGACTTGACCGCGTGGCAGGCGTAGACGAGCGTGTCGGGCTCGCTGCGGCGCACGGCCTCGACGGTCGCCTCGGCCAGCCGGTCGAACGCCTCGCCGGCGCCGTCCATGATCGTGAAGACGGTGAGCAGCCCGTAGATGTTCGGTGCGGGCTTGGTGGAGCCCTGCTGCTGCTGCTGCGGGCCGGGGAACAGCTCGGCGCCGGGGTAGACGGCCCCGGTGCCCGGCATGGCGTAGTCGGGCCGCTGGGGCGGGGCGCCGTTCATGATGTAGCCGGTCGCGGGCCCGGTCTCGGGCGGCGCGGCCATCCGGGCGGCGTAGTCGATCTCCTGATCGCCCGCGCGGTATTCGGCCACCAGGTCGCCCAGCCCCGACGACCGGCGCTGCGGCGCGGCCGGCAGGTCGGCGGCCGGCACGGGCTCGGGCATCGCCCGGTGCCCCGGCTGCGGCTGGGCACGCTGCTGTTGCGTGTGCGGCTGCTGCTGGGGCGGGGCTCCCATCGCCGACTGCGCCCGCTCCTCCCGGTACGCGGATCGCTCCTCGCGGCGCTGAGAGCGCCCCTCCGGGCGGGAAGAGCGGTCGTCGCGGTCCGGGGCGAAGTCGTCCTCGTCGTCGTCCTCGTACGGCGCCAGCGGCCTCAGCACGGTGTACCAGATCGCCGCCGCGGCCACGATGAGGAGGACCGTGGTGACGAACGGCGAAACCGCGAACCGCATCGCGCCCACGAGGGCGATGCCCGACGGGACGACGACCGCCACCGCGTGCAGGTTGTCGGTGTCGTACTCGTCGCCGCTGCGCCACTTGAGCGCCGCCGTCACGAGCATGGCCAGCATGATCAGCACGTCGAGGACGTGCACGCCGATCAGCAGGTAGCCGGGGATGATGCCCCAGAAGTCCGTGCCCGAGGGCAGGACCTTGGTCATCTCCGTGGACTTGAGCGGGTCGAAAATCATGATCGCGGCGGCCACGACGGTCAGCGCGACACCGAGCAACCACGCCAGGAATCTCGGCGGCGCCTTCTCGGCCAGCAACTGCACCAGGCCGACGGCCAGCCAGAGCGGCGCCAGCAGCGACCCCGTCACCTGATAGGCCCGGAACGTGACGCCGCCGAACCCCATCAGGTAGCCGATCCCGATCACGCCGAGCGACAGGCACAAGGCGGCGGCTGCAACGGTCCAGGCGATCAACCACCCCTCTGGCTCGTCGCGAAGGCGTCGAATCAGGGCACCAGCCGCGACGGCGGCCAGGAGCGCACCGGCAAGAGCTATGACAGCAACGAGGATCTCCATGGTGACTCCAATGCTGCCGGACTATGCCTCCCAGCCGGTAGCCGAAGAGGGAACAGGTCGGTCGGTCCACAGGTGGGCCGGCACCCCGGGGGGGCGGGATACGACCCTAAGGAGGCCTTGTCCAGCGGCTTATCGCAGGTGGCGCAGTGTGTGCCCGCGTCGGCCGCGTACGACGGCTTACCGCAGGTCGCGGGGTGTGCGCCTATACGGTATCTGCCGAATAAGCCGTCCAATGCCAGCAATCTGTGGATTGTGGAATTTCCGGTTGATTTCTAGAGTGTTCGAGCACGCCGCACCCCTTACCCCTAGGGATACCGGATGCCTGACTCGTCACCATTCGCCGGCGTACTCGCGCCGGCGATCGCTGGACCTGCCCGGACGGGCGAGGTCGCCGTGCGCGAAGACGAGCCCGACGACGCCATCCGTACCCTGGTGCTGCATGCCAAGAACGGCTGCTCGGAGTCGTTTGGCACGCTCTACGACCGCTATGTGGATCTTGTCTACCGCTACATCTACTTCCGGGTCGGCTCCCATCCGCTCGCCGAGGACCTCACCAGCGAGACCTTCCTGCGCGCGCTGCGCAGGATCGCCGACTTCACCTGGCAGGGCCGGGACTTCGGCGCCTGGCTCGTGACGATCGCGCGCAACCTGGTCGCCGACCACTTCAAGTCCGGGCGCTACCGCCTGGAGATCCCGACGGGCGAGGTGATCGACGTTCCGCTTGACGGCTCGCACATTCCCGAGAACGCCGTGGTCACGGCCATCATCAACGACCGGGTGCTCCGAGCCGTACGAGATCTCAATCCCGAACAACAAGAATGCGTGGTCCTGCGCTTCCTGCACGGCCTCTCGCTCGCGGAAACCGCGCTGATCATGGGGAAGAAGAGTGGAGCGATCAAAGCGCTGCAGTTCCGGGCCGTGCGCTCGCTGGCCAGGGCACTCAAGCACGACTTGGCGTAACCTCCACCATCCGCCCCTCGTTAGTCAGGTGTCACGGTCAGACCGGCAGGGAGCTGTCCAATGAGTAGGGCGCGCAGTCGGCGGGAGCGCGTACTCGTGCACCTCACAGAGCTGCGGGAGTTGCCGCTCGGCGGCGCTCCCGAGCCGGGGTTCCGCGAGCGCCTGCGCGCCGAACTCGTCTCAGGCGGCCCCGTCTCCAGCGGCCTCGTCTCCGGCGGCGTCGCTGTGGAGGCGGGGGTGCCCGTCAGGCACGGCCACCGGCGCCCGGCGCCGCGGCGGCGGCCGCTGTTGTCGCAGCTCGCCACGTTCGGGCTGGCGGTCGGCATGATGGTCTCGGCCTTCGCCACCTACCAGGCGGTGCCGGGAGACTCGCTCTACCCGCTCAAGCGCGCCGCCGAGAGCACGATGGTGCGCCTCAGCACCGACGACGCCGAACGCGGCCGGCGCGAGCTCGACTCGGCCCAGACCCGCGCCAGGGAGGTCGCCAGCCTGCTCGGCTCGGCCGACGACGGCCCGCTGGTGAGCGAGACGCTGAAGGAGATGGAGGAGTCGACCCGCGCCGGCATCAGCCGCCTGGAACGGGCCGAGCCCCGCTCGCCCAAGATCAAGAAATTCGCGCGCGACCAGAAGGAGACCGTGCGCCCCATGCTGCAGCAACTCGACGAAGGCCAGCTCGCCCAGGCGGAGGGCTACCTGGACTACATCGAGGGTCTGGTCGCGCCCAAGTAAGCTGAAGCCCATGTGGCGGCTAATGCGACGACGAGAAGTGATGGAGCCCGAGGTCGCCGGTGAGGCCGCGGCGCAGGCGGCGGTCACCGTCGCCCCGGTCGAGGCCGACCTGCCGGCCGCGGCGTTCTTCGACGTCGACAACACGATGATGCGCGGCGCCTCGATCTACCACTTCGCCAGGGGGCTGGCCACGCGCGGGCTGTTCACGACGTCCGACCTGGTCAAGTTCGCGGTGGGGCAGGCGGTGTTCAGGCTGCGGGGCAACGAGAATCCGGAGCACATCGCGGTCGCCAGGGAGACCGCGCTGGCCTTCGTCGCCGGCGCCAAGGTCGACGACGTCGTACGCCTCGGCGAGGAGATCTACGACGAGGTCATGGCCGACCGCATCTGGGGCGGCACCAGGGCCCTCGCGCAGCGCCACCTCGACGCCGGCCAGCGGGTCTGGCTGGTCACCGCCACGCCGGTGGAGCTGGCCAGGGTCATCGCGCAGCGCCTCGGCCTGACGGGCGCGCTCGGCACGGTCGCCGAGACCAGCAACGGCGTCTACAGCGGCCGGCTGGTCGGCGACCTGCTCCACGGGCCCGCCAAGGCGGAGGCGGTGCGCGCGCTGGCGCGCAGGGAGGGGCTCGACCTCACCCGGTGCACCGCCTACAGCGACTCGGCCAACGACCTGCCGCTGCTGTCGCTGGTCGGGCAGGCCGTGGCCATCAACCCCGACAGCGAGCTGCGCGAGCACGCCAGGACGCACGCGTGGCCGATCAAGGACTTCCGCACCGGGCGCAAGGCCACGATGGCGGCGCTGCCCATCGCCGCCGGGGTGGGGGCCGTGGCCGGCGGCGTCGCCGCCGGCATCGCCCTGCGGCGGCACTACCGCTCGGCCCGCTAAGCCGGGCGGCACTACCGCTCGGCCCGCTAAGCCGGGCGGCACTCCCGCTCGGGCCGATCGGCAGGACGGCACTCCCGCTCAGCCCGATAGGCGCCCCCTACTTCAGCGTGTCGAAGAGGTCGCGGGCCTCCGGCTGCTTCCACTGGAGCCGGTTCCCGTCCAGCGCGTAGGGCTCCCAGGGGACCGTCCGCAGGGTCAGCCTGGTCTCCGACAGGTCGGTGGCCAGCTCGTACATCTCCTCCATGGTCAGATCCGTCTTGACCGACGCGCGCACCGCGGTGAGGAGGGCCTTGAGCCGGGCGGGGTCGAGCATCACGCTCTCGACCTTCTTCAGCATCGCGAGCACGACCGCCTGCTGCCGCTTGATCCGCTGGATGTCCGAGCCGTCGCCGTACTGGCGCAGCCGGACGTAGCCGAGTGCCTGCTCGCCGTTCAGGTGGCTCCGGCCCGCGGGCAGCCTCAGTTTGGCCGCCTTGTCGTCCACCGGCCGCGGCAAGGTGACCTCCACCCCTCCGATCGCGTCCACCATGCCCTTGAAGCCGGCGAAGTCCACCTCGACCGAGTGGTGGATGTCCAGCCCGGTGAGCTTCTCCAGCGTCTTCCGCAGACAGGCCGCCCCGCCCTCGTCGTACGCCGAGTTGATCAGGCCGGTCCTGGCCGGCGACGAGGAACAGGCCGGGATGGGCACCACCGAGTCGCGGGGGACGTTGACCGCCGTGGTCTTCTTCCTGTCGGCCGGCACATGGACGATCATGATGGTGTCGGAGCGCCGGCCGACGCCAACTCTGGCCTGCATGGGGCCGTACTTGCTGTTGCCCGCACCCTCACGCGTGTCGGAGCCGATCACCAGCACGTTGCGCGCTCCGCTCATGTCCACGTTCTCGCCGGCCGTGGCGGGCCCGGCCGGCAGGCGTGCGTCGCCGATCAGCAGGGCGGGCACGGCGACCGCCGCGACGGTGGCCACGGTGGCGACGGCCACGAGCCCGGCCGTCCACCAGCCCGGCCGGCGGCGGCGGTGGCGGGTCCCGAACATGCGGTCGCGCTGGCGGACGAGCGACACGGGCGGTTGGTGTTCAAGGTGCCCGCCGAGGTCGCGGAGCAGCTTCAGATCGTCCATCGTCACTCCTCCTCCATGGGATTGTTGTCGCCGAGGGCGGCCCGTACCTTCCGCCTGCCCCGGTTGAGGCGGGAGCGCACGGTTCCGACGGGGATGCCGAGCGCCCGCCCGACCTCCTCGTACGTGAGATCGCCCCAGGCGATCAGCAGCAGCACGTCGCGGTCCTTGGCGGGCAGCGCCGCGAGCGCGCCGGCCAGCTCGGCCCGCACGGCCTGGGCGCTGACCCCCGCGGCCACCCGGTCGGCGGGCGACTCCACGTCGGGGTCGACAGGGGCGCGCAGGAGGGCCCGGTAGCGGGCCGCCTCCTTGCGGTGGTGCCTTGAGACGAGCTTGGTGAGGATGCCGAAGAGCCACGGCCTGGCGTCGGTATAGGACAGGTCGTAGGTCGTCCGGCGGGAGAAGGCGATCAGGAACGTCTCACCGACGAGATCTTCGGCGGGCTCGGGGCCGAGCCGTTTGGAGGCGTACCTGTAGAGCATGGCGGAGTAGCGGTCGAAGAGCTCGGCGAAGGCCTCGGGTTCGGTCCACGAGGCGCTCACCAGCTCGGAGTCCGCGCCCCTGGTGGCGGGTTGCGTGATCATCTCCGCCCTTCTGTGGGAGATCGGTCACGCATGTCTTGCCACAACCCGCCTGCCGGGTTCACGGCGTGGGCACCGGGCCGGCCGAAATCCTGCTCCGCGGGTGCGCCGGGTCAGCGGAACGGCGGAAAGGCGTGCCCTCGGCGTAGCCGCAGTTCGTTGAGCAGTTGCTGGATGACCTCGCGCACGTGATCGGTGAGGTTGAACACCAGCATCGGATCATCGGCCGCCGACGGTTCGTACTCGTCGGTGCGGATCGGCTCGCCGAACTCGATCAGCCACTTCGACGGCAGCGGCACCAGGCCGAGCGGGCCGAGCAGCGGGAAGAACGGCGTGATCGGCAGGTAGGGCAGGCCGAGCAGCCGGGCCAGGAACTTCAGGTCGCCGATCTTGGGATAGATCTCCTCGGCGCCCACGATCGCGGTCGGCACGATGGGCACGCCGGCCCGGATGGCCGAGGCCACGAAGCCGCCGCGGCCGAACCGCTGCAGCTTGTAACGCTCGGAGAACGGCTTGCCGACGCCCTTGAAGCCCTCGGGGAACACCCCGACCAGCTCGCCCTTGCGCAGCAGCCGGTCAGCGTCCTCGCGGCAGGCCAGCGTGTGGCCGGTCTTGCGCGACAGGTGGCTGAGCAGCGGAAGCTGGTAGACCAGGTCGGCGCCGAGCAGCCGCAACGGCCTGCCGACGTCGTCGTGCATGGCGACCTGCATCATCAGCGCGTCGATCGGCAGGGTGCCGGAGTGGTTGGCGACGACCAGCGCGCCGCCCTCCGCCGGGATGTTCTTCAGCTCAAGGGTCTCGACCCGGAACCAGTGGTTGTAGAGCGGCCTGATCAGCTCCAGCAGCACCTTGTCGGTCAGCTCGGCGTCATAGCCGAACTCGTCGACCTCGTAGTCGCCGGTCAGGCGCCTGCGGACGAACGCCAGAAGCTTGGCCAGCGGCTCGGGCTCAGGCTCGGGCTCGGCGAAGGACGGTGCCGCGCTGATGGGGGTCACCCGCGGGTCGTCGCCGGGAACGCTCAACTCCGTACACCTCCGAACGGGCGCAGGCTCCGCGACCGCAGAAAGTCGTCGAAGGCCGCCCCGGTCGTGAACTTGGGCTTCCAGCCGAGCACGGCCTCCAGCTCGGAGGTGTCGACCGCACGGCCATGGCTCATCAGCCTGAGCTGCTCGGGCGAGTATTCGACCAGCCCGATCCGGCGCACGGCGTTGCCGAGCGCCTTGAAGGCGGGCGAGAACAGCGGCAACGACAGTCGCCCCGCCCTGCGCACGCACTGCGACAGCAGCAACACGCCTGCCCCGGCCACGTTGAACGTGCCGGGGTGATCTTCGGACGCCATCCGGCGCAGCACCTCGACCGCGTCGTCCTCGTGGACGAACTGCAGCCGCGGATCGAAGCCGAACACGGTCGGCAACACCGGCTGGGTGAAGTAGCGCGTCAGCGGCGAGTCCACGCCAGGACCCATGAAGTTGGCGAAGCGCAGCAGCGACACCGTCACATCAGGACGGCGCCGCGCGAAACCCCGCACGTAGCCCTCGACCTCGACCGCGTCTTTGGCGTAGCCGTGGCTCGGGCTGTCGTGCGCCTCCAGGTCCTCGGTGAAGACCGCGGGGTCCCGCGGCGACGAGCCGTAGACGGCGGTGGTGGAGCGCACCACCACGCGCCGCACGGTCGCCGACCGCTGGCAGGCACCGAGCAGCTGCATGGTGCCGATGACGTTGTGCTCCTTCATCGCAGCCCGGCCGGCACTCCGCGAGGGAGCGCTGACGAGGCTCATGTGCACAACGGTGTCGATGTCCGCGGCCGCGATCACCTGGGCGATGTCGGGGCTGCGCAGATCCACCCGGACGAACTCCGTCCGCCCGAGAGAGATGCCGCCGTCTCGCGTCAGCGAGGGGGGCGGCACGGTGTCCACTCCTATGACACGGCTGATGTCCGGGTCTGCCGCGAGAACGCTCGCCACCCGGGCGCCTATGTGGCGCGAGACCCCGGTGACAAGCACGGTATGGGTCATCAGCGCCTCGCAGCCGCGTCGGTTACTTCTTGTTACGCCGCTGGATGCGCGTCTTCTTGAGCAGCTTGCGGTGCTTCTTCTTCGCCATCCGCTTGCGGCGCTTCTTGATGACAGAGCCCACGGGACCCCCAGGTACTGATAGCACGGCTGAATCGGAGTGCGAGCGCACACCGGGTCACAGACTACCGGCGATCCGAGGTAGATCGCCCCTTGGGGGGTGAGAGCCCGGTCGCATCTGCCGCGACCGGGCCTCTCCCGCGAGTGAATTCACGACCCGGCTCCATCGTCGGGAGCTCTCGTGTCGCTACTTCATCCTGCCTCGATGTAGGCCTCCCGCAGATAATCGTGCACCGCCTGCTCAGGCACCCTGAACGACCGGCCTACTCGGATGGCCGGCAACTCGCCAGAGTGAACGAGCCGGTACACAGTCATCTTGGACACCCTCATGACCGTCGCGACTTCTGCCACGGTCAGGAACTTCACCTCGCTGAGAGGTCTTTCGCCTGCAGCCATCGGACGCCTCTTCCGCACGTGTTTCCGGGTTATCCCCACTGGTGCCATTGCTCACGCACGTGTACTGCCGTCAGCGTAAGTCGGGACTCCGAGTGCGCAAACCCCCTATTTTCTCAACCGACGGAGCCACTTGTCAGCCGATCCAGCAAAGTTGCTGGCCAGCAGCCGGATCGAGCACTCACTTGGACGTTGGAACTGTCCAAGCTGCCACACATAAGAGTCGCCCGAGCCCCATCAAAAGTTGGCAAAGGGACAGCGAGCCTCTTGGAATGCAGGCGCGAAAAGACGGTATGGGGATGACCGAATCAGACTCAAAGGACGCGTGAGACCTGTGTGACGAGTCTCTCGGTCAACGGACCGTAATACCTGGGTAGCACATTGTCGTCAAGTGGCACCACTACCTCGATCTTGCCTTCCGCCGCACCGACGAAGAGGCCCGGATCGTTGGAGTCCGCGAACGCCACCGTCGGCGCACCGGCCTCACCAGCCGCTCCTGCCCAGCCATGGTCGGCGATAACCAGGTCGGGCAGATCCTCATTGAGCTCGGCGAGCATGTGCCGCATCGGGGCCGCGTCGTGGGTGTGCACGAAACCGCCCTTGTCGTCGAGCATGGCGATGTCCTGGAGGTAGCGGATCCGGCGCGAACGGCCGATGCGCCCCGCGTAGGACCAGCCCTCGGCGGGCGTCAGCAGGCGCGCCCCGCGCTGGACGCAGAACGCCGCCAGCGGCAGGTGCACGGCGAGCAGGCCGGTCGGGTGCCCGGTCGCGAACAGGAGGCGCGGGTTCGGCCGCGACAACACGCCGGCGATGCGCTCGGCCATGGCGTCGATCGCGTCGATCGTCAGGTCGGGGTCGATGGTGTCCTGGCCCCAGCGGTGCGCCGGGTCGGCGACGACGCCCGCGGACTTGGCCATCAGCGCGAGGATGTCGCGGTAGGACCACGGCTGCTCTAACGTCAGCCCCAGCCGGTAGTAGGCGTCGCCGTTGGCCAGAGAGCTGTAGTGGTCGAGGTTGTTCTCGCGGGACGTCGCGACATCGCCGGCGATGCGGCTGTAGACAAGGTGCTCACGAAGTTCGTCGCGGCTCAGCACAGCTTCTGTCCTCGCTAGGGCATCGGGTCGAGGCCGTGCAGAGGGAACACCGCGTTCCGGGTCGCCATGACCGCACGGTCGATGGGGTCCGCTGGGTCATAACCACCGGACAGGTCCTGAAATTCCGGGCTTCGTCCGTCCGTCATGGTCAGCGGCGGGCTCTCACCCGTCCGCTCCCTGACGAGCCGGCGCCAGTCCTCGCTCGTCGGCGTGGCCGGGTCGATCGGATGCCCGGCGAGCTCCGCGATGAGGTGCGTCCACGCTCGCGGGACCACCTGCACCAGCTCGTAACCGCCGCCGCCCGTCGCGACCCACCGGCCGCCCGCCGTCTCGTGGGCCAGATGGTGCAGCGCGGCGTACGCGGCCCGCTGGCCGTCGACGCTCAGCATCAGGTTGGCGAGGGGGTCGAGCGCGTGGCTGTCGCACCCGTGCTGGGTCACCAGGATCTCGGGCGCGAACTCGCGCAGCAGCGGCGGCACGACCGCGTGGAAGGCCCGCAGCCAGCCCGAGTCGCCGCACCCGGCGGGCAGCGCCACGTTGACGGCCGTGCCCTCGGCCCCGGTCTCCTCGGGGAACCCGGTGCCCGGGAACAGCGTGCGCGGACTCTCGTGCAGGCTGATCGTCAGCACCCTGGGGTCGTCGTAGAACGCCGTCTGCACGCCGTCGCCGTGGTGCACGTCGACGTCGACGTACGCGATGCGGCTCACGCCCTGGTCGAGCAGCCAGGCGATGGCCAGGGCCGGATCGTTGTAGACGCAGAAGCCGCTGGCCGTGGCGCGCATCGCGTGGTGCAGCCCACCGGCGATGTTGACCGCGTGCTCGGCCGACCCCTCCCACACCGAGCGGGCGGCGGCCAGCGAGGCTCCGGCGATCAGCGCGGAAGCCTCGTGCACGCCCGCGAAGGCGGGGTTGTCGGTCGTGCCGAGCCCGGCGCCGAGATCGGGCCGGCCGGAGGCGGACACGCCTTTGACCGCCTCGATGTAGCCGCGGTCGTGGACCAGGGCGAGCTCGTCGTCGGTGGCCGGCGCGCAGCCGGTCACCTCGACCTTGTCGAGCACGCCGAGCCCGCGGGCGAGCGCCATGGTGAGCTCCACCCGCACGGGGGCGAGTGGATGGCTGGGGCCGAAGTCATAGGAGGTCAGCGCGTCGTCCCAGATCACCCGTGCCGACCGGCTCATGCCCATCCCTCCGCGTGCCGCCTCGCTTTGCGCCGACGTTACCGCAGCGCGGACCCTCCCCGTAGCCCGGAACCGGAGTCCCGAAACTTCCGGCGGGACCCGCCCCGCTCATTCCGTACGGAGGGCGACCACCGGGTCCAGCCGGCCTGCCCGCCGCGCCGGCGCCACGCCGAAGAACACCCCGACCGCTACCGACACCCCGAAGGCCAGCACGATCGACCACCACGTGATCGACGCGGGCACCTCGGTCGTCGCCTCGATCGCCAGCGCGCCGCCGGCGCCGAGCACGATCCCGATGAGCCCGCCGATCGTGGTCAGCAGGACGGCCTCTATGAGGAACTGCGTCAGGATGTCGCGCTGCCTGGCCCCCAGCGCCTTGCGCAGCCCGATCTCCCGCGTCCGCTCGCGCACGCTGACCAGCATGATGTTCGACACACCCACGCCTCCCACCAGCAGCGAGATGCCCGCGATGGCGGCCAGCACGCCGGTGAGCATCCCCAGCACCCTGCCGATCGTGCCGAGCAGCGCGGTCTGCGTCACCGCCGAGAACTGCTCGCCCGGATAACGGGCCCGCAGCGCCGCCGTCACCTTGTCCGACAGCGGATCGATCTCGTCGGGCCCGGAGGCGCCGACCGCGAGCCCGTTGATCCGCTCGATGCCGAGCAACCGCTGGGCGGTCGTCACCGGGATGTGGATCTCCTGGTCGCGGGAGAGCCCGAAAGTCTGCCCGACGGCCGCGTACACGCCCACGACCCGGAACCTGGCCCCGGACACCGTCACCTGCCGCCCGATCGGATCGAGGTCGCCGAACAGCTGCCCGGCCACCTCCGAGCCCAGCACGGCCACCCTGCGCCTGGTGTCCACGTCGGTCTCGCTGAGCGGGCGGCCCTTGCCGACGGGGCGCTCGAAGATGTTGACCAGGTTCTGGTCGGTGCCGACCACGGTGACGAACGCCTCGGTCCTGCCGACCCGGACGGTCTCCCCCGACTGCAGCGAGACCGTCACCTTCGACGGGTCGCCCACCACGCGCCGCACGTACGCCACGTCGGCCAGGCCGAGCTTGCTCTGCGTCGGGGCCGCGCCCAGGCTGATGCGGCCGGGGACGACGAGGATGATGTTCGTGCCGAGGCCGGAGATCTGCTGCTCGATCTCGTCCTTCGCGCCCGTGCCGATGGCGACCAGCACCACCACGGCCAGCACACCGATGATGACGCCGAGCATGGTCAGCACACTCCGCAACCGGTTGACGAGCAACGCCTCCAGCGCAGCATTCATGGCCTCACTCCGTTCGGCAGCTCGGTCGCCTCACGCCGCCGTCTTCCCCCGCTCTGGTCGCTACGCTCCCGCCGCTCCTCCAGACGACGGCACTCCCTCGCGGTCACAGCCTCACTCCGTTCGGCGCTCGGGCGCCTTGCGGCGCCGACGGTTCTCCCGACGACGTGTCATGACGTGTCCTGTTCGATCAGGCCGTCGCGTACGTGGATCTGGCGTCTGGCGTGTGCTGCGACCTCCGGCTCGTGGGTGACGAGCACCACGGCTACGCCGCCGTCGCTGTTGAGCCGGTCGAGGATGGACATGACCTCGGCCCCGTTGCCGGTGTCGAGGTTGCCCGTCGGCTCGTCGGCCAGCAGGACCTTCGGCTCGCCGACCAGGGCTCTGGCGATGGCCACGCGCTGCTGCTCGCCGCCGGACATCTGGGAGGGCCGGTGCTCCAGGCGGTGCCCGAGCCCGACCGACTCCAGTGCCGCGCGCGCCCTGGAGCGCCGTTCGGCCCTGCCGACCCCCCGGTAGACCAGCGGCAGCGCCACGTTGTCCAGCGCCGTGGTTCTGGCCAGCAGGTGGAAGGACTGGAAGACGAAGCCGATCGTCTTGTTCCGCAGCTCGGCCAGGTCGGTGTCGGACAGTCTGGCGATCTCCACGCCGTTCACCTTGAGCAGGCCCGAGCTGGGGCGGTCGAGGCAGCCGAGCAGGTGCATGAGCGTGGACTTGCCCGACCCCGACGGGCCGATGATGGCGGCGAACTCGCCCTGGTCGATCCGGATCGACACGCCGCGCAGCGCCTCCACGGCCACGCCGTCGAGCTGGTAGCGCCTGGTGAGGTTCACCGCCTCGATGGCCGGCGTCATGGGAGCTCCTGCCCCTGCCGTACGGAGTCCGCGCCCTTGACCACGATCCGGTCGCCCACGGACAACCCGCTCAGCACCTCGACCACGGCGTCGCCCTGGGCGCCGAGCTTGACCACGCGGCGTTCCGCGACGCCGTTCCTGATCGCCCACACGACGCTCTCGCGCCCGCTGGAGACGATGGCCGCGGCGGGTGCGGAGACGGCCGACGGGGACTCCCGGACGGTCAGCCGGGTGACGGCGCTCATGCCCGGCTTGGGCGTGGGCGCCTTGGCGCCGTCGTCGTACGTTCCTGGGCCGAGCGTGAGCCGCACCGGGTAGCTGACGCCGCCCGTGGCGCCCGCCATGGGGCTGACGCCGATGCCGGTCACCGCGGCCCGGTAGGTGGCGCCGGGCACCGCGTCCAGCTCGACCGCGGCCTTGTCGCCCTTGGCGACGAGCAGCACGTCGGTCTCGTCCACGTCGGCCTCAAGCGTGAGCTTGGAGACGTCGGTGACGGTGACGATGGCGTCGCCCGCCGAGACGGGGACCCCCGTCGCCACGGGTCCGCCGGCGGAGGTGCTCCCCGAGGGCATGGAGGGCAGCTGGCCGCCGGTGGGAAGCTGGCTGAGCAGGCCCTCGACGCCGCTGGGGGCGCCGCCGCCGGACGCGCGGCCCAGCGTGACGACACCGCTGAAGGGGGCTTTGACGGTGAGCGACTTGACGGTGCGCTCGGCCATCTTGACCGCCGCCTTGGCCTGCGTGCCGGAGACGGCCTGCAGCGAGGCCATGGAGCTGGACAGGCCGCTCGTCACACCGGACAGGACGCCGCTGATCGAGCGGTTGAGCTGGGCGCTCATCGAGGCGAGGGCCCGGGTCTGCGCCTTGTGCCGGGCCTGCGCCTGGTCGATGGCGTCGAGGAGCTGCTCGCGCGTCCGGCGGTCCTCGACCTTCCTGGCCTGTTTGCGGGCCTTGGCGAAGTGGGCGGCCATCCCGCGGTCGAGCGACCTGGTGTCGAGCGATGGGAGCCGCACGGCGGGGGCGGCGAAGCCGGTGGGTGCCGCGGCGGCCTTGCGGGCCTGCTTGAGCTGGTCCTCGGCCTGGGGTGAGGAGATCCTGACGAGGATCTGGCCCTTGCGGACCTGGTCGCCCTCGCGTACGTAGAGTTTGGCGACGGTGCCCTGGGCGGGCGAGCGCAGTGTCGCCGAGGCCCGCGCGCCGATCGTGGCGGGCGCCTCGACGACTTCGGTGACCGATGCCCGTCTGACGTCGCCGACCTGTACGGCGGGCGGCTCCTCGGACGTGCAACCGGTCAATGCTAAGAGGACGAGCAGCGGCGCGAGGCCGCGACGTAACGTCACCCGGCCCATCGTAGGGCCGGGGACCCGTCATCCCGAGGCGAGCTCCCTGCCGCGGTCGCGGGCGGCCTCGATGGCGGCCAGGAACGCGGCGCGCACGCTGTGACGCTCCAGCTCGGCGATGGCGGCGATGGTCGTGCCGCCCGGCGAGGTGACGGCCTCGCGCAGGATCACGGGATGCTCACCGGAGTCGCGCAACATGACGGCGGCGCCGACGATGGACTGGGTGACCATCTCGAGCGCGGCCGCCCGCGGCATGCCGAGCAGGATGCCCGCGTCGACCATGGCCTCGACCAGGTAGAAGAAGTAGGCGGGGCCGCTGCCGGACAGCGCCGTCGCCGCGTCCTGCTGGGACTCGGGGATGCGCAGCACCTTGCCGACGGGCTTGAGCAGGCCCTCGGTGAGCTTGAGGTGCTCCTCGCCCGCGTGCGCGCCCGCCGAGATCACGCTCATCGCCTCGTCGAACCTGATCGGCGTGTTGGACATCACCCGGACCACCGGCACCTCGACCCCGAGCCGCTGCTCCACGAACGCGGTCGTGATGCCGGCCGCGGCGGTGATCACCAGGCGGTCGGCCGGCACGTAGGGGGCGATCTCGCCGAGCAGCGCGGCCATGTCCTGCGGCTTGGCGGCCAGGATCAGGGTGTCGGCCGTCTTGGCCGCCTCGGCGTTGGAGACGGTGCGCACGCCGTAGGTCTCGCGCAGCGCCTGCGCGCGCTCGGCCCTGCGGGTGGTGGCCATGATGTCGCCCGGCTTGAACCCGGCGCGCAACAGCCCGGACAGCAGGGCCTCTCCCATCTTGCCCGTGCCCAGTATCGCAATCATCCTGGCAGCCTATCGGCTAGCCGTGCGAGGCCAGAGACCGCAGGAAGAAGGCCAGGTTGCGGGGGCGCTCGGCCAGGCGGCGGATGAGGTAGGCGTACCAGTCGTCGCCGTAGGGGACGTAGACGCGCATCTGGGAGCCGAGCCCGGCCAGGCGGGCCTGCTCGGCCGGCCGTACGCCGTAGAGCATCTGGTATTCGAAGCCGGTCACGTCGCGTCCGTCGAGCACCGCCAGCGTGGCGGCGATGCGCACCAGCCTGGGGTCGTGGGTGGCCACCATGGGGTAGCCGGTGCCGGCCATGAGGATCTTCAGGCAGCGGACGAACGACCGGTCGATGTCGGCGGGCCTGGCGTAGGCGCCGGGGGCGGTGTAGGCGCCCTTGCACAGGCGTACGCGGGCCCCGTCGAGCTTCTCGCAGCGCTCCAGCGAGTCGGGCAGGTAGGCCTGCACCACCACGCCGACGTCGGGATGCTCCCTGCGCAGGGCGGCGTGCACGGCGTGCAGCGCCGGGATCGTGTCGTGCTCCTCCGCGTCGAGCGTCACCGTGACGTCCCTGGCGGCGGCGGCCCGGCAGATGGCGGCGGCGTGGTCGCAGGCGAGCCGCTCCGACAACCGCAGCCCGAGCGCGGTGAGCTTGACCGACACGTCGGCGCCCGCGGGCAGCAGGTCGAGCAGCGACAGGTAGCTCCCGACGGCCGCCTCGGCCTGCGAGCCGTCCGTCACGTCCTCGCCGAGGTGGTCCACGGTGACGAGGAGGCCCTGACGGGTCAGCTTGGCGACCACGGAGCCGATGTCGTCGGCGACGTAGCGCCTGACCACGTCAGCGGTCAGCGGCGAGGTGGTGACGAGCCGCTCGGCGCGTCGGCTCTTGGCGAGGGCGAGCATGGCCTGACGGAGCACGTGGACCACACTAGTCCCGCACACCGCTGAACCGGGGAGGTGCTTGATCCGTCCTATGGATATGCGGACATTGACAGCGACTCTCCTGGCCGGATGTCTGGCGCTCGCGACGGGTTGCGGCGCGACGCCGCCGGCCGGGCAGGCCGCCCCCTCCACGCCGGCCAGACCGCCCGTGGTGTCCAGCCCGGTCACCACCGCACCCACGCCCACCAAGGGCCCTCAGCCGGTCAAGCCGACCGGCGACGCCGTGCACGTGCGCAAGGTCGCCTGGACCAAGGCCAAGCCCGTCTCCAAGGGCAAGAAGGTCGCGCTCACCTGGTGGTCGGGCGTCGCGCCGTGCACGGTCCTCGACCGGGTCAAGGTGAAGGAGACCGCGAAGAAGGTCACGATCACGCTGTACGAGGGCGCCTCGCCCAAGGCGAAGAACATGGCGTGCATCATGATCGCGGTCGAGAAGACCACGACGGTCAAGCTGAAGAAGGCGCTCGGCAAGCGCAAGCTGGTGGACGGTTCCAAACCGTAGCTGTCCAACATCGGACACCCCTGATGACAACTGATCGATTACTTGCGATACATCGATCAGGCACCGGAGGCGCGGGGGCGTCGAAGGTGACGCCGCGCATCCCTGGGGGGTCCCGTGAAACGGCTTGGCCGCGCCCTGTCCGCACTCCTGCTCGTTTCTGTCGGTTTGATCGCGCTGACGAGCCCGCCGGCGCAGGCGTTGCCGGCGGCGTTTCAGCGGCAGACCGTGTTCAGCGGGCTGAATCACCCGTCGAACATCGAGTTCGCCGCGGACGGGCGGGTGTTCGTCGCGGAGAAGAACGGGCTGATCAAGGTCTTCGACTCGCTCACCGACACCACGCCCACGACGTACGCGGACTTACGCACCCAGGTGCACAACTTCTGGGACCGCGGCCTGCTCGGCATGGCCCTGCACCCCGACTTCCCGGCCGACCCGCGCCTGTA
>NZ_JBSFVA010000027.1:0-142388 GCF_053592075.1 Nonomuraea sp. NPDC002799
ACCCAGGATCTACCCCGACAGACCCAGGTGGCCCTGGGTCGTCCCAGGCATGCCCAGGCACACCTACTTCAGGGAAGTGCGGCTGGAGTACTAATCACACCGGGTGCCGCCGGACAGTGGCCGGACACCGAACGCCCGGCCCGGGGACAAGGTCACCCTCCGGATCACCGACCCGCCGGCAGGCCGGCCGCGCGAGTCCGGCGGCCCGGTGCGGCGTTGAGACGGATGCGGGCGGGTAATGGAGCCGTCCAGGGTCCCGGCGGCACCGGCCGCCGCTAGGACGTCGGCGGCCGGGGCGTCGCGCCTGACATGCGACGTTCGAGCGCGCAGAGCAGGCCGGCGGGATGGCGCGGCCAGCTCGGTCCTGCCGCGCAGAGACCGCTCTGCCCGGCTTGGGGGTCGCGGGCGGCCGGTGAGACGGCGGGTTGCGCCCCGTGCGACGAGGGGGACACGCCTGTTTCCTCCGGGGTCGCCTTGGGGGACGGAGTCGCGGAGCTCTCAGGCGCGCCCGTTTCAGCCGATGTCGGCGTCGGGGTGGGGGTCGGCGGGGGAGTGGTCCTGGCAGCCGGTGAGCCTGCGGGCGTGGGTGAGGCGGCCTGGCCGGACGGCGCCGTTCCGACGGCCGGCCGCCGGAAGGGCGCCTGCGCCGCGGCGGGCTCGACGTGCCTGTCCTTCCTGGCCCGCGTCTTCTCTGGCGCGGCCCGCTTCAGGCTCCTGCCCGTGACCTGGTCGGCCACGGTCTGGTCGACGATCACCTGGTAGGTCAGGATGCCGCTCATGCTGACGGTGAACGCCAGCGCGGCGGCCACACTCAGCTTGGCCCACGGCAGCCCCCGCCGGAACGGCCGCGCCGGTGCGCCGGCCGGCATCCTGGGCCCTGCGTCGGCTGCGCCCGGACGGCCGCGCCGGGCGATGGTCGTGTGCTGCTTCACCTTGGCGCTGGTGCGCCTGAGGTAGTGCGTGTAGATGTCGGTGGCCACCGTGGTGGCGAAGCTCATCACGGCGGCGCCGATCACCGTGCCCGCCACACCGAGGTAGGAGGCCGCGACCGCGGCGGTGATCGCGGCGAGCGCGCTCCCCGCGATCTGCGGCACGCTCAGCGTCAGTCTCCGCGGCGCACCGCGCGTCTTCCGGATCCGGTCCCTCTTGGTCATGGTGGTGGCGCATGGCTTTCTTGTGCATGGGCGCGCGGGCGCCGTCGGTGTGTCGTTGGGCTGCGGCCTGCGGCGGAGCAGGCGATCGGGCTGCGATCTGCTGAGCAGAGATCGGGTACGGCCTGCTGAGCAGGGATCGGACGGCCTGCGGGGCAGGTGATGGGTCGTGAACGGATGCCGGTCGTGGCAGAACACGCTCACGACAGATGGGCGGTGTGGGTGGTGGCGCAGAGGGGAGCACCACTGTCGCGCGCCGGAGCCGAGGGAGCCAATGCGACACACGGCACCATGTCGGACCGTGACGCCACCCTTGCCCTTTAATGGCGACTTCCCGGGCGTGTCGCGCGCCCGGTTGAGATGACAGAGCAGGGCGTGCACGGCCGGTGACATGGTCGTTGTCCATAGCTGGCGGGCATGGCGGCCATGGTCGGGACAGGCCGGTGGATGGTGTCACCTCTGCGGACTCACCCGGTGATGCTGCTCGTTCTGCGACGACCTATCCTCCGGCGATCGCCGAGTCCCGCCACCCCTGACGGAGCGGGTCGGTGAACACTTCGACCGGCTGGGCGCCGGCCACGGCGAAGCGCCCCCCGAAGGCGAAGGTGGGCACGCCGCTGACGCCGAGCTCGCGGGCCAGGTCCTCGTCGGCGCGTACGGCGTCGGCGCAGGCGGTGCCCTTCAGCATCGACAGGACCTCGTCGGAGTCCAGGCCGTTCTCGCCGGCGATGCGCGCCAGCGCCGCAAGGTCGGAGAGGATCACGCCCTCGGCGGTGTAGGCGTGCATCAGCGCCTCGCGCACCTGCTCACCCCGGCCGTTGCGCTCGGCGTGGTGCATCAGGCGGTGGGCGTCGAAGCTGTTCACCGGGCGGGCCAGGTCCAGCCGGTAGGTCAGGCCCGACTCGGCGGCGAGGTCGCTCACCTGGCCGATGCGCTGTCTGGACTGCTCGGCGGTGCCGCCCACGTTGCGGCGGTGGCGCTCAGGCAGGGTCAGGTCCGCCTCGGTTCCTCACCGTACGGCTGACCGCCGCGCAGCAGGCCGGGGACATCGCCCCCGATCGTGACCCGCGTACCTGAGTCGCCGGCCTGCTGGCGCTCGCCAACGGCCTGACCTCCAGCGTCCTCGGCCGGCAGCGCAGCCACGAGGCCGCCACCAAGATCATCTAATATCGCCTGGATCGCCTGTTCGGGCCGGAAGCGGCTTGACCCAGCGGGACCACTGCGGTTGAGGGGCGTAGCCGGCGGCCTTCCAGGCCGAGTGGGCGAGTGTGTTGTCGTGCAGGACCATGGCATCGGCCCGGAAGGCGCCGAAGCCGGTGAAGCGGGCCTCTGCCTTCGCCAGCAGCGCGGTGGCGATACCCTTGCGGCGATGGGACGGGTTGACGGCAAGGCGGTACAGGTGGGCTCGCCAGCCGTCCCAGCCGACGATGACGGTCCCCGTGATCTCGCCGCCGCACTCCGCTATCAGCAAGGCCTCGGGGTCGCGGTCCAACAGCGCGGCTATCGCGCCGGTCGAGTCGTGCCGGTCGGTGCCCTCGGCGGCCAGCCGCCAGAACTCCAGCACAGCGTCCACGTCATCCCGGGTGCCGATTCTGATCTTCATCGCGGATCCCTGCATGGACAACGAATCTACTACGCAGGGCCATGTGGACCGTCTCCCACCTTGCCGGGTTCAGGTGAGCAGGCTGTGGAGCAGTCCGCCGGCGGTGAGCCAGGCGTTGTTGATCCTGGTCCTCCACAGCAGTCCCAGGGCGATGACGGCGATGGCCGTGGTCAGCGGGGTCGGGGAAGACGGGGGAGCCGCCGAGCATGAGCAGCAGGGCGCCGAGCGCCCTCGCAGGCCGGCGCCCTGGCGCGGCGGGCGGCGCAGCAGGCCGGACAGGGCATGGGCGATGATCGCGATCACCACCGGGACGATGCCGTACAGCAGGCCCTCGGCCGCGGGCGTGCTGCCGTAGGTGACGTACGCCCACGCCGGCGCGGTGACGATGAGTGCGGCCGGGAGGATGAAGCACACCCCGGCGGCCAGCAGACCGCGCCGGCGGGCGCGGTCGAAGCCCAGGTGGATGGCCAGTTCGGTGGAGTTGGGGCCGGGGATCAGGTTGGTGGCGCCCATCAGGTCAAGGAAGCGGGCGTCGCCGACCCAGCCGCGGCGGCGTACCAGCTCGTCGTACTCTCCTGCCCTCCTGACACGCGGCCTCGGTCCGGAAAGGGGCCGCAGATCCCCGGGGGCTACCTGATCAGGTCCGGGCCGGAGCGTGCGCGGGCTCGAACAGCTCGATGAGGTTGCCGGCGGGGTCGGTGAGCAGGATCTGGCGTCCGCCGGGACCGGCGACCACGTCGCTGGAGAAGGACGACAGCCCGGCGCTGCGGAGCCGGTGGATCTCCGCGTCGAGGTCACCGACGATGAGGTGGATGCGGTTGCGCCCGGCGGTGGTGCCCTGAGGGGTGGCGCGGGCGCCGGAGCTGGCCGGTCCGGACAGCAGCAGCCGCAGCGGCCCGCGGATCACGTCGGCGAAGGCGGGCGCGGCGTTGACGCGCAGGGTGAAGCCGAGATGGGTGGTGTAGAAGTCGACGGCGGCGGCCACGTCGTCGACGAGATAGCGGACGCCGGCGAGCTGGTCGGGTGTGGTCATGGCGGGACCTCCTGTGGCGTGAGGACAGGCAGCAGGTAGCGGATGCGGGTGTCGATCTCTTCCACGGTGCGGGCGAAGGCGGGGTGGCCGCCCCCCTCGGTGTGGCCGGCCGGGTCGGGGATGCTCCAGTGCAGACGCCGGGGATGGCCGGCGAAGTCGGGGCGGACCTCGCGTACCTTGTCGCACAGGCTGATCACGTAGTCGAACCGGCGGCCGGCCACGGCGTCCAGGTGCCGCGGACGGCGGCCCGCCAGGTCGATGCCGTAGCGCTCGCGCAGGATCCGTACGGCCTGCGGATGGAGCTCCTGCCGGGGGTGACTGCCTGCGCTGGTCACCTCGACGTGGCCGCCGCCGCGCCGGCGGAGCAAAGCCTCGGCGATCGGTGAGCGGGCGCTGTTGCCCGTGCAGGTGAACAACACGACGGGCCCCCGCCCGGACGCCGGTGTGAACGGCGGCGGCGGCGGAAGGGCCGGGTCGAGGTGGGGTGCGGGATGCGGGGCCGGGTCGGAGTGGGGTGTGGGGTGCGGGGCCGGGTCGGGGCGGAACGCGGGGTGCGGGGCGGCCGGGTCGGGGCGGAGTGCGGGGTGCAGGGCGGCGCCGGCGGCGGCCAGTGCGTGGGCGCAGCCTTCCAGGTCCAGGTGGTAGTAGCTGTCGCGGGCGTCGAAGGTACTGCGGCGCGCGGTGACCAGCCCGCCGCTCCGCAGCAGCCGCAGGTGGTAGGAGACGAGGTTCTGCGGCTGGCCGACCAGTGCCACCAGCTCCCGAACGCGATAGTCGCTCGCGGCCAGCTCGGTCAGCAGCCGCCACCGCAAGGGGTGGGCGGCCAGTCGCAGGAAGGCCGGGGCGACGGCAGCCGAGGACACAACGCGATAATACATCAAATAGGTTTGATGTATTAGCCTTCGGCGATGGACCAACCGGGAACGTCAAGGGGATGTCAGGAGCCGCCCGGGGTCACCAGGCCGGATTCGTAGGCGAGGACCACGAGCTGGGCGCGGTCGCGGGCGCCGAGCTTGGCCATGGCCCGGTTGACGTGGGTTTTCGCGGTCAACGGGCTGATCACCATGCGGCCGGCGATCTGGTCGTTGGACAGGCCGTGCGCGACCAGGGCGACGGCCTCGCGTTCGCGGTGGGTCAGCTCTCTCAGCCCGGTGCCGGTGGTGAGCGGCTGAGTGACGTACCGGTTGATCAACCTGCGGGTGATGGACGGGGCGAGCAGCGCGTCACCGCGCGCGGCCACCCGTACGGCGTGCAGGAAGTCTTCGGGCACGATGTCTTTGACGAGGAAGCCGGCCGCGCCGGCGCGCAGCGCGTTGAAGACGTATTCGTCCATGCCGTAGTTGGTCAGGATGACGACGTGCACCCCGGCCAGGGCCGGGTCCGCGGCGATGCGCCGGGTGACCTCGATGCCGTCCACGACCGGCATCTGGATGTCGATGAGAGCGACGTCGGGCAGATGCTGCCTGGCCAGAGCCAGGCCCCGCAGCCCGTCGCCGGCCTCGGCCACCACCTCGATGTCGTCTTCGAGGTCGAGCAGCGCGCGGAATCCGCTGCGCAGGAGCGGCTGGTCGTCGACCAGCAGGACCCGGATCACGGCGTCCGGTCCACCGGGAGTTCGGCCTCGACGGTGAAGCCGCCCTCGCCGCGCGGCTCCGCGCGCAGGCGACCGCCGAGGGCGGTGACGCGTTCGCGCATCCCGAGCAGCCCGACGCCGGGCACCGGGACGGTGTCCGGTACGGCCGTGCCGTCGTCATCGACGCGTATCACGAGGGCGCCGGGACGGTAGGCGATCAGGACCGACGCGGTCGTGGCGGCGGCGTGCCGGGCGATGTTGGTGAGCGACTCCTGAACGATCCGGTAGACGGTCCGGCTCACCGCGGCCGGCACGTCGTGCCGTTGCCCCTCGAACGTCAGCGTCGCGTCCAGACCGATGGCACTGGCCCGGTCCACCAGCTCCGCGACGTGGTCGAGCCCACGCGGCGGGGCCGGGTCGTCATCGCGCAGCGCCTCCAGGGTCGCGCGTAACTCCCGGGTCGCCTCACGTCCGGCCTCCTGGATCGCCAGCAGGGCCTCCGGCACCTGTTCGCCACGCCTGCGGGCCACGTGCACGGCGACCTCGGCCTGCACCTTGATGATCGAGATCTGGTGGGTGAGCGAATCGTGCAGCTCCCGCGCGATCCGCAGCCGCTCCTCGTCGGCGCGGCGCCGCGCGCTCTCCTCGCGGGTGCGCTCGGCTTCCGCCGCCCGCCGCTCGGCCTGCCGCAGCGCCTCACCCGCCGCGCCGGCCGCGATCAGCCAGGCCAGCTCAAGGGCGCCGCGGGCCTGCGCGAACGCCTCGCCCGTGTCGTGCAGGCCCGAGGCCAGGGCCGCGAAAGGGAGCGCGGCCAGCATGATCACGCTCACCGCCACCGTGATGACGCGGTGTCCCGCCCGTACGGCGGCGTACACCGCGAACAGGTACGCGACGGCGGGCACGTCCGAACCGGCCGCCTGATACCCCACCGCGCACAGCCCGGTGACGGCCAGGACGGGAACCGGAGCCCGGCGGCGCGCGGCCAGCACCAGGCCGCCGGCCGTCAGCAGCGCGAGGGCGAACAGGTCGAGGTAGGTGGCGGACCGTTGCCCGGACAGCCCGGTGGTCAGCAGCGCCGCCGCCACGCCGACGGCTATCGCCCAGTCGGTGACACCGGCCCGGAGACCGAACCGTCGTGTCCTCATGCGCGCACCCTAACCGGATGTTCGCGCGGGCGACTCCTGCGCACGGATGAGCGGCCGGCTACCGCACCCGCGGTACCCGCCCGGATTCTGCGGCATGCGCGGTAGCCGGGTGCGGCGGCGATGGCAGTGCGAATTGCCCGCGTCCGCCGGACGACCGAGGGTGGGTCCGGCGGACAGGATGAGGCGATGTCCCGTCGTAGGAGAAGGAGCACCTCATGTCCGTCCGCCCCCTGCTCGCCGCTGCGGCTGCCGCCCTGATCGTGGTCTCCGGGCTCGCCGCGCCGGCGGCCGCGCACGTCCTGGCCGAGCCGGACCCCGTCAGCGCCTACGGCTTGACCGCCGGGCGTCTCTGGTCCGTGGTGGCCGCGCTGCTGGGGCTGGCCGGCGCGGTCGTCGGCGGGCTGGCCCTGGCCCGCTCCGCCGGCCGCATCGGCGCCGGCACCGGAAGGAGAGGAGCCGTCGTGGCCCTGGTGTCGGGGCTGGCCGGCGCGGTCGTCGGCGGGCTGGTCGTGGCCGCCGCCGAGGGTGGCCCCGGCACCGGCTACGGCATAGTCGGAGGCTATGTGGCCCTGGTGATCGGGCTGATCGCCATGGTCATCGGCGGGCTGGTCCTGGCCCGATCCCGCCGCACCGGCTGACCCGGACGCGGACCGAGCGCCTGGCGGAAGGCGCGGCGCGAACGCCGCGACCATCCTCGGCGGCGGCCACGCCGGAGCCAGGGGCGCTAGGGCTGGACGTGCGTGACCTCCACGCCCAGCAGGTCGGCGGTCGCGCGCAGGTCGGCCGCGCGGTGGCCGGTGCCGAGCGCCCAGTGGTGCGAGATGCCGGTGGCGCTCCAGGCGTCGGTCCACTCGCCCGGGTCGCAGCCGAAGTCCACCCGCGAGGTGGTGTTGCCGATCCGCAGCAGCGGCCCCTCCACGACCTCGCCCTCCGACACGACGAACCCGTACCGGCCGTCACGCGCCTGCCGCAGCCCGAACGCCGTGACCGGGCCCCGCTTGACGTCGAACTCGACCGACACCCCCCACCCGCGCTTGCCGTGATAGACGCCGAGCCCGCGCAGCAGCGGCTTGCGCGCGCTGATGGCGAGGTGGGCGGGGCCGTCGTGGCCCATCTCGACGTGGCCGCGGCGGAAGTCGAGCGCCTGCAACTCGGTGAAGGAACCGCCCGCGCCGAGGCGGTCCATGACGAGCATGGCCAGGCTGGTGCGCAGCTCGTACTCGCCGGCGGCCGGGATGCCGCGGGCGGTGAGCAGGGACGCGCCGAGGATCATGCCCGCGCCGAGCCGCTCGTGGATCTCGCCGTCCAGCCCGCGATGGTAGTACGCGAGGCTGTCCAGCTCGAACTCCTCGACCAGCCGGTCCAGGCCGGCCGACACGCGGGCCGCCCAGGCCAGGTCCTCCTCGTTGACCGTGTCGGCCAGCTCGAACACCTCGCGCGCCAGCTCGACCCGCTCGGCGGCCTCGGCGTCGGTGACCTTCTCCACGCGCACCCGCAGGTCGTCGAACTCCAGCACCTCCACGTGGCCGCCGAAGTTCGCGCTGACCAGCGTGAGGTCGGTGGCCACGTCCAGCATGCCGGGATAGAGGTGGCCCATCAGGCCGTGCCGGCCCCGGCGCAGGGCGGCGCGCACGCCCGCCGCCCGCACCCAGCCGCCGATCTTCCGCCACGCCCGCTCGTCCTCCAGGTAGCCCGAGACCGAGCGGAACGGGATGCCGAGGCGGGTGAACGTGTTGGCCATCTCCGGCAGCGGGCACGCGCCGCAGTAGGCCAGCCACTGGCCGGTGTCGAAGGTGGCGTGGTCCATCGACTCCGTCGGCTGCAGGTTGATCAGCAACACGGGTGCGCCGCTGCGCTGCGCGATCGGCGCGAGCATGGTCGCCGTCATGTACGTCGTCAGGAACCCGACGATCAGATCACAACCGGCGGCCCGCAACTTCTCGGCCGCCGCGGCGCCCTCCTGGGCGTCGGAGATGAATCCGACGTCCACGATCTCCGCGTCGAGCCCTCGCATCCGCTCGGACACCCGGTCGGCTGAGCGCTGGAGCTGGGGGAGCAGGCCGGGGAACTGCGGCCAGTACGCCCCGAGCCCGCCGGCGACCAGCCCCACCTTGACCCGGGGCGGCGTGATGCGAGTGAGCGTGCTCAATTGCTTTTCCCTTCTATGAGCGGACTTCGACCTCGATGATGCGGGTGTAGTCGTTGGCGCCGTTCGAGGCCAGCGCGACGATGCGGACGGCGTCCGCGGTGACCGGCGCGAAGTCCGAGCGGACGTTGCCCGCGGTGTTGCCGCGCACCTGCGCGACCGTTTGCCACTGGCCGCCCACCTGCGCCTGGACGTCCCAGTCGCGCAGCCCGGCCGACGAGGCGGGATAGCGCTCGGTGTCCATGGTGTACAGGTCCACCCGCGACACCTGCTTGGCCTCGCCCAGCGCGACGGCCACGGTGTCCGGCCAGGTCTTGGAGGTGGCGTCGTTCCAGCCGTTGCCGCCGGCCCAGCCGTTGGAGGAGCGGTCGCCGTCGGCGATGCTGCAGGCCGGGTAGTTGGCGTTGACGTGCTGGGAGGAGGCGGTGACCGGGCGGCGCAGCGCGAGGTTGCCGCCGTTGTCGAGCCGGTCGACGGACACGACGTCGACCGGCACGGCCAGCGTCGCGGCGGGGGTGCGCAGGCGCAGGCCGTACTCGCCTTCCGCGGTGCCGGGTGGCACGGCGACCAGCAGTTTCGCGCCGAGCCGGTAGCCGGGCGGCAGGTAGCTGGACACCATCGGGCGGGAGGCGGTCAGCGGCTGGTCGACCTCCACCTGCATGGTGGCGTACTGGGCCTTCCCGGTGTCGTTGCGCATGCCGACGATGATCTTGGCGGGGCAGGCGGGGTCCACCCCGAGCGGGGCGACGAGCCGGTCGGCGCCGGCCACCGGGACGGGCGCGCCCTTGGCGGGCGCCGCCGAGGCGGGGTTCCAGGCGGCGGCGGTGGTGGTGAGCGTGGCGGCGAGGGCGAGCGCTGCGGTGAGATGACGCATGATCATGCCTTCCTAGAGCGCGTGCAGGCCGGGGGCGCCGTCGAGGGTGACCAGACTGGCCCTGGTGGAGACCGGCGCGCCGGGCCGGTCCACGTAGGGGACGACCTTGAAGTCGGCCCGCCACTGGCTCCTGGTGATCTCGCAGGAGACGTAGCCGCGCTGGTAGCTGGAGAACTTCAGGTGCGGGTTGGTCGCGTCGCTGCCGCCGGGCGGCACCCCCGTGTTGGGGTTGCCGTTGCCGCCGCTGCTGACGGAGGTGCCGACGAGCTCGACGCCGATCGTGGGCGAGGCCGGGTCGTCGAAGTTCGTCTTCAGCTCGCCGGCCAGGTTGTAGTGGATGTCGCCGGTCAGCACCACCGGGTTGCTCACCTCGCGCTCGACCATGCCGTTCAGCAGGCGGTCCTTGGCGGCCTTGTAGCCGTCCCAGAGGTCCATGCTGAGCCGCTGCGCGGGGCCGGGATCGTAGTCGAGCTGGATCATGGCGACCTGCTGGGCGAGCACGTTCCACTTGGCGCGGGACGCGCCCAGGCCGTCGAGCAGCCACTTCTCCTGCTCGGCGCCGAGCATCTGCCGGGCGGGATCGAGGCGGTCGGCGCAGTCCACCTGCTGGCCGTCGCCGCAGACCTGGTCGTCGCGGTACTGCCGGGCGTCGAGCACGCTGAACTCGGCGAGGTCGCCGAAGGCGAACCTGCGGTAGATGCGCGCGTCCGGGCCTTCCACGGCCGGCACCCGGACGGGCATGTTCTCCCAGAAGGCGCGGAAGGCGTTGGCGCGGATGACCATGTAGTCCTGCTCGGTCACGTCGCCGCCCGGGCCGTACGAGCCCGCCCAGTTGTCCAGCACCTCGTGGTCGTCCCAGGTGACGATCCACGGCGCCCGGTGGTGCGCGGCCTGCAGGTCGGGGTCGCTCTTGTAGAGGCCGTACTGGATGCGGTAGCGGTCGAGGGTGTCGCACTGCACGCGGAACTGCTCGGGCACGGGCGTGTTGCGCAGGCCGCCCGTCGGCACGATGCCGTACTCGTAGATGTAGTCCCCGAGGTGGAAGACCACGTCGGGCTCCTCCTCGGCGAGGTGGCGGTAGGCGCTGTAGTAGCCCTCCTGCCACAGTGCGCAGGAGGCGAAGGCCATGCGCAGCGAGTCGGGGCTGCTGTCGAAGGCGGGCGCGGTCTTGGTGCGGCCGACCGGGCTGATCTGGCCGCCGGTGCGGAAGCGGTAGAAGTATTCGCGGCCCGGCCGCAGGCCCTTGGCGTCCACGTGGACGGAGTGGCCGTACTCGGGGGTGGCCCAGGCGGAGCCGTGCCGGGTGCGCCGGGTGAACGCCTCGTCCTCGGCGATCTCCCAGTCAACCTTGATCTTGTTGTACGGCAGTCCGCCGAGCGGCTCCAGCGGCGCGACCGCCAGCCGCGTCCATAAAATCACCCGGTCGGGCAGCGGATCGCCGGAGGCGACGCCGAGCTGGAAGGGGTAGTCGCCTTTCACACTGGCCTGGGCGGTCCGCGGATCAGCCAGGCCGGTGGTGAAGGCCAAGGTGAGCGCGGCGCTGCCGAACCCGAGGAAGGATCGGCGCGTGGGAGGGTGCATGCTGCGTCCTCAGCTTGGGGGCGAGAGCCCTCACTTTGTAGCAAGCGGACGAGCTTCTTAACAAGATGGAAGTTACAAATAACGCAAATCCGCGTTACAACTGGGCGACCTGAACGTTGTCATGGTGGTCGCGGAGCCGCTGCAGCAGATCGGCCGGGGCGTTGGCGTCCACCACGATCACGTCGAAGTCGTCGATCGGAGCCACCCGGTGCAGCGCCACCCTGGCCAGCTTGGAGCCGTCCACGGCCAGGATCCGCAGTGCTCCGGACCGTAACATCGCCCGCTTGACCAGCACGATCTCCTGCTCCTGATGAAAGGCGTAGGTGTCGGAGATGGCCGAGGTCGAGACCACGACCACGTCCGTGCTCACCGCCTCCACCGCGTCGACGCAGCCCAGCCCGAGGAAGGAGTCGTGGGTGGCGTGATATTCGCCGCCCAGGGCGATGAGCCTGATGTCGGAGCGGCCGGCCAGCAGCCTGATCGCCTCCAGGAAATTGGTCACCACGGTCATCGGGGCCATCTCGATCAGGTGCCTGGCCACGGCCAGCGCGGTCGTCGAGTCGTCGAGCATGACCGAGCTGCCCGGCTCGATCAGCCCCGCCACCGTGCGCGCGATGGCGTCCTTCTCCGCCGTGTGGGCCTTGAGCCGGTAGGCGATGTTGCTCTCCCACACGTTGCTGGCCTGGGCGGTGGCGCCGCCGCGGACCTTGCGCACCATGCCCTGACGCTCCAGCTCGTCGAGGTCGCGGTGGACGGTCATCACACTCACGCCGAAGCTCTCGGCGAGCTCGCTCACGGAGGCGGAGCCCTGGCGCACGATGTGCTCGGCCATGCCGTGCCATCGCGCCGACCTGCTGGTGGTGGGCTGGGGGGCGTTCACGCTGGGTCTCCACCCTTTCGCAGAGTTGGGCACCCTACTCTTGACACCCAACTTGGGGGACTCATACTCTCCCGACATCCATCAGTTTTAACAGGTGTGGCTGTTAATTTAACAATCTCGTCATTGGAGGTGGGGTATGGGATCCGTCCGGTCGCACGACCTGCGCCGCGCTCTTCGCCCTGCCCCGCTCGCCACCTCCCGGCCCGTGGAGCGCCTTCGCGGGCTCCCCGGCCGCTTTCGCAGCACCATCATTAAAACGTTCGCATTGATCTATCGGGGGATAGCCATCCTAGGAGAAACAGCATGACCGACCTGCTGCGCAACGCCAAAGTGAGCCGCGGCCAGTTCCTGCGGATGATGGGCGGCCTGGCCGTGGCCGCGGCCGCCACCGCCTGCTCCACCAGGCCCGAGACGACCGCCACCACGGGTGGCGGCGGCAAGGCCGCGACCGAGCTGAAGTTCATCGGCGTGGCCGACCAGAAGCTGCCGATGGACGAGCTGCTGGCCGCCTACCAGAAGGTCAAGCCCGCGGTGCGGATCAACGCGTCCTACGCGCCCACCGATCAGGTGCAGACCTCCGTGCGCACCCAGATCGGCGGCGGCAACGCCCCCGACCTGCACGTGGTGTACCCGGGCAACGGCAGCGCGATGTCCATGTCGCAGATCGCCAAGGCCGGGCTGCTGGCGGACCTGTCGGCCCAGCCCTGGGCGCAGACCATTCCCGAGGGGTTCAAGCCCGCCTACCAGCTCGACGGCAAGACGTACATGTACTCCGCCGGCTCGACGGTCATCGGCGCCATCTACAACAAGAAGGTCTTCGAGAAGGCGGGCATCGAGGCGCCGCCGACCACGTGGACCGAGTTCCTCGCGGTCTGCGACAAGCTGAAGAAGTCCGGCGTCGTGCCGATCGCCCTGGGCGCCCAGACGCCGTGGGTCACCCAGCTCATCACGTACGCGCTGGTGCCCTCGACCGTCTACGTCAAGGACCCGACCTTCGACGACAAGCAGCTCGCCGGGCAGACCAGCTTCGCCCAGTCCGGCTGGCGCCAGGCCATGGAGATGTACCTGGAGCTGCAGAAGCGCGGCTTCTTCAACGACAAGCCGAACGGCACCACGTTCGAGCAGCAGACCTCGATGGTGGCCACCGGCAAGGCCGCCATGGCCGTCCAGGTGTCGGCCGTCCTGCCGGACTTCCGCAAGGCCTCCTCCTCGCCCGACGACCTGTCGATGTTCCCCGTGCCCGGCGCCGACGACGCCGCCTCGGTGTGGATCCCGGCCGGTGTGGTCGTCGGGCTCGGCGCCGGCGCCAAGGGCAAGAACGCCGAGGAGGCCAAGGCGTTCGTCGAGTTCCTCGGCAAGCAGGAGAACATCAACTCCTGGGCCAAGGCCATCGCCGCCATCCCGCTCACGCAGGACGCCTCCTCCACGATCGACCCCGCCGTGCAGTCGTTCCTCCCGTTCACCAAGGACCGGGCGGTGCCGTTCATGGACCAGAAGTGGCCCAACGCCGAGGTGCAGCCCGTGCACCTCGCGGTGATCCAGGAGTTGCTGGCCGGCACGTCCACGATCGACGACGCGCTGAAGAAGATGGACGAGGCATACCAGAAGTGACCCCTCTGACCGTTTCCCGACGCCGGCCCGTCAGGGCCGGCCGGCGGCGTTTCAACGCCGTCACCCCGCCCTGGTTGTTCGCCGCGCCCGCGCTGGTGGTGTACGCGCTGGTGGTGCTCTATCCGGCCATCAGCGGCGTGTTCTACGCGTTCACCGACTGGAGCGGGATCGGCGAGGACATGTCCTTCGTGGGCCTGGCCAACTTCCGCACCCTGTTCGGCGACGACCAGGCCATGGGCTCGATCGGCAACACGCTGCTGCTCACCGTGGCGACCGTGGTCGTCCAGAACGGCGTCGGCCTGCTGCTGGCCCTCGGGGTGAACGCGAAGCTGAAGAGCCGGGCGCTGCTCCGCGTGGTCTTCTTCGCGCCGGTGGTGGTCAGCCCGGTCATGGTCGCGTTCCTGTGGAAGTACATCTACAACCCCGACCCGTCCTCGGGGCTGAACGGCCTGCTCGGCCTGGAGGTGGACTGGCTCGGCGACCCGTCGGTGGCGCTGTGGTCGATCGCCGGCATGGTCGTCTGGCAGTACGCCGGATACTCCATGGTCATCTTCCTGGCCGGGCTCGAAGGGGTGCCCAAGGAGCTGCACGAGGCCGCCATGATCGACGGCGCGGGCACCTGGCAGCGCTTCCGCTACGTCACCTGGCCGCTGCTCGCCCCCGCCGTCACCATCAACCTGATGCTCTCCACGATCGGCGGGCTCAAGCTCTTCGACCAGATCTTCGCCGCCACGAACGGCGGCCCCGGCTACGCCACGGAGACCCTGTCCACAGTGCTCTACAAGCAGGCGTTCGTGTTCGGCAAGTACGGCTACAGCACCGCCATCGCCCTGGTGCTCGCGCTCTTCGTGGCCGCCGTCTCCCTCGTCCAGGTCTACTACCTGCGCAGCCGGGAGGTGACCGCGTGAAGAAGACCTTCCTGCTGGAAATCGTCATGGTGGCGGTGGCGGTGGCGTTCCTGTTCCCCGTCTACACCCTGATCACGCTCTCGCTGAAGGACCCGGGGCAGATCAGCCAGTCGCCGCTGGCCCTGCCCAGTCCGCCCACGTTCGACAACTTCGGCAACGCCTGGACGGCCGCGGCGCTCGGCCCGTCCCTGATCAACAGCACGGTGATCACCGTGGTCAGCCTGGTCGCGCTGATCGCGCTCGGCTCGTTCGCCGCCTACTTCCTGGCCCGGGTGCAGACCCGCCTCGGCTACGGCCTGTACGTGCTGTTCCTGCTGGGCATCGTGCTGCCGTTCCAGCTCGGCATGATCCCGCTCTTCGAGCTGGTGACCGACCTCGGGCTGATCGGCACGCACGCCGGCATGATCCTCTTCTACACCGGCATCCAGCTCCCGTTCACCGTCTTCCTCTACACCGGCTTCATCCGGGCGCTGCCCCAGGACTACGCCAGCGCCGCCCAGATCGACGGCGCCTCGCATCTGATCGCCTTCACCCGCGTCGTCTTCCCGCTGCTGCGGCCCATCACCGGCACGGTGCTGATCCTCAACGCCGTCTTCATCTGGAACGACTTCTTCACCCCGCTGGTCTACCTCGGCGGCTCCGGCTTCGAGACCGTCCCGGTCAGCGTCTTCGCCTACGTCGGGCAGTACGTCTCCCAGCACGGCCTCGTCTTCGCCGGTCTGGTCCTGGGCGCGCTGCCGATCGTGCTGGTCTTCCTGGTGCTGCAGCGCTACGTCATCAAGGGCTTCGCGAGCGGGCTCAAGGGATGAACGTCCTCGACCTGCTCAAGGAGCCGCCCCCGGAGTACTCCCCGGCGGCCATCTGGTGGTGGAGCGGCGAGCCGCTGCGCCGGGACCGGCTGCGCTGGCAGATGGAACGCCTGGTCGCCGGCGGCGTGCGCAACCTCGTCATCCTGAACCTCGCGCCCTCGGGGCCGATGTACGGCGCCGACGCCGACGACCCGCCGTTCCTGTCCGAGGCGTGGTGGGAGCTGCTCGACGGCGTGTGCGCCGACGCCTTCGAGCTGGGCGCCCACCTGTGGTTCTACGACCAGCTCGGCTTCTCCGGCGCCGACCTGCAGGCGCGCCTGGTGGTGGAGCGGCCGGAGTTCGCCGGCCAGTGGCTGGCCGCCGACGGGACGCTCTCCTCGCGCGGCTTCGACTACCTGTCGGCCGAGGCGTGCGCGGTGCTGCTCGACCGGGTGCACGGCGAGTTCGAGCGGCGGGTGGGGCACTGGTTCGGCCGGGTGATCGCCGGGTCGTTCCAGGACGAGCTGCCCACCCTGCCCACCTGGTCCGCCCGCTTCGCCGAGGAGCACCTGGCCAGGCGCGGCGAGCCGTTCTCGCTGGAGGCGCCGGACTGGCAGGCGTACCAAAGGACCCGGGCCGAGCTGGCCGAGGAGGCGTTCTTCCGGCCGCTGGCGCGCTGGCACGAGCGGCACGGCCTGATCAACGGCTGCGACCAGCAGGACCCCGCCCGCGCCGGGCACCCGGTCGAAGGCGTGCAGCTCTACGCCGACTACGCGCGCACGCACCGCTGGTTCACCGCGCCGGGGTCGGACCATCACGGCGACGCCCGCCTGCACGCCTCGCTGGCCCACCTGTACGGCCGGCCGCGCACGTGGATCGAGGCCTTCCACTCCAGCGGCTGGGGCGGCACCCTGGAGGAGACCTTCGACTGGCTGCTGCCCTGGCTCCGCGCCGGGGCGACGCTCTACAACCCGCACGCCGTCTACTACACGACCAGGCGCGGCTGGTGGGAGTGGGCGCCGCCGTCCACGGACTGGCGCCAGCCGTACTGGCGGCACCACCGCGTCTTCGCCGACGCCGTCACCCGGCTGTGCGCCGTGCTCTCCCAGGGCCGCCACGCCTGCGACGTCGCCGTCCTGCTGCCCACCGCCACCGCCCAGGCGGGCACCGGCCTGGACGGGGTGGACGCGCGCGCCACGCGGGCGCAGGAGGTCTACCGCGAGATCGTCGGCGACATGGCGTGGTTCGCCACCGTGCCCGGCGCGCTCGACCGGCTCTGCCTGGACGCCGACGTGATCGACGACGACTCCGTGCGGCGCGCGGCCGTCGCGGACGGGCGGCTGACGGTCTCCACCGAGGCCTACCGCGCGATCATCCTGCCCGCCGTCACCGACGTCGACGAGGACGTGGCCGCCCGGCTCGGCGCGTTCGCCGCGGACGGCGGATTGCTCGTCGCCGTCGGCGCGGTCCCCGACGCGCTGCGCGGCCTGGCCCGCCACGTCGAATCCGCCGCCGGTCTCGGCGAGGCGCTGGCCGATCTGCCCCGGCGGGTCGAGGCGCCGGTGCCCGCGCTGGTGCGCGAGGCCGGGGACACCACGCTGCTCTTCCTGACCGCGGCCTCCCCCATGGCGAGCAGGATCGGCGTCGGGCGGCCCGAGGAGCGCGGCGTGGACCTCGGCTGGCTGGACGCCGACATCGACTTCGACCCCGCCAGGTACGCCCGCGACATGCGGATCACCGTCAGAGGCGTCTCCGGCACGCCACTGCTGGCCCGCCTCTTCGACGGCGGCGAGCCGCGGGCGTTGCCGCACACGCGTGACGGCGACACCGTCGAGGTCGTGGTGCCGTTCGACGACGGGCCGGCCGCGCTGCTGGTGTTCGACGGCACCCCGGCCGAGCCCGAGCCGCCGCGGCCCGCGTACCCCGCCGGGATCGACCTCGGGGACACGTGGGACGTCGAGCTGGTCCCCACCCTGGACGACACCTGGTCCGACTTCGGGAGCGTCGCGGACGTCGAATGCTGGACGTTGCGGACGCCGGACGGGGAGCCGGTGGACGTGACGTTCGGGCCGCGAGGAGAGCAGCGGGCCGGCGACGGCCCGTGGACGCCCTCGGTCTGGTCGGACTCCCGTGGCCTGCGCAAGGACCCGGTCCACCGCGACACGCTCGGGCCCAAGGGGCACGTGCCGGCCGAGTTCCTGGCGTTCGGCCGGATCCCGGCGGGCGGCGAGGCCCGCTTCCGCGCCCTGGTGACCGTGCCGCCCGGCCAGGACGCCTGGCTGGCCGTCGGAGCCGGGGCGGCGAAGACGGTGTGGCTCGACGGCGTCGAGCAGGCGCTCGACGACGCCGGTTACGCGGCCGTCGGCCGCGCGCCCGTCGCGCCCGGCGAGCACCTGCTCGAACTGCTGCTCGTGCCGGATGAGGAGCTCGACCTGCGGGCCTACGCCTGCCTGGTGGCCGACCCGGCCGACGGCGTCCGCCCCGAGTGGATCGCCGGGTCCCCGCTGGAGACCACCGTCCTCGCGGCGGAGCCGCATGAGCTGCTCCAGGTGGCCTCGACGGCCTCGTGCCGGGTGCTCGTCAACGGCGAGGAGGTGGGCAGGCAGGGCGGCTTCGACCCGTACGCCGAGGCGGACATCCCCCGGGTGCGCCGCTACGAGGTGGCCCCTCTGCTGCGCCCGGGCGAGAACACGATCAGGATCGAGACCGGCGGCTGGGTGCTGGTGGACGGCCTGGCCGTCTCCGGGCCCGGCTGGTCGCCCCGGCCCCAGGTGCGCCGCCGTCAGCACGGCGACCCGCCCGCCCTGTACCTGCGGCCCCGCCCGCATCCGCTGCCGGGGGCGGACTGGCTCGACGGCCGGCCGGTCGCGCTGCCCGCGACCTTCGCGGTGCCCGGCGCCCGCCCGCGGACCGAGCGTTTCCTGCTGGATCCGCCTCCCGGCGCAACCGGCATCGAGGTGCACGCGACCGGCTCCGCCGAGGTGCGCGCCGAGCTCGGGGAGGGCGGCGCCGAGGTGTGCGTGACGACGGTGCCGGGCGCGCAGGGGGGAGCGGCGTTCGCCGGGCCCGTCCGGTTCACCTGCGGGCCCGGCCGGATGCGGCTCGGGGACTGGGAGGAGCGCGGCCTGGCCGGCTACAGCGGCGGCGTGCGCTACCGCACCACCGTCACGGCCGGCGCCGGGCCGGGCCTGCTCGACCTGGGCCGGGTCAGGGGCACGGCGGAGGTGACGGTGAACGGGCGGGCGTGCGGCATCCGGGTGTGCTCACCGTACGCGTTCGACGTCGAGCTGGACGAGGGCGCCAACACGGTGGAGATCCTCGTGCTCGGGACGCTCGGGCCCTATCTCGACGAGGTCAGCCCGACGCACTTCGTCTTCCCCGGCCAGCGCCGCACCGGCCTGTTCGGCCCCGTCCTGCTGCGCGCTCAGACGTTGTCGTAGTGCTCCCTGGCCCGCTCGACCTTGCCGAGATTCGCCTGTGACCACAGCGCGAGCGTGGCGAACAGCGGCGCCAGGGTCAGCCCGAGCTCGCTGATCTCATACTCCACGCGGGGCGGCACCTCCGGATGGTAGGTGCGCACGACGAGGCCGTCGCGCTCCAGCTGCCGCAGCCGCTGGGTCAGCACCTTGGGCGTGATCGTCTGGATGCGGCGCTCCAGCTCCACGAAGCGCTGGCGGCCGAACTCGTTGAGCGTCCACAGGATCGGCGTCGTCCACCGGCTGAACACGATGTCGACGACCGGGGCGATCGGGCAGGCCAGCACGGAATCTGCGGGTGCGGTGTCGGTCAACGGGATCCCCTCGGGTAGTCACTTTCCCCTAGGTACCTACTATATCCACGGTGCTAGCTTCTTCGAGTGCAGGGAACGCGAACGGCGTGACCTGGTGAAACTCGATTATTGGAGCTATCTCGTGATTGTCGTGACTGGAGCCAGCGGAAACGTCGGAAGCTCGCTCGTGCGGGTGCTCGCCGAGGCGGGCGAGCGCGTGACGGGTGTGTCCCGGAGCCCGTGGGACGGCGCGCCCGCCGGGGTGCGGCACCGGCAGGCCGACCTGGGCGACGTGCGCAGCCTCGAACCCGTGCTCGAAGGCGCCGCCGCGCTGTTCCTGCTCGTGGCGGGAGACGACCCGCAGGGCGTGCTCGGCGCGGCCAAGGCGGCCGGTGTGCGCAAGGTGGTGCTGGTCTCCTCCGTCGGGGCGGGGACGCGCCCGGAGATGTACGCCCATCCCCGGCTGTTCGAGGAGGCCGTGCGCGGGTCGGAGCTGGAGTGGACGATCCTGCGCTCGGGCGGCCTCGACTCCAACGCCTTCCGCTGGGCGGGGTCGATCAGGGCCGAGGGCAGCGCCGCCGCGCCGTTCGCCGACGTCGCGCTGCCGACCGTGGACCCCGCCGACGTCGCCGACGTGGCGGCGGCCGTCCTGGTGGGGGAGGGGCACGGCGGCCGGACGTACGAGCTGACCGGGCCCGCGCCGGTCTCGCCGCGCGAGCAGGTGGGCGCCATCGCCGGCGCGCTCGGGACGCCGGTGCGGTTCGTGGAGCAGAGCCGGGCCGAGGCGCGGGCGCAGATGATGACCTTCATGCCGGAGCCGGTGGTGGACGCCACCCTCGGGGTGCTGGGCGAGCCGTCGCCGGGGGAGCTGCGGGTGAGCCCCGATGTCGAAGAGGTCCTCGGCCGCGCCCCGCGCACCTTCGCCGAGTGGGCGGCCCGCAACGCCCCCGCCTTCCGATGAGCCCCCGGCCGCCGCAGGCCAGGCGGCCGATGGCCGCCGCGCAGGCCGCGTTCCTGGTGGAGCCGCACGTCGCCACCCTCACCACGGTGCGGCCCGACGGCTCCCTGCACGTGGTGGCCGTGCGCTTCACCTGGGACGCCCGCGCGGGCCTGGCCCGCGTGCTGACCGTCGCCTCCTCCCGCAAGGCCCGCAACCTGGCCGGGCGCTCCGGCGCCCGCGCGGCCCTGTGCCAGGTGGACGGCTTCCGCTGGATCACCCTCGAAGGCACCGCCACGGTGCACGACGACCCGGCCAGGGTCGCCGAAGGCGCGCGCCGGTACGCCGGACGCTACTCATCCCCGCCGCCCGCCCCGCCGGGACGGGTCGTGATCGAGATCGACGTGGATCACGTCATGAGCCTCAACAACTGAAAGGCACGAGCATGCCCATCGAGCGGATCCTCGACTCCACGATGTCCTACCGGGAGAGCGGCACGGGAGTGCCCATGGTCTTCCTGCACGGCAACCCCACCTCCTCCCACCTGTGGCGCCACGTCATCCCGGCCGTGGGTGACGTCGCCCGCCGTCTGGCGCCCGACCTGATCGGCATGGGCGAGTCCGGCAAGCCCGACATCGCCTACTCCTTCGACGACCACGCCCGCTACCTCGACACCTGGTTCGACGCGCTCGGCCTGGACGACGTCGTCCTGGTCGGGCACGACTGGGGCGGCGCGCTCGCCTTCGACTGGGCCGCCCGTCACCCGGACCGGGTGCGCGGCATCGCCTTCACCGAGACGATCGTCAAGCCGATGACGTGGGAGGAGTTCCCCGAGGGCGGCCGGGAGCTCTTCCGCGCCATCAAGACCGAGGGCGTGGGCGAGTCGATGATGCTCGACGACAACCTCTTCCTGGAGGGCGGGTTCGCGGGATCGGTCGCCCTGCCGGTGGCGGACGGCGATCTCGACGTCTACCGCAAGCCGTACCCGACCAGGGAGAGCCGGCTGCCGCTGCTGCGGTGGGCGCGCATGATGCCCCTGGACGGGGAGCCCGCCGACGTGGTGGCCAGGGTCGAGGCGTACGACCGGTGGCTCGCCGCCAGCCCGGAGGTGCCCAAGCTGCTCATCACGTTCGAGCCGGGGCCGGGCGCGATGATGGGCGAGGACATGTACGCCTGGTGCGCGCGGACCATGGCCGCGCTGGAGATCGACCACCGGCCCGTGGCCGCCGGCCACCACGGGCCCGAGGACCGGCCCGAGGAGATCGCGGAGGCCGTCACCTCCTGGGCCGCCCGGCACGGCTTGCTGACGAGCTGACCGGCTTCCCCGGGACGGGGATGACGCGGGACGGATATGACGCGGGCCCCGCTAGAACGTGACCAGCGAGCGGATCACCTCGCCCGCTCCCATCGCCGCGAACGCGGTCCCGACCTCGTCCAGCGTGATCCGCCGGCTGATCAGCCCCTCCAGGTCGAGCCGCCCCGCCCGCCACAACCGCAGCAGCCGCCCGAAGTCGGTGCGCACGTCGCCGGAGCCGTACAGGCAGCCGAGCAGGCGCCGCTCCGTCGCGAACAGCTCGCCGGCGCTGAAGGAGACCAGGTCGTCGAAGCCGCCGGCGCCCACCACGACGGTCGTGCCACCGCGGCGGGTGGCCTGCCAGGCCTGTTTGATCGTCGCCGACCGGCCCACCACCTCGAAGGCGTAGTCGAACCCGCGTCCCTCGGTCAGCTCCCGCACCGCGTCGGACAGCCCGTCCGGCGTGGTCACGTGGGTGGCGCCGAACCCGCGCGCGATCTCCAGTTTCTCGGCGAAGGGATCGACGGCCAGCACGGGGGCGGCCGCGGCCAGCCTGGCGCCCTGGACGACGTTCAGCCCGACCCCGCCGCAGCCGATCACCAGGACCGACGACCCCGGCCGGACGCGGGCCGTGTTGACGACCGCGCCGACGCCCGTCAGCACCGCGCAGCCGAGCACCGCGGCCACCTCGAACGGCACGTCGTCGGGGACCGGGACCACGGCCCGCGCGTCCACCACGGTCTCCTCGGCGAAGCAGCCCACGCCGAGCGCGGCGTGCGCCGGTTCGCCGCCGACACTGAGCGGTGGCGGCCCGGCCGGGCGGACGCTGACGCACAGGTTCGGCTGGCCGCCCAGGCAGAAGAAGCAGTTCGCGCACGGCGGGATCCAGGAGAGGATCACGCGCGTGCCCGGTGGCGGGCCGGCCACGCCGGGGCCGAGCTCGGCCACCTCGCCCGCGCCCTCGTGCCCCGGCACCAGCGGCAGCTTCGCGGGCAGCGTGCCGTCGCACATGGACAGGTCGGAGTGGCACACCCCGGCGGCGCGCAGCCGCACGCGTATCTCTCCCGGGCCGGGCCGCCGCACCGCCAGCTCGTCGCTGACCTCCACGGGCTTGCCGACCTCACGCAGAATGACGCCTCTCATGGATCTTCCCCCGGTTCAGAGCTGCACGGACGTGGTGGTGAGGAACTCCTCCAGGCCGAAGCGGCCGTACTCGCGGCCGTACCCCGACTGCTTGAAGCCGCCGAACGGGGCCAGGTCGTTGTGCGCGCCGTCGTTGACGCGGATCTGCCCGGCCCGCAGGCGCCTGGCCACCCGGTGGGCGCGCTCCGGGTCCGCGGCCCGCACGCCCGCCGCCAGCCCGTACGGCGTGCCGTTGGCGATCCGGACCGCCTCGTCCTCCCCGGAGTAGGGCAGGATCACCAGGACCGGTCCGAAGATCTCCTCCTGCGCGATCCTGGACTCGGGCGTGACCCCGCTGAGCACGGTCGGCCGCACGTAGAAGCCGGTCGTCAGCCCGTCGGGCGCGTCGGGGCCGCCGGTGAGGGTCGTCGCCCCGTCGCCGGCCGCGGCCCGCAGCAGCTCGCGCACCCGCTCCCGCTGCGCGTCCGAGACCAGCGGCCCGAGCCGGGTGCCCGGGTCGCGCGGATCGCCCGGCTGGTACGCCCGCGCCTCCTCCGCCGCGATCCGCTCGGCGTCCGCCAGGCGCTCCCGGGGGACCAGCAGCCTGGTCAGCGCCGAGCAGGTCTGGCCGGAGTTCAGGAAGGACGCTCCCACGCCCTTGCGCACGGCGTCCTCGAACCGGTCGTCGTCCAGGTCGTCGAGCAGCACGTTCGGCGACTTGCCGCCCAGTTCGAGCGCGGTGCGCTTGACGCCCGCCGCGGCCAGCTCGGCGACCCGCCGCCCCGCGCGGGTGGACCCGGTGAACGACACCATGTCGACCAGCGGATGCGCGGCCAGCGCCTCCCCGGCCTCCGGCCCGGTGCCGGAGACCAGGTTGAACACCCCGCGCGGCAGCCCCGCCTCGTGCAGCACGTCGGCGAGCACGAACGCGTTCAGCGGCGTGACCTCGCTCGGCTTCAGCACCACCGTGCAGCCGGCGGTCAGCGCCGGGGCGACCTTGGCCGCGATCTGGTGCAGCGGATAGTTCCAGGGGGTGATCGCGCCGACGACGCCGATCGGGTCCCGGTACACGACCGAGCCGCCGATCCGCTCCTCGAACGCGATCCCGGCCGCCACCTCGGGCATCGAGGCGAACGTCCGGATCGGCGACCCCACCTGGATGAGCCGGGTCAGCGGCAGCGGCATGCCGAGCTCGTCCGCGATCGTGTCCGCCAGTTCTTCGGCCCGCGCCTTCAGTGCCCCGGCGACGGCCGCGCAGAGCGCGGCGCGCTCGGCGACGGGCGTGGCCGACCAGGCGGGCAGCGCGGCGGCCGCCGCCTCCACGGCCCGCGCCACGTCCTTGGCCCCGCTCCGCGGCACCTCGGCGAAGACCTCTTCGGAGGCGGGGTTCACCACCGGTATCGCCGGGCCGCCGCTCGCGGGCGTCCACTCGCCATCGACATAGATCCGGTGCGGCATTGACTCACCTCGGGGGTAGGAACATGATTCTAGATTCGGATTCTAAAAGAAATTAGATCATGTTCGCCGGAGGATTGTGAAGGCCGGACGGGCCGAGCTCGACGGGCCCGGCCGGCAGGGTGCAGACTGCCCGCACCGCGTCAGATCCGCCGGCCTGGGAGGTGCGCCGAGGTGACTCCGGACACGGCCCGGCCCGTCCGGCCCGGATGGGTGCGGGTCGACTGTCACGTGCACACCGTCGCCTCCGGCGACGCCGTCACGACGCTCGACGAGCTGGCCGAGCGGGTGGCGGCGCACCGGATCGACGTCGTGTGCCTCACCGACCACCACCACCTGGCGGGCACCGCGGACGAGCTCTCCCGCGCCGTCGGCGCCAGGGTCGTGCCCGGCGAGGAGATCCGGACCGGCTCCGGCGAGCTGATCGGCCTCTTCCTCACCGAACGGGTGCCGTACGTGCTGCGCGCGGGCGAGGTGGTCGAGCGGATCCGACGGCAGGGCGGGATCGTGTGCGCGCCGCATCCCTGCGACCCGCTCCGCAACGGGGTGGGCGCCGTCCTCGGCGACATGTGCGCGGCCGGGCAGATCGACGCGGTCGAGGTGTTCAACGCCAAGGTCGCCGACCAGGAGCACAACCGGGCGGCGCGGCGGATCGCGCGGGCGTACGGGCTGCCGGGGACGGTGGGCTCGGACGCGCACGACCCGGCGGGGGTCGGTGCCGCCTATCTGGAAATGCCGGACTTCGACGGTCCGGAGTCCTTCCTGCGGGCCCTCCACCAGGCCGAGCACTACGGCGAATACCGGCCCCACGCGCTCCGCTTCGCTTAGGACAGCCGGACGGGGAGCCTGGCCAGGCGCCAGGACATCGGCATGTACTGCCGCTCCGGCTCACCGGCCAGGGCGAGGCCGGGGAAACGGCGGAACAGCGCGCCGAACGCGATCTCCGCCTCGTTGCGCGCCAGCGCCGCGCCCAGGCAGTAGTGCAGCCCGTGCCCGAAGCCCACGTGCACCTCGCGCCGGGAGTCCTGCTCACGGGTCAGGTCGAGCCGATCGGCGTCGTCGAATCGGCGCGGGTCGTAGTTGGCGCTCACCAGGATGGCCATCACGCCCTCGCCCTTCCTGACCGTCTGCCCGTCGATCTCGACGTCCTCGGTCGCGTACCGCATCCGGGTGCCGTGCACCGGCCCGCACCAGCGCATCAGCTCGTGCACGGCGCGCGGCCAGAGCTCCGGCTCCTTCTTCACCAGGTCGAGCTGGTCGGGGTGGCTGAGCAGCGCCAGGGCGCCGTTGCCGATCAGGTGCGCGGTCGTCTCGTGCCCGGCCAGGATCAGGGTGAGGATCATGGTGATCAGCTCACTGTCGCTGAGCCGGTCGCCGTCCTCGTCGTGGGCCCGGATCAGCGCCGACAGCAGGTCGCCGCCCGGCTCCGCGCGCCGCCGTTCGATCAGGTCCTGGGACAGCTCGACCATGGTCCGCAGCGGGGTGTTCATCGCGCCGGGGGTGAGGGTCATCATGGTTCGCCCCTGCTCGCGCCAGCGGGGACGGTCCGCCTCGGGCACGCCGACCAGCTCGCAGATGACCGTGATCGGCAGCGGGTAGGCGAAGCTCTCGATCAGGTCGGTCTCGCCGTCCATCCGGTCGAGCAGCGACTCGGTGATCTCGGCCATGCGGGGGCGCAGGTCGAGCACCCGGCGGGCGGTGAACTCGCGGGAGACCAGGCGGCGCAGCCGGAGGTGGTCGGGGCCGTCCACGTCGAGGATGCTGTCCAGGATGTACGGGGCCAGCTCCGGCGCGACGCCCCTGGCCTCGATGAGCTGCTCGCGGATGTTGCCCACGTCCATCCCGGGCACGCTCGCCGGATTGTTGACGAACCGGGTGTCGCCGAGCATGTTCCGCACGTCCTCGTAGCGGGTGATCAGCCACAGCGGTGTGGCGTCAGCGGAGAAGGCGGCTCTGACCAGCGGCCCCTCCTCCCGGATCCGGGCGAAGCCGCCGAAGGGGTCCTGCATGAGGGCCGGGTCCATCAGGTTGACGGCGTTCATGATTTCTCCACTCAGGTGAGATTCAGGCGAGTTTCTGCCGGCTGATCTCCTCGATCAGCAGGTCGCGCAGGTGCCGGTAGAGGCCGAGCACCTGGGGCACGGCGCGGCCCGCGCGCGCGGCCGCGTCCGGGGTTTCGAAGGCCGCCCTGACGGTGTACGCCAGCAGGTCCGCTCTGGCCTCGCGCGACATCTCGGCCTCCGGCCGGTACGCGTCGGCGGCCAGGAATCCGGTGAGGATCGCGGTGAAGGCGTGCACGCGCTCATCGGCCGCCAGATCGTCGCGGACGATGCCGTGTTCGCGCAGGACCTCCAGGCAGTCGGAGATCGTCTGCGCGCGCGCCTTCATGAGCGGGCCCACGTGGTCGGCGCCGCTGCGGGTCAGCGCGCCGAGCGTCTCGGCGTCCCCGGTGACGATCACGTGGATGATCGGGTCCTCGTGCATCCACAGGTAGGCCAGCCTGGCCAGCTCGCTCGGGAGCACGTGCGCCGGATCGGCTTCGAACGCGGCCAGGAACCGCTCGGCCAGCCGCGCCTGCTCGCGCATCACCACGGTCAGGAACAACACTTCCTTGGTGGTGAAGTGCAGGTAGACCGTGCCCTTGCCGACCCCGGCGCGGCGCGCGACGTCCTCGATCGTCACCCGCCGGTATCCCCACGCGACCAGCAGCTCGCCGGCGGCGTCCAGGATGCGGCCGGCCCGCTCATCGATCATCCACAGCTCCTCCGTGACCGCTTGACCGGATTCGCTGATCCGGTCAACGAGTCAAAGCTACGCCTGCGCGGACCCGGGCGCGAGGGGTTTTGCATGGATAAATAGGTATTTTGACATACCTATGTTGTCATAGCTATTGTGGAGGTCATGCCCTCAGCCACCCCTGCGCCTCACCTGGTGTCACGACTCGGCGCTCTCCTTCCCCGCCTGCAGCGGGCCGTGGAGCGGCGGGTCCACCTCGGCTTCCCGCATCCCACGCTGCCCGAGGGGCAGCTCGCGCTGCTGCGGCTGGTGAAGGAGCGTCCGGGGATCACCGTGCGTGAGGCGGCCGGCGAGCTGCTGATGAAACCCAACAACGTCAGCGCGCTGGTGACGCAGCTCGCCGGCCAGGGGGAGCTGCGGCGGGTGCCCGACCCGGCGGACCGCCGGGTCGCCCACCTGCACACCACGGAGGAGGCCGACCGGCGCTTCGCGATCGCGGAGGCCCTGACCTCGAAGGTCCTCGGCGACGGCCTCAGCGGCCTGAGCGACGCGGAGGTCGCGGCCATCGGGCAGGCCCTGCCTGCCCTCGACGCCCTGCTCCGCAGGGTGCATCCCGCCGCCGGATGACGCGTCCGGCGGCTGTCAGCTCGTGAGAGCCGTACGCAAGAACAAGGAACCACCCCTTCATGACATCTCCCTCCGTGGACCGTCACCATGCTCCCTCCACGGACGGCGCGCCACCCGCGCGCGCCGCGGTGGTGGGCGTGCGACGGGGCCGGACACCGGTCGACGCGCCTGCCGGGCACTGACCCCACGCGGCCGGTCCGACGGGGCCGGGTTGACGCGCGGCCGCGATGGCGGGGTTGGGCAGGGTCAGCCTTGGAGGCGGTTGACGACGAGGTCGGTGAAGCCGTTCGCCAGGAGGATGACGGCGATGGCGGTGAGCAGGATGCCGGCGATGCGGTCGAGGAGCATGGCCGCCTTCAGCGATATGCGCCGTTGCACGTGACCGGAGGCGTACATGGTGATGCCCGTGACGAGGGCGAAACAGAGCGCGGCCACCGACAGGAACGCTTTGTCCTTCAGGGCGGGGGCTCCGGCGGAGGCGGCGACGGCGAAGGCGAAGGTGGTCCCGCCGACGGTGAGCGGAAAGGTCACCGGCGTGAACAGCACCGCTTTCACGTTCTCCGGCGTGGCCGCCGGCGGCTCTTCGCCGGCCGGTTCTTTGTCGAGTTCTTCGACGATGCCCGCCTTGCCCAGCATCAGGGGGATCGCGGCGAAGGCCAGCGCGATGCCTCCGGTGGCGGTGAGCGCGGCGGTGCTGATGCCGAGAAGCTCCAGGAGCGGCTCGCCGACCCAGAGCGCGAGGAGCACGAACACGAAGACATTGATCGCCAGGCCCACGGCCAGGCGCCGGACCTGCCCATGGTCGAAGGGCCGCACGATCGGCAGGTAGGAGGCGAGCGCCGCGACCGGACTGTAGAGGCCGAACAGGGCCAGGAACAGCAGCAGCGCCGGATGGCCGCTCATCGGATGCCCTCATGCCGGACGATGCCGTTCAGGTCCATCATGTCTCCTTGAACCTCCAGATCGGCACTTATCGTATTTACTCAGCTACCCACTGTGATCGACGGTGAACCATACGGAGCCGGCGGAAGATCAGTAACCCCTGGTACGGCGGGCGGCCGGGCGGATCCGGCGCGCCACATCGCTACTACGCAGAGCACGCAGCACGTCGATCCCCAGGATCACGCCCGCGCCGATGCCCACAGCCGCCGACAACGCCTCGACCAGAAAGCGTGCGCCGCCCTGCACGTCGCCCAGGCTCAGCTTCAGCATCCCGCGATACAGCACCGAGCCCGGCAGCAGCGGCCCGATCGCCGGGATCACGAACACCATCGGCGGCACCCGCACCCGGTGCGCGTACGCCGAGCCCAGCAGCCCGATCACCGCGGCGGACGCCGTCGTGGCCAGCACCGCCGGCAGCGCCAGCCAGGACAGGCAGACGTACACGCTCCAGATCGCGATGCCGCCGAGCGCCGCGGGCGGCACATGCCGGGGTGGCACCCGCAGCGCCACCGCGAACGTCAGCCCCAGCCCGAGCGCCCCGAGCAGTTGCGGCGCCGCCAGTGCCAGCGGCGCCGCGGGCGCGTCGTCCACGGTGATCGGCACCCCCGCCTTGACGGCGACGGCCAGCATGGTGCCGATCCCGGAGATGACCGCCGCCACGATGAAGACCACCTCCGACAGCCGGGCGGTGGCGGTGACGTACTCGCCCGCGATGCCGTCCTGCACGCAGGCGACCAGCGGCCGGCCGGGCAGCAGCGCGATCACCGAGCCCACGACGACCGCCGACGCCTGCACGGGCAGCTCCCGCCAGATCATGAACACCGCGGCCAACGTGCCGACGGACGACGCCACGGCCAGCTGGAAGAACTCCGCCACCCCACGCCTGGCCAGCCAGGCCCCGGCCCGGTCGCCGAGCACGGTCGCCACGAACGCGGCCAGCGCCACCACCGGGCCGCCGCCGCTCAACGTCGCCGCCGAGGTCGAGACCAGGGCGATCGCGATGACCACCACCCAGCCCGGATAGACCCGGGGCCGGCCGCTCAGCTCGCGCAGGCGCCGTTGCGCCGTGGCCAGCGGCAACTTCCGGCCGGTGATCTCGTCCACCAGCACGTGCAGCGTGATCAGCCGGTCGAAGTCGGGCTCGCGCCTGCGCACCCGCCGCTCGGCCGTGACCGGCAGGCGGCCGTCGTCCGGGACGAGGGACAATGTCAGCGCCGACAGGTTCACATCCGCCTCGATGCGGCGCAGGCCGTACGTCCGCGTGATCGCCAGCATCGCGGCCGTGACCCTTTCGGTCCCTTCTCCGTTGGCGAGCAGCAACTCTCCCACCCGCAGCGCCAGGCTCACGGCGCGGTTGGCGTCGGCGTCGGAGACGGTCTCGCTCATCTCCTCGACCGGCCGCTGTGCTCAGACGGCGTCACGTTCGACGGGACAGGTCATGCACCTGGCGCCACCGCGGCCCTTGCCCAGCTCGTAGCCCTCGATCTCCAGCACCTCGACGCCGTGCTCGCGCAGCTTGCGGTTGGTGAAGACGTTCTTGTGATAGCCGATCACCACTCCGGGGGCCAGCGCGAAGAAGTTGTTGCCCGAGTCCCACTGCTCGCGGGTCATCTGGTAGTCGTCGCCGCCGGTCGGGATGACCTCCAGGCGGGTCAGGCCGAGCGCGTTCTGCAACGCGCCGACGAAGCTCGCTTCGCGGTGCGCCTCCACCGTCCCCTCCTTGTCGCCGGGCCGCAGCGAATAGGTGGTGGCGGTGTCCAGGAACGGCGGGTAGGCCGTGGCCTTGTCGACGTCCAGGAACGTGAAGACCGTGTCCAGGTGCATGTAGGAGCGGCTCTTGGGCACATGGACCGCGATCATCCGCTCCGCCGCGCCCGCCGCGAACATCGACATCGCGATGTGCTCGATGGTGCGGGCGTTGGTGCGCTCGCTCATCCCGATCACCACCGTGCCGTTCCCGATGGGCATCATGTCGCCGCCTTCCATGGCGGCCATGCCGTAGGACTCCTCGTTGAAACGCTCGTCCTCGCCGGCGTACGGATACCAGTACGCGAACTCCTCGTGGGCGAACATCGGATGGTAGTGGTAGATGACCGACTGGTTGATCGTCTCCAGCAGGCGGGCGTGGTAGAGCATGGGGTTCAGCGAGACTCCGCCGTACAGCCAGGCCGACGGGTCACGCTGGTAGAGCGAGTTGGGCAGCGGCGGCAAGATGAACTCGCGCGGGCTCGCCGAGGCCGCGACCAGCGAGTGACCGTCCAGGTCGGCGACGCCGAACTCGTCCTTGGTCAGCCCGCCGATCAGGTGCGTGGCCAGCTTCTCGCCGCTCCAACCGGCCAGCGTCTCGCGGACGACGTCGACCATCGCCGGGCCGACGGTCAGGTGCGTGACGGTCTGCTCGATGGCGTGCTGCTTGGCCTCGAAGCCCGCGTCCAGCGCCTGGGCCAGCAACTGCTGGTGGTAGAGCACCTCGACACCGCGCTCGCGCATCACCGCGACGAAGGCGTCGTGCTCGAGTTGCGCCTGCTCGACCCAGAGAATGTCGTCGAACAGCAGCTCTTCCATGTTCTTGGGAGTGAGCCGGTGGAAGCTGAGCTCGGGCCTGTGCACGATGACCTTCCGCAGCGTGCCGACCTCGGAATGAACTCCCAGCATCTGTTCGGTCATCGCCTATCCCCTTTTTTCAGCGCAGAGCCGCATCATTCCTCTGGGGGCCGGCTTCAATCCGGGCTTGGCGAAGCTTTACCGCAACCAGGACAACCTCAAGGCTGCACCGCATGCGGGGGCTCCACGGAGGCCGTGTGTGACCCTGGCAGCCAGGTGATCACCCAGTAGGCGACGCCGAACGGGTCGTCCTCGTACAGGGTGCGCGGGTGCCAGCGGGTGTCGTCGCAGGCGCCGGCCATGACCTGCCAGGCGGGGCGGCCCGCGACCAGCAGGGCGTCGCAGGTGCCCGGGTCGAGGGCGCGCAGGCGGGGGAGGTTCGCGGTGCCGAGGGCCGTGGCGATCTCGGCGTCCAGCACGGCCGCCCGGGGGTCGACGTAGCCCGGTGCCTTCTCGCCGCGGCGGGCGCTGCCGTCCGCGATCACCAGCAGCCCGCTCCTGGCCGGCCCCCCGGCCAGCCGGCGCCCCAGCTCCAGGCACCGATCCGGCGCAGCATCGGCGGCGACCCCCTGCAGCCGCCATGGCACCACTGGCCCCGGCTCCTGCGGGCTCGCCGGCGCTGGGGGGCTCAGGTGCCGCGGGTCCTTCGGTGGCGTACGGCCGGTCAGCAGGGACCGGCCGACGGCGAGCGGGACGGGCAGCGCGTCTCGGGCGGGGCTGCGGTGGGGGGAAGGGGCGAGGCGGCCCGCGGGATCGGGGGCGTCCACGGGGTAGACGGCGGTGCGGGGCGCGGCGCCGACCACGACGAGCTCGTCGAGCTCCTGGTCCAGAAGGCACGCCACCGCGCGCGCCGCCGCCGCCCGGAGCTCGCCGACCTCGGCCACGAGGCGGCCGGTGAGACCGGGCAGCAACAGAGGCGTCTGCGGCACGCAGGCCACCGCCGCGATCATGCGGGTCCTCGAAGGGCGCGCCGGACGCGGGCGGCTGCCGCGATCACGACAGTTCTCGAAGGGCGCGCCGGACGCGGGCTGCCGCCGCGATCACGCGAGTCCTCGCAGGGCGCGCGCCGGGGGGCGGAGGCCGCGGAGCACCGCGATCATGTCGAGGGCCTGGCGCGTTTCGGCGACGTTGTGGGCGCGGAACACCCGCACCCCCTGCCAGGCGCACAGCGCCGTGGCCGCGAGCGTGCCCGCCAGCCGCTCGTCCACGGGCAACCCGAGCGACTCGCCCACGAAGTCCTTGTTCGACAACGACACCAGCACCGGCCACCCGGTCGCCACCAGCTCGCCGATCCGGCGGGTCACCTCCAGCGAGTGCCAGGTGTTCTTGCCGAAGTCGTGGGCCGGGTCGATGAGGATCCGCTCGCGCGGCACACCCAGGGACACCGCCCGCTCGGCCAGCGCCGTCGTGCGCGCGATCACGTCGGCGACCACGTCGTCGTACTCGACACGATGCGGCCGGGTTCGGGGCACCAGCCCGCCGGCGTGTGTGCAGACCAGCGCGGCGCCGTACTCGGCGGCGACCCCGGCCAGCAGCGGGTCGGCGCCGCCCCAGGAGTCGTTGAGCAGGTCGGCCCCGGCCTCGCACACCTCGCGGCCCACCTCGTGCCGCCAGGTGTCGACGCTGATGATCAGCCCGGGGTGGTGCTCGCGCACCTCGGCGACGAACGCCGCCGTGCGCTTGATCTCCTCGCGGACGTCCACGACGTCACCGGGCCCGGCCTTGACGCCGCCGATGTCGACGATGTCGGCGCCCGCGGCGACCACCTGGTCCACCCGCCGCAGTGCCTCCTGCCGGGCGAACGTCGCCCCCCGGTCGTAGAAGGAGTCGGGGGTGCGGTTGACGATCGCCATGACCAGCGGCGCCCCGTCGAACGCCCGCCCGCCCAAGACGAGAGGCGCCGGCGGGTCGTCCCGCGCGCCTGAAGCGGCAGGCGTCGGTAAGCCGTCCCGTCCGCCTAAGGCGACAGGCGCGGGCGGGCCGCCGCGCTCGCCGCCGGGGTTCACGTGTTCCGATCGCGCGGCCGGCCGGCGCCATGCGGGTTCGTCGGACGCCGCAGTCACGAATAGCACGATACTCCACCGCAACGGAAGCCAGGCTGATCTTGTGGCGCCGCCTTCACCGCTGCGACGCGGCGAGGCTGCCTCCAGGCGCGTCCTGCTCGGCCCGTCGGCCGGTCGAACCCGGCGGGAGGGCCGCCGTGACGGCCGCCGCGACGAGCGCCGCGCCGCAGGCGATCAGCATGCCGGTACGGAATCCGGCCTCGGACGGCAGCGTGTGCCCGCCCAGCCGGATGGTGAGCTGCGACAGGACGACGCCGACCACCGCAGCCGACACCGTGGTGCCGATGGACCGCATCAGCGTGTTGAAGCTGTTGGCCGCGGCCGTCTCCGACCGGGGCACCGCGTCCATGATCAGAGCGGGCATCGCGCCGTAGGCGAGGGCGACGCCGATGCCGCAGACGCAGGTGACGATCAGCAGGCCCCAGGTCGAGCCCAGCAGCGCCATCGAGGAGCCGTACCCGAGCGCCATCACCAGACTGCCCGCGATCAGCGTGACCTTGGGACCGCGGGCCGCCGACAGCCGGGCGCCCAGGGGCGAGACCGCCATCATCATCAGGCCGGAGGGGGCCATCCACAGGCCGGCGGCCAGCATCGACTGGCCCAGGCCGTATCCGGTGGCCGCGGGGAGCTGCAGGATCTGCGTCACGATGAGCGCCTGGGCGTACATGGAGAAGCCGACCACGATGGAGGCCAGATTGGTCAGCAGCACCTGGCGGCGTACGGTGATGCGCAGGTCCACCAGCGGCTCCCTGACGCGCAGCTCCCAGAAGCCCCAGGCGACGAGGACGACCACCGCGGTGACCAGCAGCCCGAGCGTGGTGCCGCTCGACCAGCCCCAGTCGCCGCCCTTGGACACGCCCAGCAGCAGGCACACCAGCGCGACGCCCAGACCGGCGGCGCCGGCGAAGTCCAGCCGCCCGGATCCCCGGCCGGGCGTGACCGGCACCAGCAGCCGGATCAGCGCCGCGACCAGCACGCTCAGCACGGCCGTGGCCCAGAAGAGCACCCGCCAGCTCGCGTACTCGGCGACCGCCGCCGCGATGGGCAGCCCGAGCGCGCCGCCGATGCCCATGGACGAGCTCATCAGCGCGATCGACGGCCCCAGCCGATCGGGCGGCAGCAGGTCACGCAGGGCGCTGATGCCGAGCGGGATCAGGCCCATCCCCATGCCCTGCAGCCCCCGTCCGATGATCATGGGAGTGAGAGAGCCGGCCAGCGCGCACACCACGCAGCCCAGGATCAGGGGCACCGAGCACACGAGCATCATGCGGCGTTTGCCGTACAGGTCGCCTAACCGGCCGGTGACGGGCGTGGTGACCGCGCCCGCCAGCAGGGTGGCGGTGATCACCCACGACGCGTTGGACGCGGTGGTGTGCAGCAGCATCGGCAGCTCGCCGATCAGCGGCACCACGAGGGTCTGCGTGAGCGAGGCGACGATGCCGGCCACCGCCATCACGGTGACGATCCCGCTGCGACGGGTGGTGGACGTGGATGCCCCCACGTGGTTCTCCTCTGCTTCGGCGCCAAGATCGATGTGCACCATACACATCATGTGTTACGTGCACCATTCAGGTAGAGGGCACATGTTCGATGGATACGGCGAGGACTTGGAGGTGTTCCGAGCCGGCTGCCGGTCGCGCGGCTCTAACGGTGGTGATCGAGGAGGTCGCCCCGGTCGTCGGAGCGCGGGGTCTGGTGGCGGATCAGACCGGCGCCCAGGGGGCTGATCCGGTGGATGACCATGTTGGTGTGGCGGGTGCTGATGATCAGGCCGGTGCGGTCCAGCACCTGGGCGTGCGCGCTGGCCGAGGAGAGTGAGGACCCGGTCGCGCGGGCGAGCTCGCTGGTGGTGCAGCCGTCGGTGGCGGCGATGTGGCGCAGGATGCGGGCCCTGGTGGCGCCGAGCAGGTCGGGCAGGGCGTCACTGGGGCCGGGACCGGGTGCCGGGGTACGGCGCGGGGCGGGGAAGATCAGGACGGGCGGCAGGGCGGGGTCGGCCAGGGCGACCGGGGTGTAGCGGCAGAAATAGGAGGGGATGAGGGTCAGGCCGCGGCCGTGCAGCTGGATCTCGTACCGGCCGTCGGCGTAGTCGATCTCCAGGACCGGGGGCCGCCAGCGCGTACGCGGGCCCAGGGCGGCGAGCATGGCCTCCACGCCGTGGTCGGTCAGCAGGCGGGCGAGGCGGGCACGTTCGCCTCCCAGCGCGTGTTCCATCCTGGTGCGGTGGGCGGCGAACGCGGTCTGGCAGTAACGGGCGGCCAGATCGGCCAGGCCGGCGATGGCCCGCCGGTCGCCGCGGGCGAGACCGTCGAGACTGCCGGGCAGGGGAGTGTGCCGGCGCAGCAGATCGACCTCGTGGCGTACGCGCGACGGCGGGGTGTCGGCCAGCGCGTCGATGCCGTTCTGCCGTCCGGTCTGGGCCTCGTGGGGGGTCAGGAAGTCGGGGAAGTAGGCCTTGATCGGCATCATCGGCGCCAGCGTCTGACGTACCGGCTGCAGCAGGCCCGACTCGGCCAGGTCGGCGCGGGCCTGCCGCCGCCAGCCGGCCAGGCCGGCGCCGCCGGGTCTCTGCAGGACGTGCAGGCTCATCGCCATTTCCCACAACTCGTCGACACGCGAGGCGATGCGGACGCGGGCCAGGTCCTCACCGGTGAAGACGATCCTCAAAGTTCCCCCGAGCATGCTGAGCATGGTGGACGGCGCGGATTACAGAACGATCAACGAGCGGTCGACGGCGCCGGTTGCGGAGCCTGTGACCTGGGTGTTCCGGCTCAGCCTGAAACAGGGTGACGGGAGCGGGCGTCCCGTTGTGAACTGGCCTGGACCGATCGCCGGCAACGGTGGGTCGTTCCCGCCTGCGGATTCCCGGGCCGTCTTCATCAAGGTCGGGAAGCCGCCCCGCGCAGGGGCCGGGGCCTGATGTGCGGGAACATGAGCGGCCCCGCCCCGGGTGCTGTCCGGGACGGGGTTCGCCGCTCAAAGGCAACGCGCTCACCTTCGGCGATCAATCTTTGTGTTGGATTCCGGTTGCCCGCGATTCCAGACGGAACGTCATAAGAGCGGCACCGGAAGGAGCGGACATGACACGTTGCCTGGTCACGGGGGCGACCGGCTACATCGGCGGACGGCTGGTCCCCGCGCTGCTGGCGGCCGGTCACGAGGTGCGTTGCATGGCCCGCGCGCCCGGCAGGCTGCGGGACCTGCCGTGGGTGGCGCGCACGGAGGTCGTCGAGGCGGACGCCACCGACGCCGGCCGGACGCGGGCCGCCCTTGAGGGCGTCGAGGTGGCCTACTACCTGATCCACACGATGGGCGCCTCCGGGCAGTTCGCCGCGAACGACCGCAGGGCCGCCGAGACGTTCGCGGCGGCGGCCGAGCAGGCGGGTGTGCGCCGTATCGTCTACCTGGGCGGTCTGGTCCCGGACGAGCGGCTCTCCCCGCATCTGCGGTCGCGGGCCGACGTGGGTGAGATCTTCCTGCGGTCGGGCGTCCCGGCGGTGGTGCTGCGCGCCGGGGTGATCATCGGCTCGGGCTCGGCCTCGTTCGAGATGTTGCGCCACCTGACCGAGCGGCTGCCGGTCATGACGACGCCGCGCTGGGTGCGCAGCCGCACGCAGCCCATCGCCGTACGCGACGTGCTGCGTTACCTCGCCGCCTGGGCGAGCGTGCCCGGCGAGGTGAACCGCGGCTTCGACATCGGCGGCCCCGACGTGCTCACCTACGGCGACATGATGCACGGCTACGCCTCCGTGGCCGGCCTGCCCGGCCGCGTGATCATCCCGGTGCGCGTGCTCACGCCGCGGTTGTCCAGCCTGTGGGTGGGCCTGGTCACCCCGGTTCCCTCCGGCATCGCGCGCCCGCTGGTCGAGTCGCTGCGCAACGAGGCCGTCTGCGGCGAGCACGACATCGCCCGCTACGTGCCCGACCCCGAGGACGGCCTGATCGGCTTCCGCGAGGCCGTGTCCCTGGCGCTGAAGAAGATCAAGGAGGCCGACGTCGCCACGCGCTGGTCCTCGGCGTCCACGCCCGGCGCGCCGAGCGATCCGCTGCCGACCGACCCCGGCTGGGCGGGCGGCAGCCTCTACGTCGACCGCCGCGCCATCCGGGTGGACGCCGGCCCCGAGGCGCTGTGGCGGGTCATCGAGGGGATCGGCGGCGCCAACGGCTGGTACTCCCTGCCGGGCGCCTGGTGGTTGCGCGGCCTGCTGGACCGGCTGGTCGGCGGCGTCGGCCTGCGCAGGGGGCGGCGCGACGCGAGCCGGCTGCGGGTCGGCGACGCCATCGACTTCTGGCGGGTGGAGGAGGTGCTGCCCGGCCGCCTGCTGCGGCTGCGCGCCGAGATGCGGCTTCCTGGACTGGCGTGGCTGGAGCTGAGCGTGGCCGAGTCCGGCGGGCACACCGTCTACCGCCAGCGGGCCATCTTCCATCCGCGCGGGCTGCTCGGCCACCTCTACTGGTGGGCGATCTCGCCGTTCCACGGCCTGATCTTCGGGAACATGCCGGTCAACGTGGCCGCGGCGGCGGCCCGGCAGACGTCTAAGTCTGGATAAAGCCTGATGGCGGGCGGTGTGCGGGCCGGGGCCCGGGGTAGCCGTGGCCTCGTGAGTCGTGACGGTGAATCGCAGCGGTTCGGCTTCGCCTTCGAGGACCGGTACCGCCCGCTGCTCGCCGTGCTGGGCATCCGCCCGGACACGTGTGAGCTGGTGCTGACCGATGAGTTGCTGCGGGTGCGCTTCGGGCCGTGGCTGGTGTTGTCGCCGCGCGGCAACGTGGCCGAAGCCGAGGTGTCCGGCCCGTACTCGCCGCTGAAGGCGATCGGGGTACGCATCTCGCCGGCCGATCGGGGGCTGACCTTCGGCAGCAGCACGGAGAAGGGCGTGTGCGTACGGTTCCGGCGGCCGGTGTCCGGCAGCGAACCCCTGGGCCTGCTGCGCCATCCCGCGCTGACGGTCACGGTGGACGACCCGGCCGGCCTGGCCGGGTCGCTGACAAGGGCGCCGGGCCAGTCGTAGTGCGTGGCCGGCGTCAGGCGGCCGGAGCTGGACCCGGAGACCGTCAACCGGCACGGTGGTGGTTGCGGCCTCGGCCATCCGGTCGCGGGCCAAGGGCGCGCGTCTCCTCGTCACCCTGCTCCGCGAGCCGCGCCGCCGGGGCGAAGATCGTTCACTAGGACGACCCGGCCCGGCGCGGTCGTGGCCGCCGCCCTGGAGGTCATGGGCAGGTGCGGTGAGCAGTGCGGACCCCTAGCCGCCCCCTGTTGAGTCCCGCTTCATTGACACTCCAGGAAGGCGCTCCCTAGCCTCGAAGCAGGACCTCCCCGCACTCCCGAACCGCCGTGAAGGTGCGGTTCTCATCAGGTCGAGGACGACCGCGGCCTGGGCGCCGCGGGCCTGTACGAGCCGACCACGAAGGAGCAGCGGATATGAGTGCGGTAGTCGTTGAACCGGCCGCGTCACTCGACGACAGATTCCTGCGCGTCGTCGACGACCCCTGGTACACGCTGCTCGTGGAGATCCAGGACCTCGTCACGAGAAGCACGGTCGACTTCTTCGGCGGCGCCGGCCTGCGCAACCTCCATGTGCCGATCACCACCCATTCCATCTCCAGCCCGATGGGCCCGGGCAGTGACTCCCTGCCGGTCGAGGTCGACCTGTTCGACGTGCGCACCCACCTCGCCGACTCGATGCGGTTCACCCTCGAATACGGGTGCCGGCTCAACCCGGCGGGCGCCTACTGCCTCATGCCGAGCTTCCGCGGCGAGCGGGCCGACGACTCCCACCTGTGCCAGTTCTTCCACAGCGAGGCCGAGATCCCCGGCGGGATCGACGACGCCATGGGCCTGGCCGAGCGCTACCTGAGGGTGATGACCGCGCGGATCTTCGACGAGGCCGGCGACGGGATCGCCCGGCTGCTCGGCGGCGACGTCAGCCACATCACCGGCCTCCTGGACTCCGGCGGCATCCCGCGGATCACCATGGACGAGGCCGTGGCCATGGTCGGCGCCGACGACGGTCACCTGGTCGAGCGCCGTGCGCCGGGTTTCCACGTGCTCACCAGGGCGGGCGAGCACATGCTGATGGACCGCTTCGGCGGCTTCTGCTGGGTCGTCGAGCCCGACCACCTGTCCGTCCCCTTCTACGAGGCCTACACCGGAGCCGACGGCCGCAAGGCGCGCGCCGCCGACCTGCTGTTCGGGCTGGGGGAGACGGTCGGCCTGGGCGAGCGGCACGCCGGGGCGGACGACGTGCGTGACGCCCTCGACCGCCACGGCGTCGACGCCCGGCCGTACGAGTGGTACATCCGGATGCGCGAACGGTTCCCGATGCGGACCTCCGGGTTCGGCCTCGGCGTCGAGCGCTACGTCTGCTGGCTGATGAAGCACGGCGACATCCGCGACTGCCAGCTCCTGGAGCGCTACAACGGCACCGTCACGGTCCCCTGACCGCCGCATCTCTCAGATCGCCGTCATCGACGCCAGAAGGCATCATGAGCGTGCTGGTCGGCCACGTATTCCCAGCGTTCTGTGACCAACCCTCGCTCGAAGCGGTAGACGTTGAAGTTGTCCATCCTGACACGCTCTCCGCGACGCTCCGCCGTCCAGCGGTGGAGGGTGATCGCATAGGAGTCGTTGGCCTCTACAGACAGCAGCCGGGTCTGAAAGGTGCCGCTCGTTTCCGCGAGCACGAGTCGGCCAAGCCTGATGATCGCGTCCTTGCCACGATGCTCACCTGCCACAATGCTGTCACCGCCAATGTGAAAAACGGCGTCGTCGGTGATCAGGCCGAGATAACCATGAAGATCGCCATCATCGCTCAGATCGTAGAGGCGGCGAGCGAGCACAGCGTTTGGGTGTAAATCTTGCCCCATGGGGCAACCATGCCACATCGACCTGACGAGATTGCCTACATCTTGGTCATGAACGCAGGATCCTGCCGATGACCTTCTGATCAAGCGGGCTTCTGGGCGGTGGCGTACTTCTCCGCGCCCTCCCGCCCCAGCCAGGTGCGGAAGTCCAGCAACCCGGGGTGCCGCCCACGGCCTGGCCGCCTCCCTCATGGCGGCGATGGGGACGGGGGAGGACTCATGGTGCCGTGACGCCGTCACCGCTTCCGCGTCCGCCTTGCTCGCCCGGGGCAGCAGAGGGGCGACATCCGCGCGGACGTCACGGTGCGGCAATCGCTGCAGTTCGTCAACGCCATCGCGCTGGCCACGGAGCCGGACGGGAATGAGCAAGCCGGCCGCCTCGTCGATCTCCTGCTCGACGGGCTACGGCCCGCCCGTTAAGGGACGGCTGAGGATCAAATCTGGGACAGAGCGCCAGAAAACAGATAGACATTGTAAAGGCGGCCGCCTGGTGCGCGCCCGAACGGCCGCCTTCGTCATAGCCTGCAGGCTGCTAGGGGCGTCAGCCGATCATGATGCTTTTGGCACCTTTCTGCCGCACGAGCAGGACCGGCCAGGTGGCCGGCCGTCCGTCCGAGGCGACCGCGGCTTGACCCCACCTCGTGGTGATCGGGAGAACTTCCGTCTAGCAAACGAACGTACTAGTTCGTACATTTAGACCATGCTGTCCCGCGAAACGATGACCTCGTTCCTGGTCGGGCTGATCGGCTCGGGCATCGGCCCGTCCTTCAGCCCGCCGCTGCACGAGCGCGAGGCCGCCCACCACGGCCTTTCCTACGTCTACCGGCTGCTCGACACCGACCGTCTGGGCGGCGATGTGGGGGAGCTGGTCCGCACGGCCCGCCGCTTCGGCTATGACGGGCTCAACATCACCCACCCCTGCAAGCAGGCCGTCATCCCGCATCTGGACGAGTTGTCGCCGGACGCCGCCACGCTCGGCGCGGTCAACACGGTCGTCTTCGACGGCAAGCGCGCCATCGGCCACAACACCGACTGGACGGGCTTCGCGGAGTCGTTCGCCCGCGGCCTGCCCGGCGCGCCCGTCCGGCGCGTCGTCCAGCTCGGCGCCGGCGGGGCGGGCGCCGCGGTCGCGCACGCGCTGCTCACCCTGGGCGCCGGCCGCATCACCATCGTCGACGCCGATCCGGACCGGGCCGCCGGCCTGGCCGCCGAGCTGGCCGGGCGCTTCGGCGCCGATCGGGCCCGCCCCGCCACCGGCGATCACCTGCCCGAGCTGCTGGCCCGTGCCGACGGGCTGGTCCACGCCACGCCCACCGGCATGGCGCATCATCCGGGGTTGCCGCTGCCCGCCGAGCTGCTGCACCCGGGCCTGTGGGTGGCCGACATCGTCTACCGGCCGGTCGAGACGGAGCTGCTGAAACAGGCCACCAAGGCAGGCTGCCGGGTGCTGGACGGGACCGGCATGGTGGTCTTCCAGGCGGTGCACTGCCTGCGCCTGTTCACCGGCCGCGAGCCTGACACCGAGCGGATGTTCGCCCATCTGGCCGAGCTGATCACCGACTGAGGAGGAGTCTTGCGCAAATCCATCGCCACCGTGTCGGTCAGCGGCACGCTGACGGAGAAGCTGGAGTCGATCGCCGCCGCCGGGTTCGACGGAGTGGAGATCTTCGACAACGACCTGATCGTCTGCCCGCTGCCCCCTGAGGAGATCCGGGCCCGTGCCGCCGATCTCGGGCTGGGCATCGACCTCTACCAGCCCTTCCGCGACTTCGAGGCGGTGCCCGCCGAGGCGCTGGCCCGGAATCTGCGCAGGGCCGAGCACAAGTTCCGCGTGATGGAGCGGCTCGGCGCGGACCTGCTGCTGGTCTGCTCGAACGTCTCGCCCGCCGCGATCGGCGACGACGAGCTGGCCGCCGAGCAGCTCCGGCTGCTGGCCGAGCGGGCCGCCGAGCACGGCGTCCGCATCGCGTACGAGGCGCTGGCCTGGGGCCGGCACGTCAACGAGTATCTGCACGCCTGGCGCATCGTGCGCATGGCCGACCATCCGAACCTGGGCACCTGCCTGGACAGCTTCCACATCCTCTCGCGCGGCTCGGACCCGATCGGCATCGAGGCCATTCCCGGCGAGAAGATCTTCTTCCTCCAGCTCGCCGACGCGCCGCTGCTGGCCATGGACGTGCTGCAGTGGAGCCGCCACTACCGCTGCTTCCCCGGCCAGGGCACCTTCGACCTCACCGGGCTGACCGAGCACGTGCTGAACGCCGGATACACCGGCCCGCTGTCGCTGGAGGTGTTCAACGACGTCTTCCGCCAGGCCGACGTGGAGCGCACCGCGGTGGACGGCATGCGCTCGCTCATCGCCCTGGAGCAGAACCTGGGCCATGTGGCGCACCCCGCCGTCCCCACCGGTTTCGCCTTCGCCGAACTGGCCGACACCGGCTCGCTGGGCGCGGTGCTGGGCGCGCTGGGCTTCGCCCGCGCGGGCGAACACCCCACCAAACCGGTCGAGCTGTGGGCGCAGGGCGGAGCCCGGCTACTGCTCAACACCACCGGCACCGACCCCGCGCTGATCGCCATCGGGCTGGAGAGCCCCGACCCCGGCGGCTCGGTCAAGCACGCCGAGTCGCTGCTGTCGCCCGTGCTGCCGCGCGAGCGCGCGCCGAAGGAGGCCCCGCTGGCGGCCGTCGCGGCCCCGGACGGCACCGAGATCTTCTTCTGCGACACGGCCTGGCTCGCCGACTTCGGCCCGATCGTGGCGGTGCCCGGCGCGATCACCCGCATCGACCACGTGGCGCTCACCCAGCCCTCGCACTACTTCGACGAGGCCGCGCTGTTCTACCGCACCGTCCTCGGGCTGCGCCCGCAGGAGAGCCTCGAACTGCCCGACCCCTACGGCCTGTTGCGCAGCAAGGCGATGTCCACGCCCCCGGGGCCCCCGGGGCCCCCGGGCTCCGGCGACGCCCAGGTGCGCATGGTGCTCAACGTCGCCCGGGTCGGCGCGGGCGACGTCCCCTGGCAGCACGTCGCGCTGGCCTGCGACGACGTTCTGGCCGTCGCCCGCAGGCTGCGGGAGGAGCAGCCGGAGCTGCTGCTGCCGATCCCGGCCAACTACTACGACGACCTGGAGGCCCGCCATCACGTCAGCCCCGAACTGCGGCGGCTGGGGGTGCTGTACGACCGGGACGAGCACGGCGAGTTCCTGCACCTGTACACCGTCACGGTGGGCCGCGTCTTCTTCGAGATCGTCCAGCGCGTCGGCGCCTATCAGGGATACGGAGCGGGAAACGCACCCATCCGGCTCGCGGTGCAACATTCCGGCGGTCACTAAGATGGGCGAATGACCTCTCAGCCTGCCGCCGCGGAACGTGTGCGAGACGCCGACCGCACCAAGGCGGAGATTCTCGAGGTCGCTCAGCAGGAGTTTGCGCGCAACGGCTACACCGGTGCGCGGGTGGACGAGATCGCCGCCCGCATGCGCACCACCAAGCGCATGATCTACTACTACTTCGGCAGCAAGGAGCGGCTCTACATCGCCGTCCTGGAGCAGGCCTACGCCCAGGTCCGCTCGATGGAGCGGCTGATCGACGTGCAGCACCTGGCGCCCGTCGAGGCCATCCGCACGCTGGCCGAGCTCACCTTCGACCACCATGACGCGCACCGCGACTTCATCAAGCTCGTCGCGATCGAGAACATCCACCAGGCCGAGCACATCCGCAAGTCGGAGGCGCTGGCCAACCTCGGCACGCCCGTGCTCGACCTCATCGCGGTCATCCTGGAGGCCGGCACGGCGAGCGGCGACTTCGTCGCCGAGGCCGACGCGGTCGACGTGCACATGCTGATCAGCTCGTTCTGCGTCTTCCGGGTGGCCAACCAGCACACCTTCGGCGCCCTGTTCGGGCGGGACATGACCGCGCCCGAGCACCGGTCCAGGCTCCGCCGGATGGTGGGGGACATGGTGGTGGGCTACCTGCGAGGGCGCTGACCAGCCCCGCGAGTGGTGATCCGGCCGGAACACCCTTGTAATGTACGAACCAGTGAGTTAGTTTCCTGCCACTGCGTTTTTCCCCCAATCGCAGCGTAAGGAGCATCTCGTGACGGAGCAGGGCAAACCTCGTAAAGCAGCCGTTGCCGCCTGGATCGGCAGCGCGCTGGAGTATTACGACTTCTTCATCTACGGCACCGCGGCCGCGCTGGTCTTCAACAAGATCTTCTTCCCGGCCGCCTCGCCCGCGACGGGCACGCTGCTCGCGCTGGCCACCTTCGGCGTGGGCTATCTCGCCAGGCCCGTCGGCGCCTTCGTGATGGGGCACATCGGTGACAGGTTCGGCCGCAAGCGGGTCCTGGTCACCACGTTGCTGCTGATGGGCGGCTCCACGTTCCTGGTCGGCTGCCTGCCCACCTACGACGAGGTCGGCGTGCTCGCGCCGGTGCTGCTCGTGCTGCTGCGCCTGCTCCAGGGTTTCTCCGTCTCCGGTGAGCAGGCGGGCGCCAACTCCATGACGCTCGAACACGCCCCCGAGGGCCGGCGCGCCTATTACACCAGCTTCACGCTGAACGGCACCCAGGCCGGCCAGATCATCGCCACCGCGATCTTCCTGCCGATCGCCGCCCTGCCCGAGGAGCAGCTCCTGAGCTGGGGCTGGCGGGTGCCGTTCTGGCTGAGCGTCGTGGTCGCCGTGGTCGGTGTGATCATCCGGCGTACGCTGGAGGAGACCCCCGCCTTCGAGCGCGAGGTCGCCACCAACTCGGTCGCCAAGATGCCGCTCGCGGTGCTCTTCCACGACCACTGGCGCGACGTGCTGCGCGTGGTCGTGGCCGCGGTCATCGCCTCGGTCAGCACGATCTTCACCGTGCACGCCCTGTCCTACGCGGTCAACACGATGCACCTGGAGCGGGGGCCCATGCTCTGGGTGGGCGTGCTGGCCAACGTCGCCGCGGTGATCACGATCCCGCTGTGGGGCCGGCTGTCGGACCGGGTCGGGCGCAAGCCGGTCTTCATCGGCGGCTCGCTCGGCTGCGCGGTGCTGATGTTCGCCTACCTGTGGTCGATCTCCGCCGGCAGCTTCGCCCTGATCTTCGTGGTGGGCATCCTGATGTTCGGCGTCGTGCACAGCGCCACCAGCGCGGTCTGGCCGTCGTTCTACGGCGAGATGTTCACCACCCGGGTACGCCTGTCCGGCATGGCGATCGGCACCCAGATCGGCTTCGCCATCGCCGGGTTCGCCCCCTCCGTCGCCACCGCCGTGGCCGGCACCGGCCAGGGGAGCTGGCTCGGCGTCTCGATCATCACGGCGGTGCTCTGCCTGGTCAACGTGGCCGCCGTGGCGACCGCCAGGGAGACCTACCGCGTCCCCACCGACCAGCTCGGCCTCAAGGGCGCCGGAACGGTGCGCGTGTGAGCGACTTCCGCGTCTACGCCCTCCGCTACGCCCGGCGCGACGCCCGCCGCGGCGAGCACTTCCACGGCTACGAGGCTGGCGGGGAGGGCTCCCACCCGACCTCCTACTACGTCTGGCTGGCCGTCTCCGACGAGCACACCGTCGTCGTCGACACCGGCATCAGCCGCGCGCGGGCCGCGCGGGCCGAGGGCATCGACTACCTGCGCTCGCCCGTGGAGGCCCTGGCGGGCCTGGGCGTCGAGGCCGCGTCCGTCGGCCACGTGGTGCTGACCCACCTGCACTACGACCACACCGGCACCGTCAGCGAGTTCCCCGAGGCGCGTTACGTCGTGCAGCGGGCCGAGCTCGACTACTGGACCGGCCCCTGGGCGGAGCGCATCGCCAGGGAGCGCTGGCTGCTGAACGACGACGACCTCGCCCACCTGCTGGCCGCCCGCGAGGACGGCCGGGTGACGGTGGCCGACGGCGACGCCGTCGTCGTTCCCGGCCTGAGCGTGCACCTGGTCGGCGGCCACACCGCGGGCATGCAGGTGGTGCGGGTCCGCACCGCCCGCGGCGACGTGGTGCTGGCCTCCGACGCCAGCCACTTCTACGAGAACATCGAGAGCGACCGCCCGTTCCCGATCCTGCACAGCATGACCGGCATGTACGGCGCCTTCGACCGCATCAAGGAGCTGGCCGGCGGCCCCCATCTGGTGGTCGCCGGCCACGACCCGCTGGTGCTGGAGCGTTTCCCGCTGCTGGAGCCCGACGTCGCGGTGATCGCCGGCTAGGCGGGCAGGACCTCGATCTTGCCGGTCGGGCGGGGGCTGAAGCTGTCGTTGAAGAAGTACTCGCCCGGCTTGGTGAAGGTGTACTGGAACGACTCGCCCGGCTTGAGCCGCACGTCGAACAGGCCCTCGAAGAACTGGGTGGCGCCGTGGACGTTGACGTTGTCCGCGGGGTTGACGAAGGTGACCGTGGTCCCCACCGGCACCCGCAGGTGGGTGGGCGCCATGCCGTTCACGGCCGTGGACTCCACGGTGCCCACCTGCCCGCCCTCGTAGGTGCGGGCCAGCACCACGGTGTTGCCGACCGCGCCGCCGTCCACGGGGCCGCCCGAGACCGGCCGCCGGATGACGGGCGGGGGCGGGGTGGCCGCCGGGGGGACGGAGCCGCCGAGTTTGAAGGCCCACAGGTGGTCGCCCCGGGCGGCGGAGTTGCCGTACGGGATGCTGGTGCCGCCCGCGTAGACGGCGACGTACTGCTCGCCGTCGATCTCGTAGGAGATCGGGCTGCTGCTGACGGCGGCGCCGGTCTGCCAGCGCCACAACTCGCGGCCGTCGCGGGCGTCGAGGCAGAGCAGGTGGCCGTCCGGCTGGCCGATGAAGAGCAGGTCCGTGGCGGTGGTGAGGATGCCGTTGCCGTGGGCCAGCGAGTACGGCAGGTTCCGCTTCCACCGGACCCGGTTGGTGCCGGGGTCCACGGCCACGACGCCGCCGGTCATGTACTCGCCGGGCGGGCGCAGCCCGTTGGCCGACTCGGTGAGGGAGTGGGCGGCGGCGACGTATCCGAAGCCCGTGTAGACCAGGCCGGTGTTGTGGCTGAAGGACTGGTGGTTCCAGTCGGCACCGCCGCCGTGGCCGGGGATGGTCAGGACGGGCACGTCCCAGTGCGGGGTGTACAGCGACCCGATCCGGTAGTTCGGGACGGCCCGGTGCGGCGCGCCGGGGATCTCGGTGCCGAGCGGCTGCCACAGCGGCGTCTGCTCGGTCCAGCCGCCCTGACGCGGGAAGGGCTGGGTCGGCCAGGTCTTCTGCCGGGGCTCCTGCGGCACGGGCCGCTCGTCGATGCCCAGCGGCGCGGAGCCGTCGGCCCGGTCGAGGATGTAGTACATGCCGGTCTTGCTGCCGTAGACGACGAGCTTGCGCAGGCGGCCGTGGACGCGGGCGTCGACCAGGACGGGCGCCATCACGTTGTCCATGTCCCAGATGTCGTGGTGGATGGACTGGAAGTGCCAGCGGTAGGCGCCGCTCTTCAGGTCCATGGCCACGATCGAGTTGGCGAACAGGTTCTGGCCGCCGCGCTCGGAGCCGTCCTGCGAGGAGCGCCCGCCCCGCGCGTTGCCGAACGTCCAGTAGACCAGCCCCAGGTCGGGGTCGATGGCGCAGTGCATCCACGGGGTCGCGCCCCCGTTCTGCCAGGAGTCGCCCTCCCAGGTGTCGTTGCCGAACTCGCCGGGCCCCGGCGTGCCCCAGAAGTGCCACACCAGGTCGCCGGTGCCGGCGTCGAAGGCCAGCGCCGAGCCGCGCGGGCCGTCGTTGGTGCCGCAGTAGAGCAGGCCGTCGTGGTAGATCACGGCGACCTTCTCCAGGTTGCCGTAGCCGTTGTGCTGCCGCTCCCAGATGACCTGGCCGGTGCGCTGGTCGAGGGCGATCAGCCAGTTGTCGTTGGCGCAGGTGTAGACGCGGCCGCCGCCGATGCCCACCCCGCGCCGGGTGACGGCGCCGCGGGTCTGCTCGTACTTCCACAGGGTCGCGCCGGTACGGCCGTCCACGGCGACGACGTTGCCCAGCGCCGACTCGATGTACAGGACGCCGTTCACGGCCACCGCGGTGCTCTGGCTGTTGCCCGCCATGAGCCCGCCCTCGATGTTGTTGACCCAGGCGGCTCGCAACCGCCTGATGTTGCCGCGGTGCAGGTCTCCCAGGCGGCTGTGGTTCTGGTTGGCCAGGTTGCCGCCGATCTTGGGGAAGTCCCTGTCGCCGCGGTGCGTGGTGGTGGTGGTGGCGGCGGCCGTTCCGGGCCGCGCCAGCACGGCGGCGGCAGCGGCGCCCAGGAGTAACTCTCGTCGACGGACCATGGCCATCTCCTCAAAAGTCCACTAGGTGGATGAATAGATCCGGCTGATGGACGCACGATAGATCGCGCCCAAAGGGCCGGTCAATATGGAGCGGAAGGTCCACCTAGTGGACGTGTCGGAAGAGGGGCACAGGCGATGCGTACATGCCGTTCAGCGCCTCCACCGCGCTTGTTCTCCCTGGTCGGGAGGGCTGAACAGCCGTAGAGCCGAATATGGGGTCGTGCGCCGCATCCAGCGCTCGACGATCACGGGGGTTCTTCTTCTCGCGGGGCATCGCGGCGGTCGTGTCGTTCCGCCACATGCACGAGCGCTGTCTCCGGCACGGCGAGGATCACCTGGCGGCGGTTCTCATCCCGCTCGCAGTTGACGGTGCGATCGTCGTCGCCTCGATGTCCGTCCTGCTGGCCAGCCGATGTGGTTCTCGCGGCGGTTTTCTGGCATGGACCATGTTGATGGCCGGCAGCCTGGCCAGCTTCCTTCGGGCCGGGTCATCGCTGAGCAGTTCGTGCCGCGGCGGCCGCCGACCTTGCCTTGTTTGCGGGCGGTCTCCCGGCCGTTCTTGGTCTTGCGGACTCCGGCCGCTGTGCAACGTCGGCGCTGCGTTCTCCATAGGCGCGCCGGGTGTGCGTGGAGCGGCCGGTGCTGGCCGGCGATGACCGGATCCATCCCGCCACCCTCCCGGATCCGCCAGGTTGCCAGATAACCGGGAAACGAAGCTCCCACGCCAGACGGCGGACGCCCAGCTCGCACCTGGACAACGACCGCCATCTTGCCGGATAACGCAGATCATCTTGAGAACTGATCGTGGCCTGCCCAGCTTGCGACCGGTGCCCGAGAGAGGCCCTTTCTGGTTATCGGCAAATTTGTCCAGACGCAGGCCATAAGCGCCGCTGCGTCCGGCGTGTAAGTCGACGAGCAGGGTGAACGTCCCGCATGCTCGGCGATAGACCGGACTGTGACCGTCTATGACTCACTGTAAGTTCGCTGGCTTGTCCGGGGCCGGCGTGAAGTGGAGCGCATCATGGCCGAGCAGGGACGCGTGCGATGGAAGCGCTTCGGCCTGATCCTCGTTCCTGTCGCGGTGATGACGTCGCTGCTGGTCGGGGCCACGGCTCAAGGAGTCATCGGCGCCACGTTCGTGGTGTCCGGCAGCAGCTTCAAACTGTTCGCCGCCGAGTTGCGCGGCCAGGGCTTCTCCCTGGCCAGCGACGTGGACCGGACCAGGAAGGACCGGCTCATCCCCGTCATTGTGGCGGGCATCCGGCGGGCCGCGATCACCGAGCTGTGCTCGAGCGCGCTGGTGAAGACACCCGTGGGCACGATCACGATCCGGCTCACCGGCGGCCGGGGCGGCAACGAGGTGATCATCGACGACCTGGTGATCGATGTGGCGGTGGGACAGACCGCCGCCTCCATTCGCGACCTTGAGCTGGGCCGTGACGCCAGCACCTTGGACGAGGTACCCGGTGGCAGGGGGCCGGCCGGCACCTTCGGCGGGCAGGCCAGAGCGGTCACCTTGCACAATGTCAGGCTGGGCGCGTGGGCCGTCACGGCCGCGACGTTCAGCCTGCCTGACCTCGGTCTCAACGTGATGCGCGGCGAGCACGAGTGCTACTGAGGCGGACCTGGCCCGGCCTGGCGGACGGCAGGCGGGCACTGCGCGAGACGAAGGGCGGAAAATCGTGAAGTCGTGGCGGCGTTCCCGGCCGTTCTGGGGCGGGCTGTTGATCGTGGTGGCGGGGATGGAGCTGCTGTCCATCCCGCTCGCGATCGACGCGCTGGCCGTGGCCGTCATGTTCGGCACGGTAGGAGCCGGTTACCTCCTCGCCCTCGTCTTGATCATCGCGGGGGTTCTGGTCTGGCTGCAGCCCGGCCAGCGGGTATTCCTCGGCCTGATCGCGGTGCTGTTGTCCCTGGCGTCCTTCGTCTACTCCAATCTGGGCGGTTTCCTGGTCGGCATGGTCTTGGGGCTGCTGGGGGGCATGCTGGCCGTGGCCTGGACCCCTGACAGCCGGCCCGCCAACCGCTTCGACACCCTTACTGTCGTGAGCGCGCTGAGGGCCGCCCGAAGGGTCGCTTCGCGCGTGCAGGTGCCGCGCTGGGCGACGGCCGCCGCGCTGGGGCGGCACTGCCGGCGGCTGGTGTCCGCACGGCGAGCCTGGGCTGGGACCGACGTGCCGCCGGCGTACGTGAGTTCCGTTGCGAAGCTGAAGGAGCCGACGGGATAAGGCGTGGTGGTGCTCGTCCAGTAGGTGAAGTGAGTCTGCGACATTGTCTCGCGTCCTCCCTGATCAAGGGGGGGGGTAAGTCAGTCACCCGCCGCGGGCTCGGCCAGGGGCCCGTGTCCTTGATACGTCAGGGCCTGCGAGCGCGGCCTGCTCGCCTCAGGGCGTCACGATGGCGAACGCGGGGTCCGGGTTCTCCAGGACCGACGTCAGGCGGCTCAGCGCGTTCATGTCGCCCTCGTGCTCGATGCCGTCGGCTGACTTGCTGGTGAGCAGGCCGAGCAGTTGCTGCTTGGTGAGCGTGAGCGTCAGGTCGACCGGCTGCTGTGGCGGGTCGGCCTGGTGGATGAGCGCGCCGTTGGACAGCGTGGTGCGGTGGCGCTGGTTCAGATCGGTCAGTCGCCAGTCGATGGCCAGGCTCTCGCTCCATGCCTTGGGGCCGTCGACGCGGATGGCCAGGGAGTCGAAGATCTGCTCAACCGCCAGGGCCTCGATCATTTCCGGCGAGGTCGTGTCGAGGTTGGCGGGGACGACGTCGCCGGTCAGCTCCAGCGCGCCGACCAGGTAGAAGTTGCGCCAGGTGCCGTTCTCGGCGCCGTGGCCGAGGCGGGTGTAGACCTCGGCGAGCATCGAGCGCGCCTGGCTGTCGTGCTCGTAGGCGAAGACGGCGTGGTTGAGCAGCGAGGCGGCGAAACGCAGGTCGCCGTCGTCGATGTAGCGGCGGGCGAAGGCGAGGACGCCGTCGCGTCCGCCCATGCACTCGATGTAGCGGCGCGCCTGTTCGATGGGCGGATGCTCCCACAGGTGGGCCGGGTTGCCGTCGAACCAGCCCAGGTAGCGCTGGTAGATGGCCTTGACGTTGTGGCTGACCGAGCCGTAGTAGCCGTGGGTGTGCCACGCCTGCTCCAGGGCGGGCGGCATCCGCATCGTCTCGGCGATCTCGGTGCCCGTCATGCCCTTGTTCATCATCCGCAGCGTCTGGTCGTGCATGTAGGCGTACATGTCGCGCTGCTGCGACAGGAAGGTGACGATGTTCCGGCTGCCCCAGGTGGGCCAGTGGTGTGAGGCGAAGACGACGTCGGCCTGGTCGGCGAACAGGGTGATCGCCTCGGTCAGGTAGCGCGACCAGATGCGGGTGTCGCGGACCAGCGCTCCGCGCAGGGTGAGGATGTTGTGCTGGTTGTGCGTGGCGTTCTCGGCCATGCACAGTGCCCGGCGGTCGGGGATGAGGAAGTTCATCTCCGCAGGGGCCTCGGTGTCGGGGGTGAGCTGGAAGATGATTCGTACGCCGTCGATCGTCTCCTCCTGCCCCGTGTGCGTGATGTCCTTGCTCGGCGGGATGAGGGAGATCGTCCCGGTCGAAGTGGTCATGCCCAGCCCGCAGCCGATCTGCCCTTCCGGCGAGCGGGACAGAGCCGGGCCGTACATGTAGGTGGCGCGGCGGTTCATCGCGGTGCCGGCGTAGACGTTCTCCGAGACCGCGTGTTCCAGGAACCCGGCGGGCGCCAGGATCGGCACGCCGCCGTCGGTGACGCCGCGCACCCCGCCGAAGTGGTCGGCGTGGGAGTGGGTGTAGATCACCGCGACGACCGGGCGGTCGCCTCGCTGGTCGCGGTAGAGCTTCAGCCCCGCCGCCGCGCACTCGACCGACAGCAGCGGGTCGATCACGATGACACCCGTCTCACCCTCGATCAGAGTCATGTTCGACAGGTCCAGGCCGCGTATCTGATAGATGCCGCCGCTCACCTCATACAGGCCCTGCTTGACGCACAGCTGCCCCTGCCGCCACAGGCTGGGATGCGCGCTGTCCGGGCACTCCTGCTCCAGGAATCGGTAGGAGTCGCTGTCCCACACGACGCGGCCGTCCGACTTCACCACTGCGGGGCTCAGCGCGGCTACGAAGCCGCGGTCGGCGGCCTCGAAGTCGGTGCGGTCATGAAAGGGAAGGTCTGCCATGGGACGGTGCTGCCCTCGCCCGTCTCCGATGAAGGCCAGGAGAGGTTCAAGAGTGACCATATCGGGTGAGTGATCGTCTCTTCCGCGGGCGGGGCCGGGCTCACCTGCCTTCCCTTCTCCCGGTGAGGAGCGGCGGCGAGCGCATGGCCGCTCAACGCGTTCACCCGCGTCACAGGAGTGATGGGCCTGTTCGTTCGCCAGGAGGTAGACCTGATCGTGCACGGTCATCAGGCCAGGGTGTCAGGCGCTTGAGTGTCGCCTGGCCGGCAGGGCGCGCAGCCGGTCCAGGAGGCTCCGCCGGTGCGGACGCGCCGATCGCACCGCTGGTGAATGTTCGGGGTGGTTGGCGCGGTGGGCGGCGCAGTTCGGTGCGCAGCACGTCGGCGCACGAGGTCGGCGCGGCGGATCCGCCACAGCCTGCGCAATGCCGCCACATCGATCAGCGGGCCGGGCAGACGCGCGGCGTAATGGCCGATCAGCAGCACGGCCGCAGCGACAGCGCCGCGAGCAGATCCGGGCGCAGCCACGCACGCTGGTAGCCGCGCAGCGCCGCCCAGCCGGGGACGGCGGACCAGCCCACCCGCAGCCTCCTCTCCTGTGGCCGATCCCTGGTTTGTAGCCAGGCAGGGGCCAGGGAAAGCCTGCGAGATCGTCAAGCATCATCCCAGGTCAAAGGGGTACGCCAGTCACAACTGGGGGGAGTGGTAGGGGTGGGGTTGCTGGGGAGCTGTTGCCTTTCGCCTTGTTCGTGGAGATCGGCCCGATCCCAGTCATCGCGGTGATTGTCGTGCAACCGGCCATCGGCGCGCTGCCGGCCAGCGCAGGGCTGGGCGGTCTGCTGCCGTGACCTGGTTCGCCGCGGGCATGCGCGGCCCGCTGAGCTGGCCCAGGGAGATCACCGCCGGTATCACCCTCGCCGCGCTGGCCATCCCGCTCAACATCGGCTACGCGCAGATCGCCGGGCTGCCGCCGATCGTCGGCCTGTACGCCGCGATCGTGCCGATGCTGGTGTTCGCGCTGCTGTGCTCCTCCCGTCAGCTCGTCGCCAGCCCCGACGCGCCCATCGCCGCGCTGATCGCTTCCCTGCTCATCGCGATCGCCGCCCGCCCCGGCAGCCCGCAGTACGCGGAGCTCGCTTACGCCCAAGCGCTCGTCTGCGCGGTCGTGTTCCTGCTGTTCTACACCTTCAAGCTGGGCTTCCTGGCCAACTTCCTGTCCGAGCCCGTCCTGGTCGGCTTCATCGCCGGGCTGGCCGTCGAGATCCTCACCAGCCAGATCAAGAAGATCCTCGGCATCCACACCACCGCTGAGCGGTTCTTCCCCGAACTCTGGGAGATCATCACCAAGATTCCGCAGGCTCACCTGTGGAGCATCATCGTCGGCGTCGCGACCATGCTGGTGATCGCCACGCTGCGCAGGCTCGCCCCCGCACTGCCGGGCCCGCTGATCGCACTCGTCCTCGCCACCGCGGTCGTGGCCTGGGCTGGGCTCGACCAGCGCGGCGTCTCGGTTCTCGGCCACGTCCCCTCCGGCCTGCCGCACCCGCACTGGCCGCAGGTCACGCTCAGCCAGTGGGCCGCCCTCATCCCCGGCGCCATCGCCATCTGCGCCGTCACCCTGGCCGACGGCCTGCTCACGGCCCGCCGCTACGCCGAACAACACGGCTACTCCCTCGACGCCAACACCGAACTGCGTGCCTTCGGCCTGGCCAACATCGCCGCCGGGCTCACCCAGTCGATGACCGTCGGCTCCAGCGCCTCGCGTACCGCCGCCATGGACGCCACCGGCTCCCGCTCCCAGGTCCCCAGCGCCGTCTGCGCGATCGTGGTCGCCGTCCTGGTCGCCTTCCTCTCCGGCGTGCTCGCCTACCTGCCCAACACCGCCCTGGCCGGCATCGTCGCCGTCGCGGTGGTCCGGCTCATCGACGTGCGCAAGCTGGCCGAACTATGGCGGCTGCGCCGCTCGGAGTTCTGGATCGCCGCCGTGTGCCTGCTCGGTGTCCCCGTGCTCGGCTCTCTCACCGCCGTCATCATCGCTTTCCTGCTCTCAGCGGTGGACGTCGTACGGCGTGCCTCCCGCCCCAGCACCGCCACCCTGCGACCCGGCGAACACGGCCGCTACGTCCAAGGCCCGGCGGGCTCGGCCGAGGGCCCGCTCACCGTCTACCGCTTCGAGGGCCAGCTCTTCTTCGCCAACGCCGACACCTTCAAAACCGAGATCGCCCACCTGGCCGACCAGGGCGCCCGGTGGATCATCCTGGACGCCGAAGCCATCACCGACGTCGACACCACCGGCGCTCAGGCTCTCCGCGAAACCGCCGACACGCTACACGAACGCGGCGTCACCTTCGCCCTCACCCGCGCCACCACCGCCCTGCGCCACCTGCTGGCGCACTACGGTCTCGATCTGATCTTCTACGACTCCAACGAGGCCGCAGCCGCCGCCTACCACGGAAGTGACCATGGGTAAGGCGTTCGCCGACATGCTGCCCTTCACCCTCGGGCTGATCGTCTCACCGTTCCCGGTCGTGGCCGTCATCGCCCTGCTGATCAGCGCGGACGGCCGCGCCAAAGCCCTGCTCTTCGAGGCCACCTGGCTGATCATAAGCTGGTTCGTCCTGCTCCTCCTCATCACCCTGCTGGGGAGCCTCGGCGCCACCGCACACGCCAAGCCCGCTTGGCCGGCCTGGCTCGCCCTGATCATCGGCCTGCTCCTGCTCCTGATGACCATCGCCGGCATCCGCAGGGCCGCCCGCCGCAAACAAGGCAAAGCCCCCGAGGTGCCTCGCTGGATCGCCGCCATGGACACGATGACCACCCCCAAGATCATCGGCGTGGCGGCCCTGCTCATCGTGGCCAACCCGGTCAACCTCGCCTCCCTGGCCGGCGGCGCCATCGCCGCCGCCCAACAGCCCCTCCCCTTCGGCCGGCAACTCATCCTGGCCGCCGCGTTCGTCGTCATCGGCAGCATCGGCGTCCTCGCCCCCTACGCCACCGCACTCAGCGGAGGCGGCCAGCAGCGCCTGCAGCGCATGCGCGGCTGGCTCATCCGGCACAACGGCGCCCTCACCCTGCTCTTGATCCTGGTTTTCGGCGTGCTGTTCCTCGCCAAGGGCCTGCGCGGCCTGCTCAGCTAAGGGCCGGGCCGTTGCGGAGCAGGCGCAGCTTGAGCGCGAACAAGGTGCGGGTCATGCCAGCCACTCCAGCGGGCGCACCGGATCGGCGCCCACCAGCTCGACGAACCGCTCGTTCAGCGTCGAGCCTGCGGCCACCTCCTCCACCGGCCCCTCGACGTACTGCCTGAGCACCTGCTCGACGGAGTGGGCCGAGACCGGGTCGATCGCCCGAGCTCAGCTTGGACGATCATGTACGAAAGCGTGTCCGAGGGCCGTCACAGACCCAGATAGATGCGGCGGACCTGGGGATCGTCGCGGAGCTGGGCCGAGGTGCCGGTCGCGGCGATCTCGCCGTTCTCCATGACCAGGCAGGTGGTGGTCACGTCGAAGGTGAGCTTGGCGTTCTGCTCGACGAGCAGGATCGCCAGGCCGTCGGCGTTGAGCTGTTTGAGCACCGCGGCGATCTCCGCGACGAGGATGGGCGACAGGCCCATGGACGGCTCGTCGAGGAGCATCATCTTGGGGCGGCACATGAGCGCGCGGCCGACGGCGAGCATCTGCTGCTGGCCGCCGGACAGCGCGCCGGCCAGCCGGTGGCGCATCTCGCCCAGCACCGGGAACAGGTCGAACACCTCGTCGATGGGCGTGCGTCTCCAGCTAGTGGTGTACGCGCCGAGCAGCAGGTTCTTCTCCACCGTGAGACCGGGGAAGATGTGCCTGCCCTCCGGGACGTAGCCCAGGCCGTGCCGCACGAGGGTGTGCGGCGCGGCCCGCAGCAGATCCTGCTCGCCGAAGCGGATCGCCGTGGCCTGCCGGGGGGCCAGCCCCATGACCGCCTTGAGGGTGGAGGTCTTGCCCGCGCCGTTGGCGCCGATGATGCCGAGCGACTGGCCGGGCTCGACGCTGAAGGACACGTCGTGGGCGGCCCGGACACCGCCGTAGTGCACCGACAGCCCCTCCACGGTGAGAGTGGTCATCGTGTCGCCTCCTCGGCGGCGGTCTCGGTGGGGGCGGCCATGGAGTCGCCGAGGTAGGCCTGCACGACGGCCGGGGCGATGGCGACCTCGGCGGGCGTGCCGTCGGCGATCACCTTGCCGCCGGCCAGCACGGTGACCTGGTCGCACAGTGACATGACCAGGCCCATGTTGTGCTCGATCACCACGACGGTGACGCCCGCGTCCCTGATGGAGCGGACGATGTCGCCGAGCTGGCGGACCTCCTCGCCGTTCAGCCCGGCGGCGGGCTCGTCGAGCAGGAGCAGCGTGGGGGACATGGCCAGGGCGCGGGCGATCTCGATGCGCCGCTGGATGCCGTACGGGAGCGAGCGCGGGGTGGCGCCGGCGAAGTCGGCCAGGCCGAAGCGGCCGATGATCTCATCCGCCCGGGCGTCGAGCGCCCGCGCGTAGCCGAACACCTTCCACGGCAGGGCGGCGTAGCGCCAGATCCAGGCGGTCCTGGTGCGGTCCAGGCCGACCAGGATGTTCTCGCGCACGTTCAGGTCCTCGAACAGGCGCAGGTTCTGGAAGGTGCGGGCGACGCCCCGATGGGAGAGCCGGTACGGCGGCGCCCCCGTCACGTCCCGCCCGCCCAGCAGCACCTTGCCCGCGCTCGGCGTGTAGAAGCCGCTGACGATGTTGAACAGCGTCGTCTTGCCCGAGCCGTTGGGCCCGACGACGCCCCTGATCTGGCCGGCGGGCACGGCGAGCGAGACGTCGTCCAGGGCGGTCAGGCCCTTGAACCGCATCGTCACGCCCTGGATGTCGAGGGTGTTCCCGCCGGGCGCGGCATCGTAGGGCCGGAAGGGGCCCAGCCGCACCGGCGAGCCGCCGCCGCGCTTCGTGAGCAGGGCGCGGAGCTGGCCGGGCAGCCCGGCCAGGCCCTGGGGGGCGAAGACCACCGCGAGCACGACGACGAGCCCGTAGCCGAGCTGGGCGTAGGTGGCGGCGTCGAGCAGCGCCTCCCTGGCCATGGCCAGGCCGATGGCGCCGATGACGCAGCCGATGATGCTGGCCCGGCCGCCGATGATCACCATGGCCAGGAGGAGGAACATGTTGGCGATGTTGAACGATTCGGGGGCGACGAAACGGATGAGCCCGGCGTACAGGACGCCGGCCAGGCCGCCGTACAGGCCGGACAGCACGAACGCCGTCATGCGCAGCAGCGGGATCTCAGCGCCGAGCGCGCCGGCGGCCAGGTCGTCGTCGCGCATGGCGCGCAGCCGGCGGCCGAGCGGGGAGTGCGTGACGAACAGCGCGAAGGCCAGGGCGACGGCGAAGACGACGAGTTCGACGTAGTAGAAGAGGTAGCCGCTGGACAGGTCGATGCCGAACAGCGGCGGGACGGGGATGTCGCTGATGCCCTCGGCGCGGCCGGCGATGGTGGAGTTGGTGACCCAGTTGGTGAAGGCCAGGGCCAGGCCGAGGGTGACGATGCCGAGATAGTGCGACTGCATGCGCAGGGCGGGGATGCCGACGAGCGCGCCGAAGACCACGGCGGCTGCGATCGCGAGCACGGCGGCGGTCCAGAAGCCGAAGCCCGCCTCGGTGGTGAGGATGGCGACGGTGTAGGCGCCGACCCCGAAGAAGGCGACCTGGGCCAGGTTGATCTGCCCGGCCACACCCATGGTCAGGCCGAGGCCGATGGCCAGGATGGCGAAGATGAGGGCCACGTCCACGACGTGCATGGAGTAGCCGCCGAGGCCGTAGGGCAGGAGCCAGGCCGCGACGACGGCGAGGGCGATGAGGGCAAGTCTTTTCACGCGCGGTTCACCGTTGCCTCTCCGAAGATGCCGGTGGGCCGGATCATGACCACGAGGGCGAAGACCAGGAAGGTGACGAGTTCGGAGTATTCCTGGAAGTTGCCGGCGGCGAAGGAGTCGAGCAGGCCGAAGGCCAGGCCGCCGACGATGGCGCCGGGCATGCTGCCGAAACCGCCGAGCATGGCGGCGGCGAAGCCCTTGATGCCCAGGGTGCCGCCCATGGTGGGGTTGACGTAGAGCATGGGGCCGATGAGGCTGCCCGCCAGGGCGGCCAGGCCGGCGCCGATGGCGAAGGCCATGGCGTTGCTGCGGCCGACGTGGATGCCGACCGCGGTGGCGGCCTGGTGGTCCATGGCGACGGCCTGCATGGCGGCGCCGCGTTTGGTGCGCTGCAGGAACAGCGCGAGCAGGCCGGTCGCCGCCGCCGCGATGGCGATGACGAGCAGGTTGTAGGTGGGGATGCGGACGCCGGCCAGGTCGATGGGCTCGGTGGCGACGGGGGAGGGCACGGCGTGCCCGGTGGCCCCCCAGATCAGCACGGCGCCGGCTTCCAGGACGGCGCCGAAGCCGATCGTGCCGATCAGCATCAGGGTGAAGTCCTTGTTCTCCAGCGGCCGCAGGAAACGCTCGATGACCAGGCCGATGAGGCCGGTGACCGCGATGGCCACGACGATCGCGACGGCGAAGGGGAGCTGGGTGGCCAGGTAGAACGTCGAGGCGGCGTACGCGCCGATCATCACGACGCTGCCGTGGGCGAAGTTGACCAGGCCCATGGTGCGGTAGACGATCGAGAAGCCCATCGCGACCAGCGCGTACACCGCTCCGAACGTGACCCCGCCGATCAGGGTCTGAAGGAAGACCTGCACGTCAGCTCGCGGCCTCGGGAACGACCTTGCCGTCCTTGACCAGGCCGATCTTCGTGGCGTGGATGCCGACCCCGTTGGCGTCGTAGTTGTAGTCGCCCAGCAGCCCGGCGCGCTTGACGCCGCGGATGGCGTCGGCCAGCTTCTGCCCGCCCTCGCCGCCGGTCTGCTTGAGCGCCTCGATCATGATGGAGGCGCCGTCGTAGGCCTTGGCCACGTGCATGCGGGCGTCCTCGTTGTAGGCGGCCTTGTACTTGGCGGCGAAGGCCTTGATGGCGTCGCTGGCGTCGTTGCTGAGGTAGGGGGAGCTGACGATCGAGCCGTCGGCGTTCTTGAGCCCGGCCGTGGTGGCGTACACGTCGGTGCCCATCGGGGCGCCGCCGGCGAAGAGCGCCTTCAGGCCCAGCTCGCGCGCCTGCTTGGCGATCAGCCCGGACTGCACCTCTTCGGCGCCGATGAACAGCACCTCCGGGTCCTGCTCGCGGATCTTGGCGAGGTTGGAGTTGAAGTCCTTCTGGTCGGGGGTGACGACCTCGTCGGCCACCGGGGTGACGTTCCTGGTCTTCAGCGAGGACAGGAACGCGTCGTGCTCGCCTGAGCCGTAGGCGCCGTTGTTGCTGATCAGGGCGACCTTCTTGTTGCCCTTGTCGTCGATGAGGTACTTGGCCAGCGTCTCGTCGAAGGTGACGCTCGTGGGCGCGTTCAGGAACAGGAACGGGCTCTTGAGCTCGGCGAGCTTGGGCGACTGGCCCGAGGTGATGTTCGGGATCTTGGCGTCCTTGAGGATCGGCGCCATGGCCAGCGTCACGGCGCTCTCGGCGGTGCCGAGCATGGCGACGTAGCCCTCACTGGCGATCTTCCTGGCCACGTTCGTGCCGACGGTCGGGTCGCCCTGGCTGTCGAACAGGTCGAGCTTGATCTGCCGGCCGTTGATGCCGCCCGCCTTGTTGACCTCTTCGATGGCGAGCTTGACGCCCTTGTGCTCCCACTGGCCGAGCGAGCTGAGCTGCCCGCTCTGCGCGTTGACATTCGCGATCTTGATGGGGCCGGTGGCGGTGGCTCCGGTCTCGGCCTGCTGGCCGGGAGGAGCGCAGGCGGCGAGTGCTATCAGGGCCGCGGTTGCGATGGAGACTTTCGTGAAACGCACGGTTCACCTCGTAGGGGGGTGGTGAGATTTAATTCACGAACTAGTACGTTCGTTATAACGTCAGGGAGTCGCTGAGGAAATATCGAACGCGCAACGGTTTCAGTCGGTGAAGACGCCCTGGTAGATGTCCTTGATGTTCCAGTGCCCGGGCGTCGGAACGGGCTCGTTGACCATCGGGACGTCGATGAGCGCCGGCCGGCGGCTCGCGACGGCGGCCCGCAGCGCGACGCCGAACTCCTCCGGCGCCCCGACGGTGTGCCCGTCCAGGCCGCAGGCGCGGGCCAGCGCGGCGAAGTCCGGGCTGTACGGGAGCCCGCCGGGGCCGGTGAAGTCGCAGCCGTGGCTCCGCCCGAAGTAGGTGGACTGCAGGTCGGAGATCGTGCCGTGCGACCTGTTGTTCATGACCACGAAGACGACGGGGGCGCCCTGCTCGACGGCCATCGGCAGCGCCGGGAGCTGAGCCCCCATGCCGCCGTCGCCGATGAGCGCGACCACGGTCGCCTCCGGCCGGGCGAGCTGGACGCCGACGGCGGCGGCCGGCCCGAACCCCATGGTGGAGGCGCCCCCCGGGGTGACGAAGCGGCCCTCGGGCGGCAGTTCGTAGCACTGCGCGACACCGTTCTTGTTCCAGCCCACGTCCGTCACCAGCACGGCGTCCGGCGGCAGCGCGTCGCGCAGGTCGGCGAGGATGCGTTCGGGCCGGAGCGGGAAGTCCGCGCTCAGCCCCCGGCGCCTGCTGGCGGCGAACAGCTCCGACCTGGCCGCGTGGATGCGCCCGCGCAGCTCGGGGCGCTCGGCCTGCGGATGGGACTTGACGGCGGCGGCCAGCGCCTTGACCGCGAGCCGCACGTCGGCGACCGCTCCGATCGCGGCCGGATAGTTCCGGCCGATCTCGGCCGGGTCGATGTCGACCTGGATCAGCATGCTGTCGGTGAAGTCCCAGGTGTAGCGGGGATCCCACGAGCTGGCGTCGGTCTCGGCGAACCGGGTGGCCAGGGCCAGCACCACGTCGGCCTCACGGGCGTAGGTGTTGGTGAGCTCCAGCCCCCAGAACCCGGTCATGCCCAGCACCAGCGGATGCGCGTCGGGCACGGTGCCCTTGGCCATCAGCGAGTGCGCGATGGGCACGTCCAGGTGCTCGGCCAGCGCGATCAGCGCGCCGGCGTCCTCGCGCAGCCCGCCGCCGACGTAGATCAGCGGCCGCTCGGCCGCGGCCAGCGCCGCGGCGATCAGCTCGGCGGTGGCGGGCGGCAGGTCCGGCGGCGCGGCCCGGCTGATCGGCGGGTAGGGCGCCGCCGGCCGGGAGAAGACGTCCATCGGCACATTGACCAGCACCGCTCCCGGCCGGCCCGTCGTGGCGGTGAAGAAGGCCCGCTCCGTCACCCGGCCCAGGTCCTCGGCCCGGTGCACGCTCCAGGCCCGTTTGACGAAGGGCCGGAAGATCGACGTCTGGTCGGCGTCGGCGTGCAGGTTGACCTCCTGGTGCGGATGCCGGCCGTGGTAGTAGGAGGGGATGTCGCCGGAGATCACCACCAGGGGCACCGAGTCGAGCGCCGCCGTCATCACCCCCGTGGCGGCGTTGGTCAGGCCCGGCCCGACGTGCACGAGCAGCACGCCCGGCCGGCCCGAGGCGCGGGCGTAGCCGTCGGCCGCGTGCGCCGCCGCCTGCTCGTGGCGGGCGATGACGAAGCGGATGCGGCTGTCGGCCAGCGCGTCCAGGACGGCGATGTTGGTGTGCCCGCAGGTGCCGAAGACGTACTCGACGCCCAGCTCCTCAAGCTGGGCGACCAGCGCGTGGGCGGCCGTGGTGGTCACTGTTCTCCCCAGATCGTCAGGCCGCGCAGCAGCAGGGTCTTGGTCACGGTGAAGTCCTCGATCATCCAGCGGGGCGACTCGCGGCCGATGCCGGAGTCCTTCACGCCCCCGAACGGGACGTGGTCGAGCCGGAAGTTGGAGGAGCCGTTCACGACCAGGCCGCCGACCTCCAGCTCGCGCCAGGCGGTGACGATGCGGCGCACGTCGTGGGTGAACAGCCCGGCCTGCAGCCCGTACGAGCTGCGGTTGCAGGTCTCGATCACCTCGTCGAAGCCGTCGTAGGGGAGCACCGCGACGAGCGCCCCGAAGACCTCCTCGCGCACCACCCGCGCGTGCGGCGGCGGCCCGGCCACCACGGTCGGCGCCATGACCGAGCCGGAGCGCTCGCCGCCGGTCGTGACCGTGGCGCCGTCGCGGACGGCCTCCGCGGTCCAGGTGACCACCCGCTCGGCGGCCGCGTCGTCGACCATCGAGCCGACGTCCGTGCCGGGGTCGAGCGGGTCGCCCACGGTCAGGCCCTTCACCTCGGCGGTCAGCGCGGCCACGAACTCCGCCAGCCGGGCGCGCTGGACGTACACGCGCTGGACGGAGATGCAGCTCTGGCCCGAGTTGCTGTAGCCGGTGCGCGCGCACACCCGGGCGGCCTCGGCCACGTCGGCGTCCTCGCACACGATGGTGGCCGCGTTGCCGCCGAGCTCCAGCAGCACGCGCTTGGGCCCGGCCGCGTGCGCCACCGCGTGCCCGGCGAGCACGCCGCCGGTGAAGCTGACCACGGCGATCTCCGGCGCGGCGCACAACCGGGCGCCGACGTCGCCGCCGCCGTGCAGCACCTGGACCGCCTCCATCGGCATCCCGGCGTCGAGCAGCAGCGCCACCAGGGCGGTGGACACGGCCGGGGCCTGCGGCGGCGGTTTGACGATCGTGGTGTTGCCCGCGGCGAAGGAGGCGGCGAGCTTGTGCGCCAGGAGGTTGGCCGGGGCGTTGAACGGCGTGATCGCCAGCACGGGGCCGGCGGGGGCGCGCTGGGTGAGCGCGGTGTTGCCGACGCCGCGCGCCCAGCCCGCCACCGGCAGGACCTCGCCGCCGATCGCCCGGGCCTCGGCCGCCGAGACGGCGAAGGTGTCGGCCACCCGTAACATCTCGCCGCGCCCGTCCTTGAGCGGCTTGCCGAGCTCCAGCGCCAGCAGCCGGGCGAACTCCTCGCCCCGGGCGGTGACCGCGGCGGCGGCGCGTTCCAGGATGGCGGCGCGGGTGGCGGGCGCCAGCCGCGCGACCGCCTTGGCCGAGCGCCGCGCGTAGCTCAGCGCGGCGCCGATGTCCTCGTCGGTCGCGGTACGGGCCCGGCTGACGGTCTGCCGGACGTAGGGGCCCATGCGGTCGGAGCTGGGGCCGTCGGTCACCCACTTTCCCGCGATCAGGCATCCCGCTTCGTGGACTGCGTTCATGGAGACTCCGTGAGAGATCCGCTGGACGGTTCTCGCGAACCGCACTATGGATTTTCTCAAGGTATGAGGGCGGCCGAGGTTCTGGCAAGAGGGTTGGCGATTCCGCACAGTGGTGCGTATGGACCGTGCAGCGGACTGGGTGTTACGGTAGGGCCGACCCCGCGACCTGCGGCGCGGCCGGTCGTGCCGACCACATGAGAGGGTGAGCGGCGAGTTCACCTTCGACGCAAAAGTGAGGACCCGTGTCTGCTGAAGACTCAGGTGGCGTGCGCAGCGTCCAGCGGGCGTTCGACATCCTGTCCCTCATCACCGAGGACCGCCGGACGCTGACGATCCGGGAGGTCGTCGACGAGACGGGCCTGGCCAAGACCACGGCGCTGCGCCTGCTGCAGACGCTGGAGCACCTGGGCCTGCTGTGGGCCACGCCGAAGGGCTACGCGGCGGGGCCGGCCCTGTGGCGCTGGGCGCACCTGGCGCGCACCGCGTGGGAGCTGCCGCCCGAGACCGTGCAGCTCATGCGGGAGCTGGGGGCCCGGCATCGGGAGACCGTCAACCTCTACGTGCTGCGTGACACCCACCGGATCTGCATCGCCCAGCAGGAGAGCCCGCAGCCGCTGCGCCACGTGGTGCGGGTCGGCGACGAGCTGCCCCTGTGGGCCGGCGCCTCCTCCAAGATCCTGCTCAAGGACGCGCCGGAGCGGCTGCTCGCGCGCGTCGCCCGCTCATCGCCGCACCGCGAGGAGCACCTGGCGCGGCTGCGGGAGTGGATCGCCCAGGCCGCCGGCGACGGTTACGCGGTCAGCCACGGCGAGCGCGAGCCCGGGTTGTCGGCGGTGGCCGTCCCCGTGACGGGCGCCTCCGGCGCGACCGTGGCGGCGCTCACGCTGAGCGGGCCCACGGTCCGCTTCGGCGACGACCGCGTCCAGGAGTTCGCCGCGGATCTGCGGGAGGCGGCCAAGCGCATGTCGGAGCGCGGGTTCGACCATCCACTGACCTGACCCTATGGAGCGTGAATGCAGCAGTTGCCACTGGACGGCGTCAAGGTCGTGGACCTGACCAACGTCCTGGCCGGGCCGTACTGCAGTTACCAGTTGATGTTGTTCGGCGCCGAGGTGGTCAAGGTGGAGATGCCCGGCGTCGGGGATCTCGCCCGGCGGCTCGGCCCGGACCCCGAGCTCAACAGGGACCGGATCGGCGCCTCCTTCCTGGCCCAGAACGCCGGCAAGAAGTCGGTCGAGCTCGATCTGAAGAGTCCCGAGGGCCGGCGGGCGTTCGAGACCATGGTGGCCGGCGCCGACGTCCTGCTGGAGAACTTCAGGGCCGGCGTGCTGGCCAGGCTCGGCTACGACTGGGACGCCCTGCGCGAGCTCAACCCCGGCCTGGTCTACTGCGCGATCTCGGGCTTCGGCCAGAGCGGGCCGATGAGCGGGGCCCCCGCCTACGACCAGATCGTCCAGGGCCTGTCCGGCATGATGAGCATCACCGGCACCCCCGACACCGCGCCGCTGCGCGTCGGCTTCCCCATCTGCGACACGATCGGCGGGCTGATGGCCGCCCTCGCCGTCTCCGCCGCCCTGGCCGGGCGGCAGCGCACCGGGACGGGCTGCTTCCTCGACCTGTCGATGCTGGAGGCGTCCCTGTCGGCGATGGGCTGGACGGTGTCGAACTACCTGGTCAGCGGCGTCGAACCGGAGCCCATGGGCGACCAGAACGCCACGGCCGCGCCGTCGGGCACGTTCGAGACCGCCGACGGGCCGCTGAACATCGCCGCCAACCAGCAGGCCCAGTTCGAGACGTTGTGCCGGGTCGTCGGGCGGCCCGACCTGCCGGCCGATCCGAGGTTCGCCGGGCGCGAGTCGCGCAAGGCGTACCGGCAGGCCCTCAACGACGAGCTCAACCAGGCGTTGCGGACCAAGACCGCGCTGGAGTGGGAGGAGCTGCTCTCCCGCGAGGGCGTGCCCGCCGCCCGCATCCTCACCGTGCCGCAGGCGCTCGCCCTCGACCAGCTCGGCCATCGCGGATTCCTGGCCGACGTGCCGTTCCCCGGCGGCGGCGAGCGGCGGGTGCCCGTCACCGGCAACGGCGTCATCGTGGACGGTGTCGCCCTGCGCCCGCGCGGCCCCGCGCCGCTGCTGGGCCAGCACAACGACGAGTTCGGGGTGGCGTCATGAGCGAGGTGGCCGACTGGTGGGGGACCGCCGTGTCGCGGATCGAGCCCGACCTCATCGAGCTGCGCGGCAGGCCCGTGCAGGAGCTGATCGGGCGGGTCGGGCTGGCCGAGATGATCTGGCTCATGCTCCGCGGCGACCTGCCGGACCCGCGCCGGGCGGCGCTGCTGGAGGCGGCGCTGGTGTCGTCGGTGGACCACGGGCCGCACGCGCCGTCGATCGCGGTCGCCCGCATGGCGATCACCTGCGGGGTGGGGCTCAACAACGCCGTCGCCACCGGCGTGAACCTGCTCGGCGACGTGCACGGGGGCGCGGGGGAGCAGTGCGTCGAGCTGCTCGGCGAGATCGCCCGGGAGGGCGACCCGGCGGCCGTGGTGGCCCGGTGGCGGGCTCGCGACAAGTACCTGCCGGGGTTCGGGCACCGCTTCCACCGCCGCGATCCCCGCCGCGACCCGCTGCTGGGGCTGGTCTCCGAGGCCGTGGCGGACGGCGTGGTCGCCGGGGCCCACCTCGCGGCCGCGCTGGCGGTGGAGGAGCTGATCGCCCCGGTCCCGATGAACATCGACGGCGCCACCGCCGTCGTCTACGCCGAGCTGGGCTTTCCCGCGCCGCTGGCCAGAGGGCTGTTCGTGCTCAGCCGCAGCGTCGGGATCCTCGCCCACGCCTGGGAGGAGGCCGGTCAGGGGCGGCGGAACAAGGGTCCGATCCCGCCGGCCATCCTGCCGACCTGGCTTCCCTAGCGGTCCGCTAGGTGGATCGCCAGATCCATGCAACGGACGCACCATAACCGCCGGCCGGCCGTGAAGCAAGAGCTTGTCCGGGTGCGGGCCGCTGGTTACGCTCAGACCTCATAGTGGACCATCCGATCCACGTGATGGATCGAAGCACGCGAGGTGCCCATGCGCGTCAGACGTTCCCCCCTCTCCATCGCGGCCATCGCCGGCGCCGCGGCGCTCCTGCTCACCGTCACCGCCCCCAGCTCCGCCGCCTCCCCGGAAGGCGCGCGGAACCTCGGCGACCCCGACTACGGCGTCTGCAGAGGCACCGACCCGCGCTGCTACCACGACTGGGGCAACTTCGACCCCGCCGAGGGCTACCGCCTGCTCGTCTACAGCCGCACCGCCGGACCCCGCCACGCCCACCTCGGCACCCCGCTCGGCCCCGGGCTCAACCCGCCGCTGGGCGACGACAACGTCGCCGTCAAGGCCCTGCTCAAGCTGGGCCAGGAGAACGGCTTCGCGGTCGACTACACCGAGGACGTCACCCAGCTCTCGTCGGCCGGGCGGCTGCTGCCGTACAACGCGGTGATGTTCCTCAGCACCACGCGCGACACCCTCGACGACGCCGCCCAGACCGCGCTGCGGCAGTACATCCGGGCCGGCGGCGGCTTCGCCGGCGTGCACAACGCCTTCGGCACCGAGTACAACTGGCCCTGGTACGAGGGCCTGCTCGGCAACGCCAACTTCTACGACCACAGCGCCAACCAGCCGGGCACCGTCGTCACCGTCGACCGGCGCGACGCCTCCACCCAGGGCCTGCCGCAGCGCTGGGCCTTCTCCGACGAGTGGTACAACCTCGTGCCCTATCCCACCCGCGTCCGCGTGCTGGCCGAGGTGGACGAGGACACCCTGCCCCGGGGCGTGCGCGGCAGCCTCGGCCACCCCGGCCACGGCGACCACCATCCGGTGAGCTGGTGCCAGTACTACGACGGCGGCAGGGCCTGGCTCACCACCCTCGGGCACGACGTCAAGGCGTGGACCGACGAGCCGATGGACGGCGACCAGCAGTTCGTCCAGCACCTGCTGGGCGGGGTCAAGTCGGTGCTGGGCATGGCGCCGTTCTGCCGCTGACCCAGCCCGCCGTGCCCGGATGCATCCGCTGAGGCCGAGCTTCCGAAAGACAGGGCGTGGGTGAGGCGCGAAGCGTACGGGTGCGGCCCGTGGCGGCCGTCCCGGCGCGGACGCTCGGGACGGCCGCCCTGGTGGCCATGGTGTGCTGCCAGGTCAGGTCCGGGCTCAGCCCGGACCCGGCCGCGTTCACCGGCCTGATCGTGGTGCTGCTCGCGGTCGCGGCGACGGGCTTCGCCGCCGCCGCGTGGGGGCCGGCCAGGGCGGCCGCCGGGTTCGGGGCGGCGGTGTCCGCCGGATACCTGGCCGAGCTGGCCGGCGTGCTGAGCGGGTTCCCGTTCGGCGACTACAGCTACACCGACGTGTTGTGGCCGCGGCTCGGCGGCGTGCCCGTCGTGGTGGCGCTGGCGTGGGGCGGCATGGGCCTGGCCGCGTACGGGGTGGCCGCCGCCGTCGCGCCGCAGGACGGGCGGGCCCGCGTGGTCGTGGGCGCGCTCGCGCTGACCGCGTGGGACCTGTTCCTCGACCCGCAGATGGTCAGGCTCGGCCTGTGGACGTGGGCCGAACAGGGCCCGTACCGGGGCATCCCGCTGAGCAACTACGCGGGCTGGCTGCTGGTCTCGGCGCTGGTCATGCTGCTCCTGCGGCGGATCGCCCATGACGCGCCGCGGGCCCGCGGCCTGGTGGCCGTCTACACCACGATGGCCGTCATGGAGACGGCCGGCTTCGCGGCGGTGTTCCAGCCGCCGGACCCGCTGGTCGCCGCGGCCGGCGGGATGTCGATGGGCGCGCTCGCCGCGCTGGCATGGGGGCGGTCATGGCAGAGGTGACGGTGATCGGCGGCGGCGTCGGCGGCATGGTGAGCGCGCTGCTGCTCGCCAGACAGGGCCACCAGGTGCGGCTGTACGAGCGGCTGCCGCGGCTCGGCGGCAAGCTGGCCGAGCACCGCCGCGACGGATTCACCTTCTCGCTCGGCCCGTCGCTGCTCACCATGCCCGGCCTCTTCCGCGAGCTGGGCCTCGACCGCGACCTCGTGCAGCCGGCCGAGCTGTGCCGTTACCGCTTCGCCGACGGCAGCACCCTCACCGCCCGCCGCGACCCTGAGCGCATGGCCGCCGAGGTCGAGCGGCTCGCCCCTGGACAGGGGGCGGCCTGGCGGGCCTTCTACGCGTGGGCCGACGGCTGCCTGCGGGCCGCCGGCCACACCTTCTTCGCCGGGCCGCTCGGCCGCCCGCCCCGCGAGGCCCGGCTGCGGGACCTGCTGGCCGTGGCCCCCGCCAGCAGCCTCGACGGCCTGGCCCGCCGCTTCTTCCGCGACCCCCGCCTGCGCCAGTACGTCGGCCGCTACGCCACCTACGCCGGGTCCAGCCCGTACCGCGCGCCCGCCGCGCTCGGCTGCGTCCCCGCCCTGGAGCACGGCCAGGGCGCCTGGTACGTGCCCGGCGGCCTGCCCCGCCTGGCCGACGATCTGGCGATCATGCTGAAGGCCGCCGGCGTGCTGGTGCACCTGTCCACGCCGGTCGCCGCCGTCCTTTCCGCCGGCGGCCGGATCACCGGCGTACGCCTGGCCGGCGGGGAGAGCGTGCCCGCCGACGTCGTGGTGGCCAACACCGACGCCGCCGAGCTCTACGGCCACCTGCTCCCGGACCGGCGGCGCTTCCGGCGCCTGGCCAGGCTGGGGTTGTCGTCCTCGGCGTTCCTGCTGCTGGCGGGCGTCGAAGGGCGGACCCCCGGGATGACGCACCACTCGGTGGTGTTCTCCGGCGACTACGAGCGCGAGTTCGCCGACATCTTCGACCGGCGCGAGCCGCCGCGCGACCCGACCGTGTACATCGGCTGCTCGGCGGTCGACGATCCCGCGCAGGCGCCCGCGGGGATGGAGAACTGGACGATGCTGGTGAACGTGCCCGCCCGCGATCCGGGACGGTGGCGGACGGGGGTGGCGGCGTACCGGGATCTGGTGCTGGAGCGGCTCGCCGCCCGCGGCCACGACCTCGCCGGCCGCCTGCGCTTCGTCGACGTCTTCACCCCGGCGGACCTGCGCGACCGGTACGGCGCGTGGGGCGGGGCCATCTACGGCAGCGCCTACCGAGGGCGGCTGGCGCCCTTCGCGCGGCCCGGCAACCGGGGGCCCCGTCGCGGGCTGTACCTGGTCGGCGGCACCGCCCATCCGGGCGGCGGGCTGCCGATGGTGACGCTGGGCGCCCGCATCGTCGCCGACCTCGTCCGCGCGGACTTCGGCGACCTCCGGTCGGACAGGGGATCGCGGTGAGCAGGCGCGTGGGCGATGCGCGGGCGCCGGCCGGGAGGGGACTCGCCGTCGCGCGGGTGGTTGCGGCGGGCGTCACGGTCGCGCAGGCGGTGGCGGCGGGCGTCGTCGTCGCACGGCTGGCGCGAGGCCGGCGACGGCTGCCCCGTCTGCGTCCCGTACGCGGGGCGCGGGGCACGATCTCGGTGGTGATCCCGGCCCGCGACGAGGCGGCCAGGATCACCCCCTGCCTGCGCGCCACGCTCGCGGACCCGGCCGTCACCGAGGTCATCGTGGTCGACGACGGCTCCGGCGACGCCACGGCCGAGATCGCCGCCGCCCTGGGCGCCACCGTCCTGACCGGCGAGCCCCTGCCGGCGGGCTGGGTCGGCAAGCAGTGGGCGCTGCACCAGGGCGTGGCCGCCGCTCGCGGGCAGGTGGTGGTCACGCTGGACGCCGACGCCCGCCCGGAGCCCGGCCTGTTCGGCGCGCTGGCCCAGGAGCTGACCGAGCACGACCTGGTGAGCGCCGCCCCCCGGTTCGCCTGCGACGGCGCTCTCGAACAGGCCCTGCACGCCTCGATGCTCGCCACGCTGGTCTACCGGTTCGGCCCCGTCGGCCCGCGGAACCCGCCGCCGCCGCACCGCGTCATCGCCAACGGTCAGTGCCTGGCCTTCCGGCGGGCGGCGATGGCCGAGGCCGGCGCCTTCGAGGCCGTACGCGGCAAGATGACCGACGACGTGGCGCTCGCCCGGTTCCTGGCGGCGCGCGGCTGGCGGGTGGGCTTCCTCGACGCGGGCGCGCTGCTGGAGGTCGACATGCACGACTCGACCGCCGAGTTGTGGCGGGAGTGGGGCCGGTCGCTGCCGCTGCGGGACGTGACCGGGGCGCGATGGCAGGCGGCCGACCTCGCCGTCATCTGGCTGACGGCGGCGCTTCCCGTCCTGCGCCTGGCCGCCGGCCGCCCGACCGGCCTGGACGCGGCTCTGCTCACCGTGCGGCTCCTGCTGGCCGGCGCCTTGCGGGGCAGCTACACCCGGCCTGGCGCCGGATTGTGGTGGTCGCCGCTCCTCGACCCCGCCGCCGCGCTCCGCCTCACCCAGGCCACGCTCCGCCCGGTCCGCACCTGGCGCGGCCGCACCTACCCGCCCAGGCCCGAGACGTCCGTCCCGTCCTCAACCGCGACGTCCGCCCCGTCCCGGCCCGCGACGACCGCGCCGGTCAGTGGCGGCGGGAGGCCAGGGCGGCCTGGCCGAAGCGCAGGCCGATGAGGCACATCAGCGCTCCCGTGGCCGCCACCAGCTCCACCGGGACGAAGAGAAGCTGCAGCGCCGGCACGCCGAACACGGCCACGCGGGCGCCGACGGCGAACGAGCGCAGCGCCAGGGCCACCGCCACCAGCACCATGACCGCGAGAACGAACGCGGGCGGGCAGATGACCGCGACCCCGCCCGCGAACGTCAGGATCGACCGCCCGCCCCTGAACGCCGCGAACACCGGCCAGGCGTGCCCCGCCATCGCCGCCGCCACCGCCAGGTACACCGGCACGACGCCGGCGCCGGTCACCACCCCGGCCCCGGTGGTGTGCGCACCACTGGCCAGCAGGGCGAACAGCCCGGCCAACGCGCCCTTCAGCAGGTCACCGGCGAACACCGGCGCGGCGGTCCGCCAGCCGAGCCGCTCCTTGACGTTCCAGAAGCCGGGATTGCGGTCGCCGACGGCACGCGGATCGAAGCCGTGCCCGCGTGCCAGCAGCACCGCCACCGGGATCGACCCGAGCAGGTAGCCGACGATGACCGACACCACCGCTACGACCATCGCTTCATTCCATCTCATCCGATACGACACCATGGACGCGATGCGCCACATGGCCTTCGACCGCCCGCTGCTGCGGGGCACCGCCGGGCTGACGTTCTGGCGGCTGCTCGGCACCGGGCGCGGGCGCTCGATGTCGCTGGGCGCGGACCTGCGCCGCTGGGCGCTGTTCGCCGTCTGGCGGCAGGAGGCGGACCTGGAGGCGTTCCTGCGGGACTCGCCCATCCCGGCCCGGTGGCGCGAGGAGGCGCACGAAGGCTGGCAGGTCCGCCTCGCCCCGCTCGCCTCGCGCGGAACGTGGTCGGGCCGCGCCCCCTTCGGCCGCCTGGCCGCCCGGCGCGCCGCCGCCGGCGGCCCCGTCGCCGTGCTCACCAGGGCGTCGATCAGGGCGCGCCGCCTGGTCGCGTTCTACCGGTCGGTGCCGCCGGTGGACCGGCTGCTGCGCCGGCAGGACGGCTGTCTCGCCTCGGTCGGGATGGGGGAGTGGCCGCTGGCCAGGCAGGCGACCTTCTCCCTGTGGCGGGACCAGGAGGCCATGCGCCGGTTCGCCTACGAGGACGACGCGCACCTGCGGGTGACCGCCCGGGTGCGTGAGCACGGCTGGTACGGCGAACAGCTCTTCACCCGCTTCACGCCCTACGCGAGCGAGGGCCGCTGGAACGGCGCCGACCCGCTCGCCTGACCGGCCCGTCACACCGGCTCCGCCGAGGCCACCTGAACCGGGGTCGCTGGACCCGGGGCTGCCTGAGCCGGGGTCGCTGGAGCTGGAGCCGCCTGAGCCGGGGTCGCTGGAACCAGGGCCGCCGTCACGGCGACTCCGGCGAGGGCGTGGGCGACGACGCAGGCTCTGGCGATGGTGTCGGAAGTGGAGGAGCCGTGCGCGATGATCACGGTGCCGCGCAGGCCCAGCAGCGCCGCGCCGCCGTGGGTCTGCGGGTCGTAGCGGCGTGCCACCCGGGCCAGCTCGCCCGGCTCGGCGATGCCGGCCTGGGCGACCATGGTGAGCGCGGTGCGTACGCAGCCCTCGACGTTCTTCAGCACCACGTTGCCGGTGAAGCCGTCGGTGACGATCACGTCCACGACGCCGGACAGCACGTCGTGCCCTTCGATGTTGCCGTGGAAGCGCAGCGGCAGCGCCGACAACAACTCCTCGGCCCTCCTGGCCAGGCGGTTGCCCTTGCCGGGCTCCGAGCCGATGGACAGCAGCCCGGCCACGGGGTCGGGCACGCCCAGCACGGCCCGCGCGTACCCCGCGCCCAGCAGCGCGAACTGCGCCATCATCTCCGGGGTCGGATCGGCCGTCGCGCCGGCGTCCACGAGCACGCTCGCGCCCCCGGCCAGGTTCGGCAGCGCCACGGCGAGCGCGGGACGCAGCACGCCTTCGGCGCGCCCGATCTCCCGTACGGCCTGCGACACCACGGCGCCGGTCGAGCCGGCCGAGACGAAGGCGGCGCCCGCCCGCCGCCGGATCAGGCCGCAGCCCACCGCCAGGCTGGTCCCGGGAACGCCCGTTCCGGCCGCGCCCCGCTCCGCCATGGGCACCACGCCCGGCGCGTGCACGATCGCGAGCTCGCCCTCGGCGCCGTGCCGCGCGAGCTCCGCGCCGATCGGCTGCTCGCGTCCGACCAGCACGACGGGCACGCCGTGCGTACGCCACGCGGCCACCGCGCCCGCCACCGTCTCGGCCGGGCCATGATCGCCGCCCATGACGTCGAGCACCACCGCACGGCGCCGTTCCCGGGTCACGGCAGTTCCACCCGGACCCGGCGTTCGACGCGGCCCGCCTCGGCGGAGGCCAGGAGGTGGCGGGCGAAGGCGGCGGCCTTGCGGCGGCGCGGGACCCGTACCCGCCGGGCCAGCACCTCGAAGTCGCCGCGCTCGATCTCCACGAGGATGCCGCCGTACAACTCGTACGCCGCCCGCACACACGGCCGCGACGAGGCGACGAGCAGCTCGATGCCGGGCGCGGCGGCACGGTAGTGGTCGCGGGCCCGCCCGGCCTCGAAGGCGAGCAGGTCGCGCACCGCCGGCCCGGTACGCCGGCGCCCCAGATCGGACGGCTCGACGCCGAACTTGGCCAGGTCCTCGGACGGCAGATACACCCGCCCCCTGGCATGATCCTCGGCCACGTCGCGCAGGAAGTTCGTGAGCTGGAACGCCAGCCCGAGCTGCCGGGCCGGCTCGCGCGCCGCCTGCTCCCGGCCGGGCCGCGGCTCCAGCACCGGCAGCATCATGGCGCCGACGACGGCGGCCGAGCCCTCCATGTAGCCGAGCAGGTCGTCGTAGGTGGCGTACGCGGTGACGGACAGGTCGGCGCGCATCGCCGCGAGGAAGGCGCCGACGTCGCCGTGGCCGATGCCGAAGGAGCGCACGGTGTGCAGGAACGCGGGCAGCACCGGATCCTCGACGGGCTCGCCCGCCAGGCCGCGGGCCGTCTTGGCGCAGAGATCGTCGAGCGCGGCCCGCCGGTCGGCCGTCATGGTGAAGGAGTCGACGATCTCGTCGGCGTAGCGGGCGAAACCGTACAGGGCGTGCACGTGCCGGCGCTTCCACGCCGGCAGGAGCAGCGTGGCCAGATAGTACGAGCGGCCGTAGCGGGAGTGCAGCCGGCGGCAGCGTTCGTAGCTCGCGGTGAGGGTCAACGGCTGTCCTTCAGTACGCGTTCGGCGGCGAGCCGACCGGAGATCAGCACCGGGGGAACCCCGACGCCTGGAGCGGTGTGCATGCCGGCGAAGTGCAGCCCGGGCACCCGCCGGGCGGCGCCGGACGGGCGCAGCCACGCCGTCTGGGTGAAACGGTGGTCCAGCGCGAAGGGGGTGCCCGCGCTGTGCCCGAGCGCGGCCCAGGCGGGCGGGTCCAGGACCAGGCGCGGCGCGCCCGACAGGTCGCCGTAGCCCAGCGCGGCCAGGCGGCCGAGCAGCCGCTCCTCCAGCCGGGGCCGCAGCGCCGTCCAGTCGTCGCCGTGCAGGTTGGGAGCCGGCTCCAGGACGCTGAGCGTGGCGTGGCCGGCGGGTGCGGCGTCGAGGTCGGAGGTGGGATGGGTGACGAGCAGGCTCGGGTCGGGCTGCGGCCGGCCCGCCTCCAGAGCGGCGAACGTGGTTCGCCAGTCACGGCCGAAATGCACCGTGTGGTGCGCCTGCCCGGCGAGCGGCCGGTCCAGGCCGGCGTGGACGACCAGGCAGGAAGGCGCGTACCGGGGCCGGCGCATCCGCCAGTCGGCGGCTCGTCCCGGCAGCAGCAGCCGCTGGGCCGCGAACCTGTCGCAGGCGACGATCACCTGGGCCGCGGGCAACCGTTCGCCGTCCGCCAGCAGCACGCCGGTGACGCCCGCCGCGTCGGTCTCGACCGTGCGGGCGCGGGTGCCGTACCTGAGCTGCGCGCCCAGCTTCTCCAGCAGGGTGGCCATCGCGGCCGGGATGGCGTGCATGCCGCCGCGCTCCGGGAAGTACACGCCGCCGACCGTGTCCATGTGCGCGATGACGGCGTAGATGCCCAGGGCGCGCTGCGGCGACAACCCCACGTACAGGGCCTGGAAGGTGTGCGCCATGATCAGCCGCTCGTCGGTGAGGTGGCGCGCCGCCAGGCGGTCCAGCCTGCGGAAGCCGCCGAGCGCCGCGATCCTGGCCAGGGCGCGTGGCCTGGCCAGCGCGCCCGCCCTGGTCATGTCCGCGTCGATGAACGCGGGCCACTCGGCGTCGAACAACTCGCCGAGCAGGCGCCGGTAGCGCAGGTAGCGGCCGGCCTCGGCGGGCCCGCAGAGCTCGCGTACCTGCTCGGCCATCGCCTCCCGCTCCGGCAGGACGTCCAGCCGCGACCCGTCGTGGAAGGTGAGCCGGTAGGCCGGGTCCAGGCGGCGCAGCGGCAGCCAGTGCCGCAACTCCTCCCCGGCGGCGCCGAAGATGCCGGCGAGCACGCCGGGCATGGTGAGCACGGACGGGCCGACGTCGAACCGGTACGGGCCGGTTCGGGCCGTGCCGCAACATCCGCCGGGTTCGTCCCTGGCCTCCACGATGACGACCTCCCGCCCGGCGGCGGCCAGGCGGATGGCCGCCGCCAGCCCGGCCAGACCGGCGCCGATCACGACGACAGCACCACGTCGCGGCATCAACTGCTCCTGTCGATCGTGAGAACGGGACGGCGCATCGAGTGCTCCTGCGGGGTCGCCGGGATGGGACGGCGCATCAACTGCTCCTGTCGGTTGCCAGGACGGCCAGCTCGGCCAGCGCGTCCCGGGCGTCGGCCGGGAGAGCCGGCGCACGTCCGAGCACCGTGACCGCCTCCTCCGTCAGGCGCGCGATGCGCTGCTCGCACGCCTCCAGCGCGCCGCAGGCGACGATCAGCTCGCGGGCGGCGCGTGCCTGCTCCTCGGTGCGGACGGAGTCCAGCAGGGCCGTCCCGCGCGGGCCCGACCGCTTGCGGGCGCTGGCCAGCAGGTAGCTCGCCTTGCCCTGGCGCAGGTCGGCGCCGGTGGGCTTGCCGATGCGGCCGGGGTCGCCGAAGACGCCGAGTACGTCGTCGCGGAGCTGGAACGCCTCCCCGAGCGGCAGCGCGTACGCGCTCAGCACCGCCCGCGTCTCCGGACGGCCACCCGCCACCGCGTGCCCCAGGTGCAGGGGCCGCTCGATGGTGTACTTCGCCGACTTGTAGACGGCGATGGCGGCGGCCCGCTCCACGTCCACGGTGCCGCTCGCCGTGGCGGCCAGGTCGAGCTGCTGCCCGCAGACCGCCTCCACCCGGAGCTTGGTGAGGACGTCGAGCGCGTCCGGCAGGTGCGGCCCGACGCCCAGCAGCGCGGCGTCGGCCCAGGCCAGCGCCAGCAGCGCGAGCAGGCTCGCCTGGGACTCGCCGTAGCGCCGGGCGCTCCCGTTCAGGCCGGCCCGCCGGTGCTCGTCGGCCAGCGCGACGTGCGCGGCGGCCCGGCCGCGCCGCGACGGCGCCTCGTCCATGACGTCGTCGAGCAGCAGCGCCGCCGCGTGCACGAGCTCGACCGCGCAGGCCGCGTGCAGCACCGCCTCCAGCTGCTCGCCGGTGCCGCCGGCCGCCTGGTGCCCCCAGTAGACGAACGCCGGCCGCAGCCGCTTCCCGCCGTGGCGGACGAACCCCGCCAGGTGGTGGCGCACCAGCTCGACGCCCCGCTCGCCCAGAAAGCCGAGCTCGGCGATCCGCTGGTCGAGCAGCTTGGCCAGGTGCTGGTCGACCAGCTCGCGCACCTGGCCGGTCTGCGAGGTCACGGTTGTCATGGACCCAGCTCCTTCGTCGCTACCTAGGTCTTCGCAGGCACCGCGCCACCGGTTGCATCCAGCGGTCCGCACATCGCGAAAGGATGGTCACAGGAGTCCCGGCAAGGGAGCACGACCGCGCGAGACGAGGGCACGCAGGTGAGCGAAGAAGACGCCGGGTACGGCATCGGAGCCGTCTCGCGGCAGCTCGGCGTGCCCGCACCCACGCTGCGTACCTGGAACCTGCGTTACGGCCTCGGCCCGAGCCGCCGCAGCCCCGGCGGTCACCGGCGCTACGACGCCGCCGACCTGCGCCGCCTGCGCGAGATGAAGCGGCTGATCGCCGAGGGCCTGCCGCCCGCGGAGGCGGCCCAGCGCGCGCTGACGACACCACGCGGACGCGAGCGCGACCCCTCCCGCGCGGACGCCGGAACCGCCCACGCGGACGCCGGAACGGCCCGCGCAGGCGCCGGATCGACCCGCGCAGGCGCCGGAACGGCCCGCGCGGACGCCGGCGCGTCCGGTGCGGCGCCGGGCACCGCGTCCGCGCTCATCCGGGCCGCGTTCATGCTCGACAGCCACGCCGTCTCCGCCCTCCTGGAGGGCGCCCTGGCGGCCCGCGGCGTCCAGTGGACGTGGGAGCGGCTCGTCCTGCCCGCCTTCGACGGCATCTGCCGGCGGCAGGACGACAGCGGCACGGGCATCGACGTCGAGCACCTGCTGTCCGACCGGATCCACGCGGCGCTGCACCGCCTGGCCCGCGACCCGGCGGCGGACGGCGCCCGCCCCGTGCTGCTGGCCTGCGCGGAAGAGGAGCAGCACACCCTGCCGGTGCACGCGCTGGCCGCCGGGCTGGGCGAGGAGGGCGTGCGGACGCGTGTGCTCGGCGCCCGCACCCCGTACACCGCGCTGGCCCACGCGATGCGCCGGCTGGGCCCGGTGGCGGTGTTCGTCTGGTCGCAGCAGGCGGCCACCGGCGACACCGCGCCCCTCGCGACGCTGCCCCGGCTGCGCCCGTCCTGCCAGGTGATCGTGGGCGGGCCGGGCTGGCGCGACGACCTCCCGGCGGGCGCCATCAGGGTCCGGACCTTCCGCGAGGCCATGTCCCAAATCAGGCGGACGATCGTTTGAAAGTGTCTTGCCCGCGATGACGTTGTGCCGCCCCGCGCCATCCGCTATGAATAAGTTTTGAGTAGATTTTTGGTCAAGGGGGCGGGACAGGCTATGCATGAGACTTCGACTGCCGGACACCGGGGAGCCGTCAGCGACGAGCAGGCCGTCAGCGACTGCTACCGCGCGCACGCCCCGGCGATCCGCTCCTACCTGCGGCGTTTCATCTCACCCCAGGACGTGGAAGACCTGCTGCAGGTCGTCTTCGCCGACGTCTGGCGCTCGCGCGAGCGCTACGACCCGGCCAGGAGCCAGGCCGCCTGGCTCTTCGTGATCGCGCACCGGCGCGCCGTCGACCACCTGCGCGTCCGCCGCCTGAGCACGGTGCCGCTGGACGCCGTGGCCGAGACGGCGACACCGCCCGGGCGCACCCCCGATGAGGAGCTGGCCGACCGCGACCGGATCCGCCGGGCGCTCGCCGAGCTGTCGCACGCGCAGCGCCAGGTCATCGAGCTGGCCTACTACGGAGAGCTGACCCAGCAGGAGATCGCCGAGCGGCTGCGGGTGCCTCTCGGCACCGTCAAGGCCCGCACCTCACGCGGCCTGCACAAGCTCTCCGCACTGCTGTCCTCCGCCGCTTGACCGGGCAACCGGAGTCGATGGTTCGGGCAAGTGTCGCCCGCCCACCCGCGCTCGCCGGGCGGCCCGCGCTAGGAAAGGCCGGTGGGAGCACTTACGCGGCCGCGCGCCGATCCGTGGCGGGCCCTGCTGATCCTGGTGGCCGCCGGTTACGGAATCGTCCAGCTCGTCGTGGTCACGCCCGGGATGGGCCTGGGGTGGGACGAGTCGATCTATGTCAGCCAGGTCGATCCGCGGGTGCCCGCGGCCGAGTTCATCGCGCCGCGCGCCCGTGGGATCACCTGGGTCGTCGCCCCGGTCGTGCTGGTCACCTCATCGACGGAGGCGCTGCGGGCCTACCTGGCGCTGCTGTCCGCGCTGGCCCTGTACGCGTCGTTCGGCACCTGGCTGAAGGTGCGCGCCGGGGCGGCGGTCCCGCTCGCCGCCGCGCTGTTCGGCTCCCTGTGGTCGTCGCTGTTCTACGGCGGCCAGGCGATGCCGAACATGTGGGTGGCGTTCGGCTCCGTCGCCGCCGTCGGCTGGTTCCTGCGCTGCGCGCGGCCGGACGCCGGGCGGGGGCCGCTGATCGGGCTGGCGCTGAGCGTGGCCGCGGTGGCGCTGCTGCGCCCGCCGGACAGCGTCTGGCTCGTCCTCCCGCTGGCCGTGGCGCTGGCCAGACCGGCGTGGCGGCGGCTCAGGACGGCGCTCGCCCTCGCCGCCGGCCTGACGGCGGGCTGGGCCGACTGGATCGCCGAGGGCTGGGCCCGCTTCGGCGGCCCGGTCGCCCGCTGGCAGGCGGCCGGCGCGGCGAACGAGACCGGCCTGCACTTCTCCCTGCCGGAGCACGTCCGGGCGCTCAACGGGCCGCTGCTGTGCCGGCCGCCCGCGCACTGCGGGGCCGTGCCGCTGCCCTGGCTGCTCTGGCTGAGCACGATCCCGATCCTCGTCCTGCTCGGCCTGTACGCCGCGCGCCGCTCGGAACGCCTGGCCGCTTCCGCGCTGCCGGCCGTCGTGGGCCTGGTGCTCTGCGTCCCTTACGTCTTCCTCGTCGGCTACGCCGCGCCCCGTTTCCTGCTGCCGGCGTACGGGCTGCTGGCGCTCCCGATCGCGCACGGTGTGCTCTGGTTGCTGCGGAGCCCGCGCGGGCGGCTGCCGCGCCTGGCCGTCTGCGGCCTCGTGACCGTGGGCGTGCTGGCGCAACTCGCGCTGCAGGGCCGCACCCTGGACAAGATCGCCGGCCGCCGGGTCGCCATGCGTCAGGCCGACGTCCGGATCGCCCAGGCGTTGCGCGCCGCGGACCTGCGCCCGCCCTGCCTGGTGTACGGCGAGCACGCGGCGATGATCGCCTACCGGGTGGGCTGCGAGTCGTACACGATCCTGCGCTGGCCGCGCGATCCGGCGACGCCCGCCCCCGTGCGCGCCGCCCAGAGCGCGGGCAAGCGGGTGGCCGCCGTCGACCGGGGCCGGTCGGCGGCGCCGTTCCTGCTGGGCTGGGAGCACAGGCCGGTGCCGGCGGCCCGGCCGGGCACCTGGCACGCCTACCTGCCGCGCTGACCGGCCGGCTCGGCCCTATCGTGGCCCCATGAGCGACGACGTCTTCGAACATCCCCTGCTGGCCGCGATCTACGACCCGCCGACCCCGACCGCGGCGACCTGGAGGTCTACGCGGCCATCGCCGCCGAGCTCGGCGCCCGCGACGTGCTGGACGTCGGGTGCGGCACGGGGACGTTCGCGGTCCTGCTGGCGGCGCGCGGCCTCGACGTGACGGGGGTGGATCCGGCCGGCGCCTCGCTCGACGTCGCCCGGGCCAAGCCGGGCGCCGAGCGGGTGCGCTGGATCCACGGGGACGCGACCGGCCTGCCCCCGATGCGGGCCGACCTGGCCACCATGACCGCCAACGTGGCCCAGGCGATCGTCGAGCCGCAGGACTGGGAGGGCACGCTGCGCGGCATCCATGACGCGCTGCGGCCCGGCGGGCACCTCGTGTTCGAGACCCGGGTGCCGGCGAGACGCGCCTGGCTGCACTGGAATCGCGAGGAGTCCCACCGGGTCGAGGAGGTCGACGGAGTCGGCGCGGTGGAGACGTGGTACGACCTGATCGACGTCAGCGGGCCGCTGGTGACGTTCCGGGGCACCTGGGTCTTCGCCGACGGGCAGGTGCTGACGTCGGACTCCACGCTGCGCTTCCGCGAGCGTGACGAGGTCGAGGCGGCGCTGGCCGCGCACGGGTACACGCTGCGCGAGGTCCGCGACGCCCCCGACCGGCCCGGCGGGGAGTTCGTGTTCCTCGCGCGGCGACCCGCGGAGTGAACCCGGCCCGGCCGGCGGAGTGGACCCGCAGCCCGGCCCGGCCGGCGGAGTGGACCCGGCGCCCGGCCCGGGAGGGCCGGGCTCCGGTCGGGGTCAGGCGTTCTGGACCGAGCAGTGGAAGACGTGCCGCCCGGCCCCCACCTGGACGGGCTGCCCGGGGTCGCTAGGCAGGTGGACGTCGGCCGTGGTGTTCGGCGGGACGAGCACGTGCAGGGTGAACTGGTCGCCGGTGCGCTCCCAGCTCACCTCCGCCTGGCCGTGCGGGGTGCGGTGGGTGGCACGGGCGTGGGTCAGCCCGCCGCCGGGCCGGGGACGGACGAGCAGGCGGCGGTAGCCGGGCTCGGCCGGGGCCAGGCCGGCGACGACACGGTGCAGGAAGTCGGCGACCGCGCCCAGGGCGTAGTGGTTGAAGGAGGTCATCTCGCCCGGGTTGACGCTGCCGTCGGGCAGCATGCTGTCCCAGCGCTCCCAGATCGTGGTGGCGCCCATCGACACCGCGTACAACCAGGACGGGCACTCGGTCTGCATCAGCAGCCGGTAGGCGTCGTCGCCGTACCCGGCGTCGGTGAGGGCGTCGCAGATCAGCGGGGTGCCGACGAAGCCGGTGCCGATGCGGTGGCCGTTCTCCCTGACCAGCTCGACCAGGCGGTCCTCGGCCGCGGCGCGGCGCGCGTCCTCCTCGATGAGGCCGAACCGCAGGGCGAGCGCGTAGGCCGTCTGGGCGTCGCTCGTCATCGTGCCGGTTTCCGGCACGTACGCCCCGACGAAGGCGGCCCGCACCCGTCCGGCGAGCTCACCGTAGTGCCGGGCGTCGTCCGCGTGGCCGAGCGCCTCGGCGGCGAGGCCGGTCAGCCGGGCGGAGTGCGCCAGGTAGGCGGTGGCCACGAGGGCCGTCTCGGTGAGGGCCTCGAAGGGGCGCTCCGGCGGGGCGGTGGGGTCGAGCCAGTCGCCGAACTGGAAGCCCTCCTCCCACAGGTGGTTGTCGCCGGCGAGCCCGGCGAGCTGGTCCACGTGTGCCTTCATGCTCGCGTACTGCTTGCGCAGAATGCCGGGGTCGCCGAACCGCTCGTACAGCGTCCACGGCACGACCACCGCGGCGTCCCCCCACGCGGCGGCCGGCGCGGCCTGGTACAGCAGCGGGATCCAGGGCACGTAGTGCGGCACCGAGCCCAGCTCGGCCTGCTCGGCGGCCAGGTCGGCGAGCCAGGAGCCGAGCGCGCCCGAGCAGTCGTACAGGAAGCTCGCGGTCGGCGCGAAGACCTGGATGTCACCGGTCCAGCCGAGCCGCTCGTCCCGCTGCGGGCAGTCGGTGGGCAGGTCGACGAAGTTGCCGCGCATGCTCCACACCACGTTCTCGTGCAGCCGGTTGAGCGCGGGATCTGAGCTCTCGAACCAGCCGGTGCGCTCCATGTCGGTGTGGCAGACCACCGCCTCGACCGCGTCCGGCCCCGGCTCGCCGGGCCAGCCGTCGATCTGCGCGTAGCGGAAGCCGTGCGTGGTGAAGCGGGGCTCCCACTCCTCCGGGCCGTCGCCGCGCAGCGTGTACTGGTCCAGGGCGGTGGCGTGGCGGAGCGGGCGGAGCGCCAGCGCGCCGCCTTCCAGCGCCTCGGCGTGCCGCAGCGTGACGGTGCGGCCCGCCGGTCCCTCGACGCGGATGCGCAGGCGGCCCACCAGGTTCTGGCCGAAGTCGAGGATCCACTCCCCGTCCGGTCCGGTCAGCGTCGCCACCGGCCGGACGGTCTCCACCCGCCGCACCGGCGGCCCGGTCGGCGCGACCAGCAGCGCCGGGTCGTGCTCCAGCAGGTCCGCGGCGGTCCAGGAGCCGTCGTCGAAACCGGGCTCCGACCAGCCGGCGGGCAGCAGGCGGGCGTCGTGCTTCTCGCCGTCGTACAGGCCGGCGGCGGTGACGGGACCGGGGGCGCAGCGCCAGCCCCCGTCCGTGGTGACCACGTCGGATGAGCCGTCGGCGTAGGTGATCTCCAGCTGGGCGATGAGCGCGAGGCGGTCGCCGTAGAGGCTGGTCTTGCCGCCTTCGAAGCCGATGCGGCCGCGGTACCAGCCGTCGGCGAGGGTGGCGCCGATGGTGTTGGCACCCTCGCGGAGCAGGGCGGTGACGTCGTGGGTGCGGTAGCGCAGCCGGTGGTGGTAGCTGGTCCAGCCGGGGGCGAGCACGTCGTCGCCGACGACCTGGCCGTTGAGCTCGGTCTCGTGCAGGCCGTGCGCGGTGACGTACAGGCGGGCTCGCTCGACGGGGCCGCGGAGGGTGAAGTCGCGGCGGACCAGGAACGCGGGGCCGTCGGGCGGGCCCAGCAGCTCACGCGGGGGACCGGCCGCGCCGGCCTGCCAGTCGGCGGGGCGCAGCAGGCCGGTCTCGGCCCAGGACCACTCGCTCCAGTCGCTGGCCGAGCCGTCGCGGCCGTGGACGCGCACGCGTGCGCCGCGCCGGTCGCGGGAGCCGAGCTCCGCGCCCGGCCACGGGACGAGCGCCGTGTCCGGGGACTCGACGCGGCCGGTGGCCGTGCCGTCGCTGAGCTCGATCTCGTACGCCTGCTGGGTCCATTCCGGGATGTCGGTGGTGACCATCCAGGACAGGCGGGGTGTGCTTTCGCCGATGCCGAGCGTGTCGCGGTGGTGCTCGAAAACAGGCGATGTGACGTGCGGCAAGATGCTCCTCGGATTATCCCTTGATGGCGCCGGCGGTCATGCCGGCGACGATTTTGCGGTTGAAGAAGATGAAGAGCAGCAGAGGTGGCACCGTGATCAGGACGATGTCCATGAACAGCAGGTTCCACTGGGTGTTGTACTGGCTCTGGAAGTTGTACAGGGTGACCTGCACGGTGGCGTTGTCGTCCCCCGGCAGAAGGTACAGCGGGTTGACGAAGTCGTTGAAGATGGCCACCGAGCTGACCAGGATGACCGTGATGGTGACCGGGCGCAGCAGCGGGAAGATCACCCGGAAGAACAGGCGCAGGCCGCCGCAGCCGTCGATCTGGGCGGCCTCGTCCAGCTCGCGCGGGATGGCCGCGATGAACGCCCGGAACAACAACATCGCGAACGACAGGTTGAACGCGGTCTCGGCCAGGATCATCCCCGGCAGGGTCTTGAACAGGCCGAGCGCCTGCAGCAGCCAGATGGTCGGCACGACCGCCGGCGGGATGATGAGCCCGGTCAGCACCAGGAAGTCGGCCGCCTTGGCGACCTTGCCGGGCCGGCGCTGCAGGACGAACGCCGCCATGGCGCCGAAGACGACGAGCAGGGTGACCGCGGCGACGGTGATGATCGTGCTGTTGACGTAGGCCCGCAGCAGCACGTAGTCGCGCGCCTCGATCACGGCCATGAAGTTCTCGACGATCGGCCAGTTCGCCGGCCAGGCGAAGTCGAGGTCGGTGGCCTGCGTCTGGTCCTTGACGGCGGTCAGCAGCATGAGGGCGAACGGGATCAGGAAGATCACGGTGGCCAGGACGAGCACGACCGTTTCCGCGCCGAACCGTCGGAGTGCTCTCATACGGCGACCTGCCTCTTGCCCAGGAAGTAGTTGAGCGGGACGACGATGGCGGTGACGACGAGGAAGAGCAGCACGTTCCCGGCGGTGGACAGGCCGAAGAAGCCGGCCTGGTACTGCTTGTAGATGATCGAGGCGATGGTGTCGCTGGTGAAGCCGGGGCCGCCTCTGGTCATCGTCCAGATCAGGTCGAACGAGCGCAGCCCGCCGACGAACGACAGGATGATCACCGAGTAGGTGGCCGGCCAGCTCAGTGGCAGGGTGATGTGCCGGAAGCGGTGCCAGGCTCCTCCGCCGTCCACCGCGACCGCCTGGTGGTACTCCTGCGGGATGGACAGGATGCCGGCGATGTAGATGACGGTGGCCAGGCCGACGCCCTTCCACACGTCCACCAGCGCCACCGACAACAGCGCGGTGGTGGCGTCGCCGAGCCAGTCGCCGCCGTCGACGCCGACCACGGCCAGGGCCTTGTTGACCAGGCCGGTGTCGGGTTTGAGCAGCACGCTGAAGGTGATGCCGACGGCGACGGTGGAGACCAGCGTGGGGAAGAAGACCACCGAGCGCAGGAAGCCGCGCAGCCGCAACTTCGAGGTGAGCAGCACGCCGAGCAGCAGCCCGAGCACGACCTTGAGGCCACTGGTGACGACGGCGTAGATCAGGGTGTTGCCGAAGCCGATGCTGAGGTTCTGCTCGGCCAGGAAGTCGCGGAAGTTGTCCAGGCCGACGAAGGTGCTGTCGAACAGGGTCCAGCGGGTCAGCGCGAAGTAGAACGCCATCACCGTGGGGATCAGGAAGATCACCAGGTAGACGATCGCGGCCGGCAGGTACAGCGCGTACGGATAGGCGCTGCGGGCCCTGGCCGGCCGCCGGGCCTGGTGACGCGGGGGAGAGCCGGGCCCCGTGCGGGACCCGGCGTGTTGCTGGGTCACCATCCGGCGAGCCCCAGTTGCTTGGCCTGCTTCTCCACGTCCTTGTCGTACTGCGCGGCGCCCTCGGCGGCGGGGGTCAGCCCGGAGCCGACGGCGACGGTGATCTGCTCCAGCGACGGACCCTTGACCGGCGAGAGGAACTCCAGCGCCGGCGCGCTCTTGCCCGCGTCGATGTAGACCTGCAGGTCCTTGGCCGCCTGGATGGCGTCGTCGGGCAGCTTCGAGCCCTCGATCCGGTACGGTCCCGTGGGCGGGACGGCCTTGGTCACCGCGTCGGCCGCGGCCGGCGTGGCGATGAAGGCCAGGAACTTCTTGGCCGCGTCCAGCTTCTCGGTGGTCTTGGCGATGTAGACGGCGGCGGGCTCCCAGATGGTGGCGCCGTCCTTGGCGGCGTCGGTGGCCGGGATGCCGAAGAAGCCGACGTCGGTGCCGGCCTGCGGCAGCGTGGCCATCACCGGCGGCAGGGCGGAGCTGAGCATCGCGTAGTGCGCGCCCTTGCCCTCCACCAGCATCTTGATGCCCTGGTCGTTGGTGGCGGAGCCGAAGCCCTCGTTCAGGTAGCCCTTGGCGTGCACCTCGGCCAGGTGCTGGAAGCCGGCGCTCGCCGCCGGGGTGGTGGCGAACTTGGCCTTGCCCGCGGTGTACTCCTGCGCGAAGGCCGGCACGGCGGTGTGCACGTTGAAGTAGTCGCCCAGCACGAACAACTGGGAGGTCCAGGTGTCCTTGAACGTGCTGATCACCGGGGCGATCTTCGCCGCCTTGATCTTCTCGTTGTTGGCCATGAACTCGGCCCACGTCTTGGGCACCTGCAGGCCCAGCTTCTCGTAGACCTTGCGGTTGTACAGGATGCCGCCGCCCGTGACCGTGCCGGCCGGGACGCCGTACGCCTTGCCGGCCTGCGTCACGACGGGCAGGAAGTCCTTCTGCACGTTGGCCAGCACGGGGTCGCCGGTGAGGTCGACCATGGACTGCGCCGGGTTGAGCGCCTGGAGCAGCGACCCCGAGTTGTACCAGAACACATCCGACATATCGCCCGTCGAGAGCCTGGTCTTGACGATGTTGTCGCCTTCGCTGCCTCCTGGCCGCGTCTCCGTCTCAATCTTGATCTTGGGGTTGGCCTGCATGAAGGCGTCGGTGAGCGCCTTGGCCGTGCTGACCGTTCCCTGGCTGTTGTCCACGAGGAAGGACAGGGTGACCGCGCCGTCGGCCGCGGGCTCAGAGCCCGAGCCGCAGGAGGTCAGGGTCGCCATCGTGAGAACGGCCAGGGCCGTCCCGAGCGTGCGGCGAGAGGTCTTCACAACGCCCCTCCGGGTTCGTTGAAACGTTTTAACAACCCCCGATGCGAGTTAACGTAGGCGTTACGCGCGGACCCGTCAAGAGTGAATCTGAGGAACGGTCCTCATTGTTATCCAACGCTCAGCCCCTCGATCGCCGTGGCAAATGCGGGAGACAATGGGTAACGTTACCCATGAAGGCTCCGCCCTGAGCTCTGTCGTCGCAGGAAGGGGCGCCATGGCCATGCGGGAGCGGCGGCACGTGACGATCGCCGACGTGGCCGGTCACGCGCAGGTCTCCACCACCGCCGTGTCCAAGGTGTTACGCGACGCCTACGGCGTGAGCGCCGCCATGCGCGCCAAGGTGCAGGCCGCCATCGACGAGCTCGGCTACCGGCCGCGGGCCGCCGCGCGGGCCATGCGCGGGCGCACGTTCACCATCGGCGTGCTGATGGCGCACATCAGGAACCCGTTCTTCCCCGACGTCGTCGAGGGCCTGTCCGCGCAGGTCGGGGCGGCCGGCTACCAGGTCATCATGGTGCAGAGCGGCGCCGCGCCGGGATCCGCGGCCGCCGTCACCCACGCCGCCGAACGCCGTGCCGTGCACGCGCTGGTCGACCGGCAGGTGGACGGCATCCTCATGATCGCCCCGCTGGGCTCCAGGGCGCAGATCGAGGAGACCGCCGAGGCCACTCCCACCGTCGTGCTCGGCCGCCACGAGCGGTCGGGGGTCTACGACTCGGTCCTGGACGACGACGAGGCCGGGACCGAGCTGGTCGTCGAGCATCTGATCGCGCTCGGCCACCGCCGCATCGCCCACATCGGGCACCGGGACCACAGCCGGGCCCGACCCGGCGACCTGCTGCACACGATCAGGCTGGAGACCTACAAACGGGTGATGCGCGAGCACGGGCTGGCCGGTGAGATCGCCGTCGCGCTCACCTCCTACACCGAGGAGGGCGGCTACCGGGGCACCCGCGAGCTGCTGGCCCGCACGCCCCGCCCCACCGCCATCTTCGCCGGGGCGGACCTGGCCGCGCTGGGCGCGCTGTCCGCGCTGCACGAGGACGGCCTGTCCGTTCCCGCCGACGTGTCCGTGGCCGGCTACGACAACACCCGGCCGGCCGCGCTCGCCCACCTCTCGCTGACCAGCGTCAACCAGAACGGCGCCATGATGGGCCGGACGGCGGGCCGGCTGCTGCTCGAACGCGTCCAGGGCCGCACCGCCTCGGTCCGCTTCGCCGTCACCCCGGCCCTGATGCCGCGCCGCTCGACGGCGGGCCCTGGCCCGCCGGCCGCCTGCGGCCTGCGACCGGCGTGGCCGGTGGACTAACCCGCCGTCCACGGCCGGAGCTTGTCGGGGTTGCGTACCGCCCAGACCCGCTTGATCCGGTCGCCGACGACGTCGAACGCCACCACCATCACGGTGACGCCGTCCCGCTGAGCCACCAGACCGGGCTGACCGTTGACCGAACGCTCCAGCAGCGTCAGGCCGGGCACCCGGCCGGCGATGTCGAGGGTGTGGCGGGCGACCCGCTCGCTGCCCTCGATCGGGCGGAACACGGCGCTGACCTGGCCGCCGCCGTCCGCGACCGCCGTGACGCCGGGGTCGAGGAGGCCGATGAGGGCGTCGATGTCCTTGGCCTCCCACGCCTGCTTGAAGTCCCTGACGACGCCGGCCCGCTGGGCCGCCGGAGTCGCGGGAGCCCGCGCGGCGCCGGCGCGGCGGCGGGCCGAGGCGGCCAGCTGGCGGCAGGCCGCCGGGGTGCGGCCGACGATGCCGGCCACTTCGGCGAAGGGGAAGCGGAAGACGTCGTGCAGGATGAACGCGACGCGTTCGGCCGGGGTCATCGATTCGAGGACGACGAGGAAGGCCATGCCGACCGACTCGTCGAGGGTGACGCGGTCGGCCGGGTCGGCCGCGCCGCCGGACGGCCCGCCCAGCCACTCGGCCCGGTCGGGCAGCGGCTCGGGGACCCATTCGCCCACGTAGCGCTCCCGCCGGGCCCGTGCGGAGCCCAGCAGGTCGAAGCAGATGCGGCCGGCGACCGTCGTCAGCCAGGCGCCGGGGGAGGCGATGGCGTCCTGCTGCTGCCGGGACATCGCGTACCAGCGGGCATAGGTCTCCTGGACGACATCCTCGGCGTCGGCCAGGGAGCCCAGCAGCCGGTAGGCGAGATTGATGAGCTGACGCCGCTCGCTCGTGATCACGCTCAAGCCTGGATCGGATGCGGTGGTCATGGTGCCGGCTGCTCCCTCGGGTCGCCTCTGCCCTCGCCCGTTGAGCGAGACATCGTACCGAAATGTGAGGTTTGCCGCGCCGCCTCACATTTCCAGCGGTTGCGTCGTCGGACTACTGAGACCCCATACGGCACGCCGATCGTCGCCGTCTCGCAGTCGTCAAGGAGTCACCCGTGTTCTTGCGTATCGCGATCATCCTGCAGACCGTGGCCCTCTTCGCCGCGCCGGTCACCGCCGGGCTGTTGTTGTCCTCGCCCGGCGGGCGGACCTGGCACAGCGTGGCGGCGTACGGGGTGTTCACCGTGGCGCTGGTGCACCTGGCCACGGCGATCCTGACGTGGCGGCCAGGCGGTGGCTCGCCCAGGCCCATCTGGTACGCGACCGGGTTCCTGGCGCTCACGCTGGCACAGATAGCGCTGGGCATCGCGGGGGCCAAGACCCTGCACGTCCCTCTGGGCGTGCTGATGTTCGGCCTGAGCCTCCTTCAGCTCGGCCGGGTCTTCGCCGGCCGCCGCGCGGATGCGGCCGCCACGGATCGCAGGGACGGCGACGTTCACCCGGCCACGGCCGGCGGCACGCCGGCCCCTGGTGATGGTTCGAAGAAGGAAGGAAGCGACTCAAGACTGCGATGGCGGCGGGCGGGAACCGGTGCGGAGGATCAACGGAACCTTTCTCGTTCGCACGCAGGTGTCGGTCGATGAAGCGTTGTGTTCTGTTGAGGACCGTGGCGCACTGAGCGGCTGTGATCTTGCCCTGGTGGAGGGCATCAGCAAGCTCGTCGAGGTCCAGGACGTGGTAGCGATCAGCGCCGGGTGGCACCGAAGCGACCCATCGGCGATGTCTCCTGGGTGGACTACTCGCCTTCAGCGCCAGGTCCTTGTCTCCTCGGCCAGCCCGTTGAGGGACTCGGCCGGGTGCTCGACCTCCTCCGGCCACGGTGGCGTGAGGTCGGTGGGACGGGCCGGCCTCGATGGCGAGTCCGGACGCGCTGACGCCTCAGAGGAGGGCTTGGCGGTGCAGGCGGGCGGCCTTGGCCATGTTCCAGCCGAGCACCCCGGTCACCTTGCCGCCCAGGTGGTAGCGGGCCACGAACCGGTTCTGCCCGGGGTCGCCCTCCACGATCTCCGCCTCTGCGTACGGGGACGGGAAGCCATGGGCCTGGATCTTGACGTCGTACTGGTCGGTCCAGAAGTACGGGATCGGCGTGTAGGCACGGTCCTCGCCCAGAATGTTGCCGGCCACGACCTGGGCCTGCTCCACGGCGTTCGTCCGGTTCTCCAGGCGCAGCCTGCGGCCGAGCCCCTCGTGCTGCCAGGAGGCGATGTCGCCGACGGCGTAGACGCCGTCGGCGGCCCGCAGCCGCGCGTCGCACTCGACGCCGTCGCCCACGCTCAGCCCGCTGCCAGCCAGCCAGCCGGTGGCCGGCCGGGAGCCGATGGCGACCACGACGGCGTCGGCGGGCAGCAGCTCGCCGGAGGCCACCCGCACCCCCGAGACGCGACCGCCGTCGGCGACCAGCTCCTGGACCGCCGTGCCCAGCCGCAGGCGCACGCCGCGCGCCGTGTGCAGGTCGCTGAGCAGCGTGGCCACCGGATCGCCGAGCTGGTCGGCCAGGACGGCGCGGCCCAGGCCGACGAGGGTGACGTCGAGGCCCATGCCGCGCGCGGTGGCAACCACCTCCCCGCCCAGCACGCCCTCGCCCACGACCACGAGCCGAGGGCCTTGAAGCAGGTGGGCGCGGAGCGCCAGCGCGTCGTCCATGGTGCGCAGCACGTGCACGCCCGCCAGCCCGTCCTGGCCGGGCAGCCGGGCCGGGGTCAGCCCGGTGGCCAGCACGACGCTCTGCCCGCGCAGCGTCCGCCCCGAGGCGGTCACCACCTCGCGCGCGGCGGCGTCCAGCCGGACCGCCGGGTCGCCGAGCACGAACTCGGCGTCCAGCTTGGCCAGCTCGGCCTCGGGCCGCAGGTGGGCCCGTTCGCTCTCCCAGAGGCCCGACAGCACCTGCTTCGACAGCGGCGGCCGGTCATAGGGCGGATGCGCCTCGGCGCCCAGGAGGATCAGCCGGCCCTGGTGACCCTTGCGGCGCAGCGCCTCCGCGACGGCCAGCCCGCCGGCGGAGGCGCCCACGATCAGGACGTCGGTCAAGACCGCTCGTCCAGGACGATCGCGGCGGCCGGGCAGACGCTGGCGGCCTCACGGACGGTCACGTGCAGGGACTCGGCGGGGGAGGGGTCGAGCAGGATCACGATCCCGTCGTCCTCGCCCTGGTCGAACACGTCGGGCGCGAGCAGCACGCACTGCCCGGCCCCGCAGCACTTGTCCGCGTCAACGGTGATGTTCATGGTGGTCGTGCTTCCTTTCTTCTACGGGCGCGTGTTACCAGCGCACGGGGACCTGCTCCAGGCCGCCGACGATGAGCCCCTCGCGGCGGGCGAGGGCGTCGGCGGGCACGGCCAGCTCCAGCGTGGGGAGCCGGTCGAGCAGCACCTTGAGCACGGTCTGCAGCTCGGTGCGGGCCAGCGACTGCCCCAGGCAGGCGTACGGCCCGGCGCCGAAGATCAGGTGCGGGTTGGGGGAGCGGGTCAGGTCCATGTCGCCGGCGTCCTCGAACGCGTCCTCGTCCCGGTTGGCGGCGGACAGGCTGCACACGACCGTGGTGCCCTTGGCCAGCGTGGTGCCGGCGACGTCCACCTCCTCGCTGATGTAGCGGGGGATGCCGAAACCGAAGTTGGCGTCGTAGCGCAGGCATTCCTCCACCGCCGGGCGGATCAAGGCCCGGTCGGCGAGGAGTTGCTCCCACCGGGTGCGGTCGGCCAGCAGCATGGCCACCATCTTGCCGATCATGTTGGCGGTGGTCTCATGGCCGGCGACCAGCAGCCCCTTGGCGGTCATCAGCGTGACCTCTTCGGTGACGCGCCCGTCGAGCGCGCCGATGAGCGAGATGAGCTCGCTGATGAGGTCGTCGCCCGGCTCGTCGCGCTTTGCGGCGACGTGCGCGCGCATGTAGGCGGCGAACTCGGCCTGGGCGGCGTCGATCTCCGCCTGCGTGTACTTCGTCAGGCTGAGCAGCGTGTCGGACCAGTAGGAGAACTTGTCACGGTCGGACTCCGGCACCCCCAGCAGCTCACAGATCACCCACACCGGCAGCGGGAAGCCCAGGCTGCCGGTGAGGTCGGCGGACGAGCCCTGCTTGGTCATCTCATCGACCAGGCGTTCGGCCTCCGCCTCGATGCCGGGCTGCAGGGCGTTGACGCGCTTGGCGGTGAACGCCTTGCCGATCAGCTTGCGCCACTCCCGGTGGGCGTCGCCCTTGACGGCGGTGCCCTCGCTGCCGAACACGCCGCCGGACTCGTTGGAGGTGATGTTGGCCGCGTCGTCGGCGGCGAGGTGATGGGTGAAACGGGGGTCGGACAGCAGTTGCTTCACGTCGGCGTACCGGGTGAGCAGCAGCGCCTCATCGCCGCTGGCCAGCCGGATCGGCGCCACGGGGCAGCCCTGACGCAGCTCGGCCCACTCCTGCGGGGGCTCAAGGGCGCTGGGGGCGGGGAAGGGGTAGTGCGGTGCCTGGTCGCTCACGTGGCAAGTCCTTTCGATCGGCGGCGATCGTCCGTCTGACCGGACAACATTGTCCGGTTGTCACCGTATCCGCTTGACACGGATCCTGTCGAGGAGTCAAGGATCAAATCCGGACAAGTGTGTCCGGTTGGTATCGTGGCGCCCATGCCTGACCTGCGCCGGACGAACAGAGGACCCAGTGCCGCGGCCGAGAACCGCGCCGCGTTGATCGCGGCGGCCCGCGAGGTGTTCGCCACGGCCGGATACGACGCGCCGCTCAGCATGGTCGCCCGCGTGGCCGGCGTCGGCCAGGGCAGCCTCTACCGGCACTTTCCCGACCGCCTCAGCCTGGCCCTGGCCGTGTTCGAAGACAGCGTCGCCGCGCTGGAGGCGCTGGCCGCCGAGCCCGGCGCCACGCTCGACGACGTGCTGGCCCTGGTGACCGAGCAGACCATCGGCTCGACCGCGTTCATCGACATGGTGAGCGTGTCTCCGGCCGACCCGCGCATGGACGCGGTGCGCGAGCGGATGGCCCACTTGCTGGCGGGCGTGCTCGCCGAGGCCAGGAAGGCCGGACGGGTCCGGGCCGACCTCACCACCGAGGACCTGGTGCTGGCCGTCGGCATGCTGGCCGGCGTCCTGTCCAAGCGGCCGGCGCCCGCCCGGCGGGTCGCCGCCGCGCGGATGTGGGCACTGCTGCGCAAGGGCATCGACGCCTGACGCCTGACGCCTGACGCCTGACGCCGCTCACGGCTGACCCCCGCTCGCTGCGGGCCTGGTCGAGGGGCCGGGCTCACTCCTCAAGCTGGATGGCCAGTGCCGGGCACACCGCCGCGGCCTGCCGTACGTCGGCGGCCAGCGCCGCGGACGGGGTGGGGTCGAGCAGCACCGCGATGCCGTCCTCGTCACGCTGATCGAACACGTCCATCGCGGCCGTCACGCACTGCCCGGAAGCAACGCATTTGTCCTGGTCGAGAATGACCTTCATGAAATCCTCCGTTGGTGTGCTGGTGGGTCACCACGTGACGGGGAGCTGGTAAACCCCGTACACGGACCCGTCGTGCTTGAACGGGATCTCCGACAGATCCGCCGCCAGCCGCAGACCGGGAATGCGCCGGTAGAGGGTGCTGTAGACGACCTGCAGCTCCATGCGGGCCAGCGGCTGCCCCAGGCACTGGTGCACCCCGAACCCGAAGGCCACGTGGTGACGGGCGTCGCGCCGCAGGTCGAGGCGGTCGGGGTCGGGGAAGGCGGCGGAGTCGCGGTTGCCGACGTCGTTGGCCATGATCAGCCCATCACCGGCTCTGATGACCTCGCCGGCGATCTCGATGTCCGCCAGCGCGACCCGGCGGCGGCCGTTGTGCGTGATGTTCAGGTAGCGCAGCAGCTCCTCCACCGCCCCCGCGACCAGTTTCGGATCGTCCGCCTGGCGCAGCAGGGCGAGCTGGCCGGGGTGCTCCAGCAGGGCGAGCGTGCCGAGCGCGATCATGTTCGCGGTGGTCTCGTGACCGGCGATCAGCAGCAGCACGCCCATCGGCGCCGCCTCCCGCCGGGACAGCTCACCGGCCTTGACCCGCTCGGCCAGCCGGGACAGCAGGTCGTCGCCGGGGTGGGCGAGCTTCTCGCCCACCAGGCCGTCCAGATAGCCGGCCAGCGCGCCGAAGGCGGCGGTGCGCTGCTCGGGCGTGGCGTCCCGGTTGATGATGGTCTTGCTGTTGGCCTGGAAGAAGTCGTGGTCGGCGTACGGCACCCCGAGCAGCTCGCAGATCACCAGGGAGGGCACCGGCAGGGCGAACGCCTCGACCAGGTCCACCGGGTTCGGGCCGGCCAGCAGATCGTCGATGAGGTCGTCCACGATCTTCTGCACGGCCGGCCGCATGGCCTCCACCCGCTTGATCGTGAACGGCGCCGTCACCATCCGGCGCAGCCGGGCGTGCTCGGGGTCGTCCATCAGGATGAAGCTGATGGGGGAGCCGTCGGCCGGGACCGCGGTCTGGCCCGGGTATCCCGGGCGGGTGATGTCGGAGCTGACCCTCGGGTCGGCCAGCAGGGCCCGCTGCTCGGCGTAGCGGGTCACCAGCCACGGCGTGCTGCCGTCCCACAACCGCACCTTCGTGAGCGGGCCCGCGTCCTGCCGGGCCCGCAGCGCCGGCGGCGGGTCGAACGGGCACCCCGCCGCCCTGGCCATCGGGAACTCCGGCACCTCAGCGGGGTCGAACGTAACCGTCATGGACTGGTCTCCTTCCGATTGGACGTGCCGTCCTCGGCCGCGGGGACGGTGGTGAACGGGGCCAGCCACAACCCGGCGATGCCGTCGATCAGGCCGGTGGCGGCGTCGTGCCAGGTGGCGCGGGGAGTGGGGGTGCCCTCGGCGAGCGCTCGCTCGCGGCCGGCGCAGACGTGGACCATGAGCTGGCTGGCCATGTCGTCGCGCTCGGCCCGCACCTCGGTCGGGAGCGCGGGCAGGCAGCGGTTGAGCCCGTCGAGGATGCGGTGGAGCGAGGGAGAGGTGAGCGCCTCGTCCTTCATGATCTCGCGGAGCGCGGGGTCGGTCATCACCTGGGCGCCGAACCGGGCGTACCAGGTGGGGCTGCCGAGGGCCGCCAAATGCTCGGTGAACGGGCGTACCAGGCAGGCCACCCAGTCGCGCACCTCCATGGAGTCGCCGGTCTCGGCCACCATCCGCGCGCGTATCCGCTCGATCAGCGCGGCGTGCTTGCGCACGATCGCGCGGACGAGGTCGGCCTTGGCGCCGAAGTGGTAGCCGACCGCGGCGTTGTTGCCCTGCCCCGCGGCCTCGCTGACCTGACGGTTGGAGACGGCGAACACGCCGTGCTCGGCGAACAGCCGCTCGGCGGCCGTCAGGAGCTGCTCCCGCGTCGCGCTCACCTGCTCGGCCCGTGCGCTCTTGGCGGCCGGCCTCACCACCCGGCGTCCGTCGCGCTGGCTCACCGCGGCCCCCTCCTCCGGTCTGACAACCGTGTCAGAGGTTAGTTAACCGACTGAGTTGGCGTAAGTCAAGCGACTGCTTTAAAAGCTAAGGCGCGACGCCTCTCGCGCGACTCCCTTGGGTGCCAATTTCCGACAATCCTCACAACTCGCCCAGCTACTGGGGAGTAAGAGTGTCGGTGGCGGACATTAGCCTTGTGGATGCCGTCCCGGGCGCGGGCCGGGATCCGGGATTCGGCTCGGCCTGATGTGGTGGACGTCCCAGCGTTCGACCGGAGGGGAAACGATCGTGGGGTCTTTCGCGGGCGGAGGGTTGCCGCCGGACGACGTCGTCCTGCCGGCGCTGCGCGCCGGCGACGAGGCGATGTTCGCGGCGCTGCTCGACTCCTGGTCCGGGGGCATGCTGCGGGTGGCCAGGTCCTACGTGTCCACCGACCACTCGGCGGAGGAGGTCGTCCAGGACACCTGGCTGGCGGTGATCGGCGGGATCGACGCCTTCGAGGGCCGTTCCTCGATCAAGACCTGGGTCTACCGCATCCTGATCAACGCCGCGAAGAAGCGCGGCGTGCGCGAGAGCCGCACGCTCCCGTGGAGCGCCTTGGAGCTGGACGGCGGCCCGTCCGCGGCCGACGGCCTCGTGCCGCTGGGCGGCTGGAAGGAGCTGGCCGCGGCGTGGCCGACACCCGAGGTCGTGGCGCTGACCTCGGAGGTGCGCGGGCTGATCGCCGAGGCTCTGGGCAGGCTGCCACCCCGGCAGCGCATCGTGATCACCCTGCGTGACGTGGAAGGATGCGCCTCCGACGAGGTGTGCGAGATCCTGGGGATCTCCGCGGCCAACCAGCGGGTTCTGCTGCATCGTGCCCGCATGGCGGTGCGGGGCCGGCTCGCCGGCTACTTCGAGTCGGTGAGACAACCAGAATAGCCGGCGGGCTGCTTCTGGTCCGTTCAGCCGTCACAATAAGTGAAACGGTTCATCTCGGAGGATAAGGGCGGTACGTCGTGAAGCGGTTCACCTGCGACGAACTGGTAGAACTACTCACCGCCTACCTTGAAGACGCCCTCGATGAGCCGGCCCGTGAGGGCGTCCACGCGCATGTGGCCTGCTGTGAGGGGTGCGGGCGCTACCTCGACCAGTTCCGCGCCACCATCGGCGTGCTCGCCGATCCGCCCGCCGAGAAGCTCTCCGCCGACGTTCGCGACCGGCTCATGACCGCCTTCCGCGAGCGCCGGAGGCCGTGAGGGGGGTCGTGGCGGAGAGGCCGTGACGCGGCGGGGCGCTCATGGCGGTCATGAGTGGTCACGGGTCGCGGAAGCTCTCGCGTAGCTCGATGAGGACCGGCTCGGGGATGACGCCCTCACGCAGGCGGCCGAGCACCGCGATCGTCGCCCGCACCTGCGCCAGCCGGCCCGAGCACACCGGGCACCCGCTCAGATGGTTCGCCACCCCCCGCCTTCCCGTGGCGGAAAGTGCCTTTTCGAGATAGTCCGTGAGCAGCTCGAGCACCTCATCGCACCCGAACTCGCCCGCTCCGATCGGCCGCCCCATATGACCTAGTTCCGGTCAGGCCCCATCCGTTACACAGAAAATCTGTAACGCTCGCGCGGCTCGCGGGTCTATAGACCCATGCGCCACGCGAAAGGCAGACGATGATCGGCCTGACCGCCGAGGGCACGCCGCTGCGTGACACCTCGGCGGTGGAGGAGTACGCGCGCCAGTGCTTCCGCCCCTCCGCCGGCGACCAGGTGGGCGTGGAGCTGGAGTTCCTGGTCTTCGACAGCGCCGCCGTGGCCGCGCAGGTCCCGGTGGCCAGGATCGAGCGGGCGCTGCCCGTGGCGCTGCCGGGAGGCAGCCGGGTGACGTTCGAGCCGGGCGGCCAGCTCGAACTGTCCGGTCCCGCCGGCCCGCTGCCGGACGCGCTCTCCGGCGCGGCAGCCGACGTGGCCGCCGTCCGCGACGGCCTGCGCGCGGCCGGGCTCGCGCTGGGCGGGGTGGGCCTCGATCCGGTGCGCCCGGCCCGCCGCCAGCTCCACCTGCCCCGCTACGAGGCGATGGCCGCATATTTGGGCCTGCCGTACGGAGCGCTGATGATGTGCTCGACCGCGTCCATCCAGGTCAACCTGGACCTCGGCGAACGGCCGGCGGAGCGGTGGGAGCGGGCGCACGCGTTCGGCCCGGTGCTGACGGCGGCCTTCGCCAACTCGCCGCTGAGCGGCGGCCGGCCGTGCGGCTGGATGTCGGGCCGCCAGGCCGTCTGGGACCATCTCGACGCCACCAGGACCGCGCTCGTGCCCGCCTCGGGCGACCCCGCCGCCGACTGGGCCGAATATCTGCTGGACGCCCGGCTCATGCTGGTGCGCGAGGACGAGGAACGCTTCCGGACGGTTCGCGACGGGTCCACGTTCCGCGACTGGCTGGAGGGCGGCAGCCCGGGACGCGGTGCCGGGCTGGAAGGCGGTGGGCGTCGTCCCACGGTTGAGGATCTGGCCTATCACGCCACGACGTTGTTCCCCCCGGTGCGGCCCAGGGGCTGGCTGGAGATCCGCTACCTCGACGCCCAGCAGCCGGCGCACTGGCCGGTCTGCGTGGCGGTGACCTGCGCCCTCATCACCGACGACCGGGCCGCCGACGCCGCCATGGCCGCGGTGGAGCCGTACCGCGACCTGTGGCAGGAAGCGGCGCGGTGCGGGCTGGCCGACCCCCGCCTGCGCCGGGCCGCCGAGGTGTGCTTCCGCGCCACGCTGGAGGCGCTGCCCCGCCTGGGCGCGAGCCCCGGCCTGGCCGGTGAGGTGGCCGCGTTCGCCGACCACCATGTGACGCCGGGCCGCTCCCCGGCGGCCGGACTGATCGATGTGACGACGGGCGGCTCCCCGGCGGCCGGACCGATCGATGTGACGACGGGACCGCGCGTCCCGGCCTGGCTCGACGACGACGACGAAGGACGGCAATGAACGACACGAAGGAACGCATCGCGGCCGGCCTCATCGCCGTGCGCGACCGGTCGCTCGCCTATACCGAGGCCGAGGACGACCTGCTGCTGCGCCAGCACTCGCCGCTGATGTCGCCGCTGGTGTGGGACCTGGCCCACGTGGGCAACTACGAGGAGTTGTGGGTGCTGCGCGAGGCCGGGGGCATCACGCCGCTGCGTCCCGAGATCGACGACATCTACGACGCCTTCAAGACCCCCCGTAAGGACCGCCCCAGCCTGCCCATCCTGAGCCCGGCGGAGGCCCGCCGCTACATCGAGGGCGTGCGCGGGCGGGTGCTCGACGTCCTCGACTCGATCGACCTGGACGGCCCGTCCCCGCTGCACCGCGACGGGTTCGTGTTCGGCCTGGTGATCCAGCACGAGCACCAGCACGACGAGACGATGCTGGCCACGCTGCAACTGTCCGGGCAGCCCGGCCTCGTCCGCGAGGGCGACCTGCCGCCGGGCCGCGCCGAGGGCCCCGAAGAGGTGCACGTGCCGGCGGGCGCCTTCCAGATGGGCACCACCACCCTCCCGTGGGCCTACGACAACGAGCGTCCCGCCCATCAGGTGGACGTGCCCGGATACTGGATCGACCGCCTGCCCGTCGGCAACCGCGCCTACGCGGCGTTCGTCGAGGACGGCGGCTACGACGATCCGCGCTGGTGGACCGCCGAGGGCCGGCAGTGGCGTCAGCGCAGCGGCGTCTCGGCCCCCCTCTTCTGGACCAGGGACGGCGACTCCTGGGCGCGCACCCGCTTCGGCCGCGTCGAGCCCGTCCCGATGGACGAGCCGGTGCAGCACGTGAGCTGGTACGAGGCCGACGCCTACGCCCGCTGGGCCGGCAAGCGGCTGCCCACCGAGGCCGAATGGGAGAAGGCCTGCGGCTGGGACCCCCAGGCCGGCCGGGCCCGCCGCTACCCGTGGGGCGAGGAGGACCCCGGCCCCGGCCGGGCGAACCTCGGCCACCTCTCCGCCCACCCCGCGCCGCTGGGCGCCTACCCGGCGGGGGCCAGCGCGTACGGGGCCGAGCAGATGGTGGGCGACGTGTGGGAGTGGACGTCCTCCTGGTTCCAGCCTTATCCCGGCTTCCGGAGCTTCCCGTACAAGGAGTACAGCGAGGTGTTCTTCGGTCACGAGTACCGCGTCCTGCGCGGCGGCTCGTGGGCGGCCGACCCGGCGGCGGTGCGGACCACGTTCAGGAACTGGGACTATCCGATCCGCAGGCAGATCTTCACCGGGTTCCGCTGCGCGCGATCGGAGCTGGTCTGAGGTGTGCAGGCACGCCGCCTGGCTGGGCGCGGCCCGCTCGCTCAGCTCGCTCATCCAGGAGCCGGAGCACGGGCTGCTCAAACAGTCCTACGCGCCCCGCCGCCAGCGGCAGGGGATGATGAACGCCGACGGCTACGGCATGGGCTGGTACGACCCCGCCCGTCCCGAGCCCGTACGGTATCGCCGGGCCGTGCCCATGTGGGCCGACGCCAACCTGCCCGCGCTCGCCGCGGTCGCCCGCTCGACCTGCCTGCTGGCGGCCGTGCGCTCGGCCACCGCGGGCATGCCGATCGAGGAGAGCGCCACCGCGCCGTTCCTCGACGGGCACCGGCTGCTCAGCCACAACGGCCGCGTCGAGCGGGACGCCGTCCGGCCTCTCGCCGACGGGGCCGAGAGCGCGTGCGACGCCGCCTGGGTGGCCGCCGCCGTGTTCCAGCGCGCCCGCGCCGGGCTCGGCCTGCCCGAGGCGCTGGCCGAGGTGGTCGTCCACGCCGGCGCGAAGGATCCCGTCGCCCGCCTGAACCTGCTCGCCTGCGACGGCGAGTCACTCGCCGCCACCGTCTGGGGCGACACCCTCTTCTACCACCGACATCCCGACGGCGTGCTCGTGGCCAGCGAACCGCTCGACGACCTGCCCGGATGGCAGGCCGTTCCCGAGCGGAGCCTGCTGACCGTCACCCCCGGCGACGTGCGCGTCCAGCCATTGTGATCTCACCTCAGGAGGCCCCGTGCCTGTCAGCCAGTCGACCGTGCGCCTGATCAACCATCTCGACCGTGACTACCTGCGCCAGGAGCTGGAGAACGATGTCCGGGCCGGCTTGACGTCATCGCCCAAGTGGCTGCCGCCCAAGTGGTTCTACGACGCCGCAGGCAGCGAGTTGTTCTCCCGGATCACCCGGTTGCCCGAGTACTACCCGACCCGGCGGGAGCTCGCCATCCTGCGGGTCAGGGCCACCGACATCGCGGCCGCCGGCTGGGCCGACACGCTGGTCGAGCTCGGCTCGGGCACCAGCGAGAAGACCGTGCTGCTGCTGGACGCGCTCGCCGCGGCGGGCACGTTGCGCACGTACATGCCGGTCGACGTGGACGCGGTCACCCTGGAGACGGCGGCGCAGCGGCTCGCCGGACGCTACCCCAGGCTCGCCGTGCAGGCCGTGTGCGCCGACTTCGAGCGGCACCTGGCCCTGCTGCCGCGTACCGGGCGGCGGATGGTGGCCTTCCTCGGCGGCACCATCGGCAACCTCGAACCGGTCGCCAGAGGGATGTTCCTGAAGGAGCTGCGGGCCACGCTCCGGCCGGGGGACACGTTCCTGCTCGGGGCCGACCTGGTCAAGGACACCGGGCGGCTGGTGGCGGCCTACGACGACGGGGCCGGGGTGACGGCCGCCTTCAACCGGAACGTGCTGCGGGTGATCAACCGCGAGCTGGACGCGGACTTCGAGCCGGAGGCGTTCGAGCACGTGGCGGTGTACGACGAGCGCCACGACTGGGTCGAGATGCGGCTGCGGGCCACCCGCGACATGCGGGTGCGGGTCGGCGGGCTCGGGCTGGTGGTGGACTTCGCGGCGGGGGAGGAGATGCGTACCGAGATCAGCGCCAAGTTCCGGCCGGAGGGGTTGCGGGAGGAGCTGGAGGGCGCGGGGTTCGCCGTACGCCGCGACTACACCGACCCCGACGGCGACTTCACCCTGATCCTGGCCCAGGTGTGAACGACGGTCCCGGCCCGGGTGTGCGCGACGGTGCTGGCCGGGGTGTGAGCGACGGTCCCGAGTCGGGTGTTCGTGACGGTCCCGGGTCGGGTGCGGGTGACGGGAGCGTCGGGCCGGGCGGGGGTGTCCGGATGAGGCGATCCGCGCGGGTCGCCCGGAGCTGGCGGGCGGCGCGCGGCGTGATGCCGGCCGGGCATCTCGACGCGGCCGGCTGCAACGTGCCCAGCGACCGGGTCCTGGACGCCGTCGTCGGGCACCTGCGGCGCGAACGCGAGCGCGGCGGCTACGCGGCCGTCCCGGATCTCACCGCGCCACGATCGGCCCTGGCCGCGCTCGCCGGCGCGGGCCCCGGGGACGTCGCCTTCCTGGAGAGCGGAACGGCGGCGATGGCGGCCCTGCTCGGCGGCTGGCGCCTGCCCCCGGGCAGCCGCGTCGGCCTCGCGCGCACCGAGTACGGCAGCACCCTGATGCTCCTGCGCCGCCTGGCCGCCGACCGCGACTGGAAGCTCGTCGAGCTGCCGGTGGACGGCGACGCCCGCCTCGACCTGGACGGCCTGCGGGCCAGGCTGGCGGCGGGGCTGGACCTCGTGATCGTCTCTCACATCGCCTCCCACCGCGGGGTCGTGCAACCGGCGGCGGAGATCGGAGCGCTGTGCCGCGCTGGCGGCGTCCCGCTGGTGCTGGACGTCTGCCAGTCACTCGGGCACGTGGAGGTACGGGGGACGGGCGCGAGCGCGTACGTGGGCACCTCGCGCAAGTGGCTGGCCGGCCCGCGCGGCGTCGGCTTCCTGATCGTGCCCGCACCCACCTCCGCCATGGACGCCGCGGCCCCCGCCCTCGGCGGCCACCGGTGGCCCGAGGCTGCGCCCCCCGCTCCCACCGCCGCCGGATTCGTCTCGCTGGATGCCGGATGCGTCCCGCAGGACGCCGGACCCGTCCCGCAGGACACCGGGCCGTTCCCGGTGGATGACGGACTCGTCCCGCCGGACGACGGGCCGGTGCCGGTGCCCGGCGCGGCCCGGTACGAGAGCGCGGAGGCGGCGGTCGCGGCCCGGGCCGGGCTCGGCGTGGCCGTCCTGGAGCATCACGAGCTCGGCCCGTCCGAGGTCCACGCCCACCTGGCCGACCTCGGCAGCACGGCACGCGATCTGCTCGACGGGGCCGGCGGCTGGCGCGTGGCCGAGCCACTGGACGAGCCGTCCGCGCTCGTCACGCTCAGGCCACCACCGGGAGACACGGCCGAACACGCCGCCGCGCGGGCGGCCGCGGCGTCCCTGCTGGTCAGCGTCGTACCGACCGGCCGGGCACCCCTGGACCTGCGCGAACCCGTGCTGCGCGTCTCCCCGCCCCCCGGCACCCCCGTGGAGACGCTGCACGCCCTGGCCCGCACCCTCGCTTCCTGACCCCCGCACACCTCGGACCGCGGCCCACACCCCCTCGCGCGGCGCACGTCACCAGCACATCACCAGCACATCACCAGCACATCACCAGGGGGCCACCGGAGAACGCCGAGGCCGGAACACCAGTGGCCGGCCGAGCGGCGCGACCGGCGACAACACCGCGGCCATCGGCGGCGGCGTGCCCGGAGGCGGCACAGGGGCGACCGGACGCGGGGCGACCGGACGCGGAGCGGCAGGGCGCGGGGCCCGGGGGATCGGGCGCGGGCCCGGCGTGAGCGGGCGGGCCGGCTGCGGCGGCGGGCCGGTGGGTTGTCCGGCCGGGCCGGCGATCAGGTTCCGTGCGTTCAGGTTCCGTGCGTTCACGCCCACGGGGCTCCTTCCGACATGTCCACGTCTCCTTCCGATCTCGTTCGATGCCACGAGGTACGCAACTTCGAGCGATGAGGTTCGCCCTTCAGCCCACCAATTCCGGCGAAAATGAACCATCGCGACAACACCGGCGTATCCCCGTACATGCGAAGCGGGACGGCGCCGGCGAAACCCTTCGATCCCCGGCACGCCACAAGAGCACGAACCTATGCCGTGGCCGCCCTCGCCGCGGGCGTGCTGGCCCTGCTGGCGGCCCTGAGGTTCGGCGGCGGCATCGTGGAGACGCAGATCCCCGGCCTGCCCAGCGCGGGCCCGCTCACCGACTGGGGCCTGCCGCTGTCGCGGTTCTGCCTCGACGTGTGCGGGGTCGCCTGCGTGGGAACGCTGCTGGCCGCGCTCCTCGCGCCCGCCGCCTCGCCCGAGTCGGCGGCCTGCACCCGCGCGGCCGGCTGGTGGGCGCTGGGCCTGGCGGCCTGCGCCGCGATGAGCTACCTGCTGACCGTGTCCAGCATGATCCCGATGCCGCTCACGCACCTGCTGGCCGTGCCCGACCTGGTGGGCTTCGGCACGTCGGTTCCGCAGACGCAGGCGCTGCTGGCGGTACTGATCATCGCCACGGCGCTGGTGCCGCTCACGCTCCTGCCCCGCGTGCCGGGCTGGATCCGGCTGGCACTGGCCGCGTTCGCGCTCCTGCCGCCCGCGTACGTGGGCCACGCCGCCTCCGCCGGCGAGCACGACGTGGCGATCTCCGCCCTGATGTCGCACCTGCTGGCCGTGTCCGTCTGGGTCGGCGGGCTGGCCGCCGTGCTCGTTCACTTCCGCCGCTCCCAGCACCTGGCGGTGGTGCTGCCGAGGTTCAGCGCGGTCGCGCTGTGGTGCTTCGCGGCGGTGACGCTGTCGGGCGTCGTGGGCGCGTGGGTGCGGCTGAACACGCCCGCCGACCTCTGGGAGACCTCGTACGGCCTGCTCCTGGTGGCCAAGACCGTCGCCCTCGCCGTCCTGGCCTGGTGCGGCTGGAACCACCGCCGCCGTACGGTCCAGGGCGTCGCCCGGCGGAGCGTGCGCCACACCTTCGTCCGGCTGGCGGCGGGCGAGGTGATCGTCATGGCCGTCGCGATGGGCCTGGCCGTCGGCCTGTCCCGCACGCCGCCGCCCGGCGGCCACGGAGGGTCGCCGCCGGCCCCGTTCAGCCTGGGCGGCCTGATCACCGAGGTCCGCCTGGACACGACGATCCTGCTGCTCCTGGCGCCGCCCGCGATCGGCTACCTGCTCTGGGCGCGCCGGCGGCCCTCCTGGCCGGCGGCCCGCACGATCGCCTGGTACGCCGGTCTGGCGCTGGCCGCGCTCGTCCTGCTCGGCGGCGTCGCCAGTTACGCCCGCGCCATGCCGTCCGTACACGCTCTGCAGCACGTCGTGCTCTCCGTCATCGTCCCCGTCCTGCTCTGCCTGGGCGCCCCCGCGACCCTCGCCGCCCGCCGCCCCGGCGCCGCCACCCGCTCGGGGAGCGTCGTCACTCATCCGGCCTTCCTGCTGGCCGTCAGCACCCTGCCGGGCCTTCTGCTGTACGGCACGGACTGGCTGGCCTGGTCCCTGTCCGGCTGGGCCCCCCACCTGCTCACCGCGCTGCTCTTCCTCGGCGCCGGCCTGCTGGTGTTCTGGGTGGTGACGGGTGTGGACCCGCTGCCCCGCCCGCTCCCGGCGCCCGCCCGCGCCTGGCTCCTGGCCGCCGTCACGGTGGTCCAGCTCGGCGTCGGCGCCGCCCTCCTGTTCGGCCCGCAGGTGGCCGCCGACTGGTACGCCACGGCGGTCCCGGCCACCGACGTCCTGGCCGATCAGCGCCTGGCCGGAGCCATCCACCTGATCCTGCCGCTGCCACCGCTCGCCGTGCTCGCCATCCGCCTGACCGCGCCGAGTCGCCGAACCCCCGCCATGTTGCGGACCGGCCGGGCCGCACAGACGACGATTCCGCAGCGCGTGGTACGTCCGGGCTCCTGAGCGCATTGCCCTCGGACAGTACGTTCGCCAGAATGGAACAGAGTTTCCCAACGCGGAGGTCGAGTGGGTGCGGTACACGGTCATCGGGTGCGGGCACGTCGGTCTGGAGCTCGCCCGGCGCTGGACGGAGGCCGGGCACGAGGTCACCGGCACCACCACCACCCCCGCCCGCGTTCCCGAGCTGCGCAAAGCCTGCACCGAGGTCGCGGTCCTGCGCGGTGCGGACCGTGCGGCGGTGGCGCGGGCCGTCGAAGGCGCCGACGCCGTGGCGCTGACCGTGAGCCCCCGCCTCGGCAAAGCCTTCGACGCCGCGTCGCGGGTCACCGAGTATGCCGACACGCTCGTCGCCACCGCCCGCACCGCCGTCTCGGTGCACCCGCGCGTCGTCTTCACCAGCTCAGGCTCTGTGTACGGCAGCGGCACCGGCCCGCTGATCGACGAGACGACCCCCGCAACCGACGACCCGGACGCCTCCCCGCGCTCCTTCGTGGCCGCCGAGCAGGCGGTGCTGGCCACGCCCGGCGGCGCGGTGCTGCGCATTCCCGACGTGTACGGCCATCCTGACGACCTCGACTACCCCGCGCGGGTGCGGTTCGCGCACGAGCGGCTGGGCGGCAGCGTGCCGTTCGCGGCCGGCGCGCTGCTGTACCGCATCGACTACCGGGACGCGGCCGCCGCCCTGGACTTCCTGGTGACCGAGCGGCTGACCGGCGTGTTCAACGCCTACCCCGACGCCGTGACGCCGCCGGCGAACGCCGCGGTCTTCGCCGCGATCTGCGCCGCCGAAGGGCTGCCCGAGCTGACCTACCGGGCCGAGATCCGCCTGCCCGAGGCCCAGGTCAGCTCAGCCAAACTGCGCGGGCTCGGCTTCCGCTTCACCCGCTGAAGCCGGTCGGTCAGCCGCGCCCGGCTCACGGGCCGGTCAGCCGCGCCCGGCTCACGGGCCGGTCAGCCGCGCCCGGCTACCGGCGCGGCCAGCGCCCGCCCTGCCAGCCTGCCGAACGCCAGCGCGGGAGTCAGGCACATGCCTGAGCAGAACGCGTTGCCGTTGACCGCCGCGGAGCCGATCACCTCGCCCACGGCGTACAACCCGGGCAGAACGCTCCCGTCGGCCCGCCGTACCCGCAGGTGGTCGTCGACGTCCACGCCGGCGAACGTGATGAGCGTGACAGGACGGTTCTCGATCGCGTAGAAGGGCGGCTCGGCGATCGGCGCGGGCAGGTGCCGCCGGCCGAGGTCCTCGTCCAGGCCGCGCGCCACCGCCTCGTTGTACCGCCGCACCTGCGCGCGCAGCCCGTCCGCCGAGATGCCGGCGAGCGCGCCCAGCTCGGCCAGGGTCGCGGCCCGGTGCAGGCCGCGCCGCCGCCCGCAGGCACGCGCCAGCTCCGCCGGGCTCCACCCGTGCACCATGGGCCGCGACTCGCGCAGCGCCCTCGCGTCGAACACCATCCAGAACGTCATCCGCTCGACGCCGGTGAGGGCCCGCTCCTTGCGGTCGATGCTGGGCTCGTCCTCGGCGATCCAGCGCCGTCCGCGCCGGTCGACGTAGATCTCCCACGGCGGCCGCTCCTGCGCCACGAGTTGTGGCCGGTGCAGCCAGTCCACGCGCGGGTCGCCGTCGACGTGCGGCGGCAGCCCGCCGAACGTCGGGATGTAGCTCCCCGCCCCCTGCAGTCCCGCACCGGCCCGACGCGCCATCAGCAGCCCCTCGCCCGTCGAGGTCGGCGCGGCCGAGGTGGTCAGCGGCACTCCCTCAAGCTCGGCGAACAACTCGGGCGCGAAGCCGAACCCGCCGGTCGCCAGGACCACGGCCGGCGCGCGCCACGTGCGCCCGTCGCCGGTGCTGACGCCCACCACGCTCCCGCGCTCCACCAGCAGGTCCGCGACGGCCGTCCGGCACCGCACCTCGACCGCCCCGCCGTCCGTGTACGGCTCCAGCAGCCGCCGCAACGCCGCCAGCACGGCGGGCCCGCCCGGTGTCCCGGCGGCGTGCACGGTGCGCGGGATCGTGTACGGCTCGTGCCCGTACACGATGCGCGGCGTGCCCGGGTCGGGCGTGAAGCCCGCCTCGAACAGCCACTCCAGCACCGCGGGCTGCTCGGCCAGCGACAGGCGGGTGAGGTCGTCGCGCCCGGTTCCCCGGTTGATGCGCACGATGTCGGCGTAGTGCCGGTCGGGGTCGTCGTCGATGCCCCGCGCGCGCTGCGCCGAGAAGCCGCCCGCCGACAGGTGCCCGCCCGAGTAGGGCAGCGCGCCGCCGATGTCGCCGGCCTTCTCCAGCACCAGCACCCGCGCGCCGGCGCCCGCCGCGGTGATGGCGCAGGCCAGCCCGCCGGGCCCGGCTCCGGCCACGATCACGTCCCACGCCATCGTCACCCCCAGATGGATACACTGTTTCCATCTAAGCGCCGCCGGTCAAGAGCCGGCTCAGGACCCCGGCCGGACCGACAACGCGTGATGGAACACGTTCCGCGGGTCCCAGCGCGCCTTCACCCGCTGCAACCGTCCGTAGTTGGCGCCGTAGTAGATCGTGGACCACGGCACCCCTGACGTGTTCCAGCGCGGGTCGGAGTGGTCGATGTCCGGGTAGTTGATGTAGGCGCCGCCGCAGTTGCCCCCGGGCACCGGCACCCCGCCCGTTCCCGCGAACGTCCGCTGGTGGAACCGCCGCACCCACTCCAGTTGCGCCGCCCCGTCCTGCCCCTCGTCCCAGCTTGCCAGATGGATCACCTTCAGTATCGACTCGCGTTCCACCGTCGCGGTCGCCTCCGGCCGGACCGTGTTCACCTGCCCCCCGTACGAGAGCAGCCAGAGCAACCCCGCCGACGACGCCTCCCCGGCGGTCCCCAGATGGTCGTACGCGACGTCCGCCTGCTCATCGGTGAACCTTTTCCGCAGATAAGCCGACTTGCCCTTGTACCGTCCCGACTCCGACGCCGCGCCGAGCGACAACGTGCGCACCGCCTCGTACCAGGCGAGACGCTGGAACGGCGGGACGAACGCCTCGGGGGTGACCCCCTCGCTCACGGCGGCGAAGTGGTCGCGCAGGAGCTGCTCGGCATTCGGCACGGTGGCGTCGATCTGCGTGGGGAGCACGATGCCGCCGGGATCGGCGCCGGCCTGGCGGCCCGGGACGAGCAGGGAGCCGAACAGCGAGGCGTACGGGCCGCCCGGGGCGCTGTTGCGCTCGTGCCACTCGCCGTGATTGCGCAGCAGCCGCCTGAACGACTCCTTCGTCATGCCGTTCCACGACCAGATGGCCACGCCGGACAGGACGGCGGCGGGCGGCCGGGGGAGCAGCCGGGACGGGTCGCCGCCCCGCGCGTCCGGGTCGCGCATCCAGTAGCGGGTCACGATGCCGAAGTTCCCGCCGCCGCCACCCGTGTGGGCCCACCACAGGTCGTGGTTCGGATCGGCCGGGTCCCGGGTCGCCACCACGGCGCGGGCCCGCCCGGAACGGTCGGCGACGACGACCTCCACCGCCTCCAGGTAGTCCACGGTGAGGCCGTGGCGGCGGGAGAGCGGGCCGTACCCGCCGCCCGCGATGTGCCCTCCGGCGGCCACACCCCCGCACTGGCCGCCGGGAATGGTCACGCCCCACCCCAGGTAGAGCTTGCGATACGCCTGCATCAGTGTGGCGCCGGCCTCGATGACGAACGCGCCCCGCCGGTCGTCGAAGTACACCTCCGACATCTCACACAGGTCGATCACCACCTGCGCGCCGTCGCCGACGAAGTTCTCGTAGCAGTGGCCGCCGCTGCGCACCGTGACCCGGCGGCCGGCGCGGACGGCTTCGGTGACGGCCGCGACGACCTGATCCGTGGAGCCCGGTACGTGGAAGTAGTCGGGTTCTGCACGGAAACGCAGGTTCGTCCGGCGGACGGCCAGGTCCGCGTAACGCGGATCGGCCGGCCGCACGACGACCGGACCGAAAGCCGGGCCGCTCGCCGCCGCCGCCGGTGTGACCCCTGACGCCAGCACCGCGCCACCCAGTGCCGCCGTGCCGCCGATCAACCCCCGCCGTGTGACCTCGCCCATGATCAACCCCTGATGTCCTTGAAGGAATTGTTTCCGACACTAAAAGCAGGGCCTGCCCGGGAGAATGCATCCAGGCGCACACCAGGGGTGCACGTAGCTACACCCGTTCTGCGGCGGAATTGACGCGACCCGATGAGCGGAGCTGAACCTGGGCGGGCGGCAGACCGTACCTCGCAGTAGGGCCAGAGGCGAGGAGGGCTGTCACGTGCGGCACCGGATCGGAAGCGCGCGCGCAGGGCTGCTCCCGTCGATGGTCGTGGCCGCCGGGCTGCTGCCACCGACCCTCCTGCTGACTGCCGGGACGGCGAGCGCGGTCGAGAGCCCGCTCGGCTGGCCGGCGGTGAGTGCGCATGGTGCGCTCGAAAGCCCGCTCAGCCGCGCGGCGGCCTGCGGCGCCGAGAGCCCGCTGAAGAACGTGCCGGCGGCCTGCCGCGCCGCGGCGGCGGTGAACGGCAGCGCCATGCCCGCAGACTGGGACAACCTCCGGGTGCCGGACGTCGCAGGACGCGACCGCGAGCTGATCCCGGACGGCAAGCTGTGCAGCGGCGGCCTTCCCGCCTTCAAGGGCCTCGACCTCGCCCGCGCCGACTGGCCGACCACGACCCTGAAGCCGGGCGCCCGCTTCGCCTTCCGCTATCGCGGCACCATCCCGCACCGGGGCACCTTCCGGCTGTACGTCACGGCCGGCGGCTACGATCCGGCCAAGCCGCTCAAGTGGTCCGACCTGGGAGGCAAGCCCTTCCTCAAGGCCACCGACCCCAAGCTCGCGGACGGCACGTACGTCATCAAGGGCCGCCTGCCCACCGGCAGAACCGGCCGCCACCTGATCTACACCGTCTGGCAGAACTCCGACACCCCCGACACCTACTACTCCTGCTCGGACGTCATCTTCACCGCCGCCTCCACCGACGACCCGGCGAACGCCCCCAACGACGATCAGCCGAGCACCGCCGGCGACGATCAGGCGAGCGCTTCGAACGAGCAGGCAGGCACTTCGAGCAGCGACGAGCAGGCCGGCGCTGCGAGCGACGAGCAGGCGGCCGTTCCCGACGGCGGTGCGGCGGGTGACGGGGAACCGGGCGGCTACGACGACGGCGCCACCGACGCCCAGCCCCGATCCGCGACCCTGTGGGTGGCCGGCTCCAGCAGCCGCATCTGGATGATCGGCGCGGCTGCCGTGCTCGGCGCCGGCGCCGGCGTGACGATCGTCCTGATCCTGCGGACGGCCCGCCGCCGCTACCGCTAGACAGATCCCGCCCCGCCCCTGCCTTGCCCGCCCCCGCCTTGCCCGCTTCGCGCACCTTCGCCATCGGTCAAAGCCCGCTGGCCGCCAGATCGTCGATGTCGGCCAGGATCGCCCGGGCCCGCCGGACGAACTGCTCGCCCGCCGGCGTCAACGCCACCCGCCGGCTCGTCCGCGCGAACAGCGGCCGGCCGAGCTCCCGCTCCAGGCGCCTGATGCGCCGGCCGAAAGGCTGCGCGGAGATGTGGTGCCGCCTGGCCGCCCGCCCGAAGTGCAACTCCTCCGCGAGCGTCACCGCATAACGCAACGCTTGGATGTCCATCGATACCCCCCCGTATCGGTGCCGTCCCTTCCCCCACGGACATATCGCGCGTGCGGGGACGCCGGATGACGCCGATGGCGGCCGGCATTTCCCGGACATCATGTTAATTTCGGTTCCGTTCAGCGGTTGTTCTCGCCCTTTCGGTCTATTAATTTTTTAGTCGGGACAACTCGACAAGGCCGGTCAGGAAACGCGGAAAAGCCGCGAATTCGCATATTCAGCGACGGCCGGCCGGACAATCGCTCGCGAAGGGAAATCGCCATGCGCAAATTAGTCAGAAACCTGCTGGTGGCCGTGCCCATGACCCTCGCCCTGCTCCTCACCGCCGGGGCCGGCGCTCCGGCCTCGGCCGCCACGGATCCCCTGACCTTCGACTTCGCCGACTGTGACCGGATCCCGTCACTCATCGTCTGCACGGTCACCTTTCACGGCGGCGTGGATCCGACGACCATCCGGTGGTACAAAGACGGCGTGCTCAAGCCGCAGTTCAACGACAAGCGCCTGCTCAGAATCGGCTGCACGGTGGGTAAGAACGTGACCATCGAGGTGGTGGTGACCGACGCCACGGGCGAGTGGTTCAAGTTCACCACCTGGGGCACGTGCTCCCGGATAGCGGACTGAACTCACGCCATTGGAGAGGTCTCGTCATCGCCCGACGGGGGAGTGTAATGGGGAGGTCATCTAGCAGAGAGGTGTGGCATCACATGCCGTCCGTCGTACTGATCGGCACTCTCGACACCAAGGGCGAGGAATACGCGTGGCTGCGCAACCGGCTGGTGGAGCTGGGCAGCGACGTGATCGTGGTCGACGCGGGAGTCGGCGAGCACGAGGAGAGCCTGCTCGCCGACGTGCCCGCCGAGCGGGTCGCCCAGGCGGCGGGGGCCGGGCTGGGGGCGCTGCGGGCCGATGGCGACCGCGGCGCGGCCGTGGCCGCCATGGGCGAGGGCGCCGCGGCGATCCTGGCGGAGCTGCACACCGCGGGGAAGGTCGACGCCGTGCTGGCGGTGGGCGGCAGCGGGGGCTCCTCGATCGCCGCGCGCGCCGTCCGTGACCTGCCGGTCGGCCTGCCCAAACTGATCGTCTCCACGATGGCCGCCGGCGACGTCTCGCCGTACGTGGGGGTCAAGGACGTCACGCTCATGTACAGCGTGGTCGACATCGCGGGCGTCAACCGCCTCACCCGCGCCGTCCTCGGCAACGCGGCCGCCGCGGCGGCCGGCATGGCCAGAGCCGCCCAGCTCGCCAAGGCGGTGCAGACGACGGGCGGGCAGGACCGGCCGCTGATCGGCGCGTCGATGTTCGGCGTCACCACCCCGGCCGTGGACGCCGCCCGCGAGCGGCTGGACGAGCTCGGCTACGAGGTGCTCGTCTTCCACGCGACCGGGTCGGGCGGCCGGGCGCTCGAAGGGCTCGCCGGCGGGAACATGCTGGCGGGCGTGCTCGACCTGACCACCACCGAGCTGGCCGACGACCTCGTGGGCGGCGTCCTGTCGGCGGGCCCCGCGCGGCTCACGGCGGCCGGGGCGCACGGCGTGCCGCAGGTGGTCGCGCCGGGCGCGCTCGACATGGTCAACTTCGGCCCGCGCGACACCGTGCCCCCGGCGTTCGCGGACCGCCTGCTCCACGTCCACAACCCCACCGTGACCCTCATGCGCACCACCGCCGACGAGATGCGCGAGCTCGGCCACCGCGTGGCCGCCAAGCTCAGGGACGCGACCGGCCCGGCGGCGCTGCTCGTGCCCCGCCGCGGCGTCTCCGCGCTGGACGCGCCCGGCCAGGTCTTCGCCGACCCCAAGGCCGACGCCGCCTGCTTCGAGGCGATGGAGTCGGGCCTGCGCGGCTCCGCCGTCGCCGTCGAGGAGCTCGACCTGCACATCAACGACCCCGCCTTCGGCCGCGCCATGGCCGACCGGCTGCACCACCTGATCTCCGGAGGTCCCTCGTGAACAGGAACGACGTCCTCGACCGGCTCCGCGCCACGGTCGCGGCCGGCCGCCCGATCGTCGGGGCGGGCGCCGGCACCGGCCTGTCGGCCAAGTGCGCCGAGGCCGGCGGCGTCGATCTGATCATCATCTACAACTCCGGCCGCTACCGGATGGCGGGACGCGGCTCGCTGGCCGGGCTGCTGCCGTACGGCGACGCGAACCAGATCGTCGTCGACATGGCCTCGGAGGTGCTGCCGGTCGTCCGCGACACCCCGGTGCTGGCCGGGGTCTGCGGCACCGACCCGTTCCGCGTCATGCCGCTCTTCCTCGACCAGCTCAAGGCGATGGGCTTCGCGGGCGTGCAGAACTTCCCGACCGTGGGCCTGTACGACGGGACCTTCCGCCAGAACCTGGAGGAGACCGGCATGGGCTACGACCTGGAGATCGAGATGATCCGGCTGGCCCGCGAGCGCGACCTCGTCACCGCCCCCTACGTCTTCGACGAGGACCAGGCGCGGGCCATGGCCGAGGCGGGCGCCGACGTGCTCGTGCCGCACGTCGGGCTGACCACCAAGGGCAGCATCGGCGCCGGCACCGCCCTGACCCTCGACGAGGCCGCGGAGCGCGTGCAGGCCATGCGCGACGCGGCCGCGGCCGTCCGCCCCGACGTGCTCGTGCTCTGTCACGGCGGCCCGATCGCCGAGCCGGACGACGCCGCCTACGTCCTGCGGCGCACCAAGGGCGTGGCCGGGTTCTTCGGCGCCTCGTCCGTGGAGCGGCTGCCGACCGAGCGCGCCATCATCGAGCAGGTCAGAGCGTTCAAGTCACTCAGCTTCTAGGAGACACCATGCACGTCAGCCCCGACAGCGTGCCCACGATGGCCTTCGACTGGGGGTCGATCAAGTGGTTCGTCACCCCGTCGGCGATCCCGGGCGCGAGCAGCACCCTGGGCGAGGTCATCGTCAACCCCGGGCGCGGCCACGCCCGTCACAACCATCCCGCCGCCGAGGAGATCATCTACGTGATCTCGGGCGAGGGCCGGCAGATGGTCGGTGACGGCGCGGAGTTCACCATCAGGGAGGGCGACACCGTGCACATCCCGATGGGCGTCTTCCACTCGACGTTCAACACCACCTGGCGCCCGCTCCGGCTGATCGTCACCTACACCCCCGGAGGCGAGGAGAAGGCGCTGGAGGCCGCCCCGGACCTGAAGGTGCACGAGGCGGGCGGCGTCGCGGAGTGGCGCCAGGCCTGAGCCCGCACGTGAGGGGACGGCGTCGCGGAGTGGTCAGCCGAAGAAGTCGGCCACCACCCGCGAGTGCAGGGCGAACGCGCCGCGGTGCGGCTCGACGTCCCGGCGGACCACCAGCAGGCCGTCGTCGACGGGCAGCACCATCACCGCGACCGGCAGAGGGTTGAGATGGCTGGTGTTCCCGCAGCCGGCGCAGGTGCGCGGCCAGGTCCGGCCGGGCGCGAAGGCGGTGCCGCAGAAGGAGCAGTACGTGTTCTTGATCGCCACGATCGCGATCCTAGGTCCTCAGGCGACGAGGGCCACCTTGATGGCGGCGGGGTCGTCGGTCGACAGGGGGATGGCGAAGACCGCCGTGCGCTCGCGGGCGCCGTACACGACGAAGCGCACCCCGTCCTCGTCCCAGGTCTCCCGGACGTCCGAGGTGAGCTGGGCGGAGGCCGAGCAGTAGGCGGGGCTGCGGTAGAGCAGGTGCAGCGAGGTCCCGAGGGGGACCTCCCGCGTCAGTGACGGGGCGAGCGGGCGGCGCAGCCGGACGAGCAGCCGCCGCAGGGGCGTCAGCCAGTGGCGGTCCAGCTCCGCCGACAGGGCCAGCAGCGCCGCGACCTCCAGCAGGACGAGCGCCGGGAGCACTCCGCGCGGTGGCTCGGCGAGAGCGGCCAGGACGCTCGCGGCCAGCAGGAACCCCGCGCGGGCGAAGGCCCGCAGACCGGCCGGGCGGGCGTGGGCGCCCAGGCAGCCGCACGACGAGGTGGGCGCGGCGACGTGCGCATAGGTGAGATAGGCCAGGAAACCGGCGGAGAGCGCGGCGGCGGCCACGCCGTCCAGGACGGAGACGGGCGGCAGCAGCAGCAGGGCGGCCACCATGAGCTCGGCCAGCCCGACGAGGCGGAGTGCCGGGACCGCGCGCGCCGCGCCCAGCAGCCGGGCCAGGGCGGTCTGCCCCGCTTGCGCGCGCATCCTCCCGCTGAGCAGTTTCATCAGGCCCGACCAGGTGAGGAAGACAGCGATCACGTACGGTTGCGACGCGGCGATCCCGTGCATCGGCGAGGCTCCTAGTGCGGGGAGAAGACGGTGGCGATGTCGACCTCGTTGGTGCCGGGCCGCCAGGCCCCGAGGATCTGCACGTGCTGGCTGACCTTCAGCATCGACAGGTCGGACGAGGGCGGCGACTCGGAGTGGACCGCGACGGACCTGCCGGTCACGACGTGGCAGAGCACCTCTTGGCCGTTGTGGTCGAGGTGGATCTTCTGGCTGGTGATGTTCTTGATGTGGCCCTTGATGTTGACGATGTTCAGCCAGACTGACTCGGCGGCGAGCACGCCGTCGGGCATGCGCACGCCGCGGGCGTAGAGGCCGTCACCGGGCTGGGCCTGGTCGAAGCCCACGGGGCCGAGCTTCCACAGGCTGGTGCCGTCCACGATCCTGATGTTGTGGAAGACCATGTTCGAGCCGAGGACGAGGAGCGTGTTCTCCTTGATGGAGCGGATGCGGCCCTCGGCGAAGTTGGGATCGGGGGCGCCGGGCTCGATGTCGGGCGCCGCGGTGGCGAAGGCCGCCTCCGGGCCGAGCGAGCCCAGCGCGGTCGCGGCGACCACGGCGGCGCCGCCGCCGAGCACGGCCGACCTGAACAGATCTCTTCTGCTGGTCATCGCCCGCTCCTCACGCGGTGTCGATGCTGCACGGGCGCAGGCCGGTGGACAGGCTCGCGATGGCGCTGTAGGCCGCCGGGGTGAGGTCGATCAGCCGGTTGCCGGCGCAGGTCGCGCCGCAACAACTGCGTTCGCCGCAGAACAGGTCGGTCTGCGGGCCGCAGTCGGCGATGGCGGTGACGATGCTGGCGCCGCTGCACAGCGCCGTGGTGCGGTGCCGGAATCCGCAGGTCCGCCGGGAGAGGCTGACGCCGCAACTGTCGGGGCGGGTGATCGCCCAGCAGGCGTCGGAGGTGTTGGGCCAGGCGTGCTGCATGCTGCCGGAGTTGCAGGTGCCGCAGGCGCCCTTGCCGGTGCTGCTGCACGGTCCCCAGGCGGTGCCGCAGCAGAACCAGGAGACCTCTCCTTGGACGGGGGCGAGTAAGTCGATGGGGTCGGTGGTCTGGCTGCGCGCCATGCGCGTCCTCCTAGGGTGAGCTCTGGACGGGGCCCCCGATGAGGTGGTGAAGCTTTCCGACTCGATCTATGAGTACCATGTAAGGATTTTTCGTCAATGGGGAAGATTGCCGGAAACCGTCGTCAATCGCTGATGAGCGCTTTCACGGTGAGCGTCTCCTCGCCGGCGGCTCCGGTGAACCGGACGGAGATCTCCCAGACGCCGGACATCGGGAATTCTGGCTGCGCCGTGAAGCGGCCGGGGGCCGGTCGCCCGGCGGTGAGCTCGGGGGTGGCGTGCCCCATCTCGGGCATCACCGCCGACAGGGCGGCGGCGTCCGCGGCGCCCGCGTCCACCCGCACCTCCACCTCGGCCCGCCCGGTGACCGGCTCGCGGATCAGCACGGTGGCGGCGTAGCGCGCCCCGGTGACGTGCTGCTCGAACGGCTCCGCCGCCGCGCTCCGGCCGGCGACGAAGAACGCCACCGCCGCCAGCACGAGCACGGCCAGCGCCGCGGCCCGCTTCACGCCGTGACCTCGACGGTGAACGGCACGGTCACGATCCGGTCGGCCAGGGCGTACTGCGCCCAGGCGAGATACCGTCCCGGCTCGGGAAAGGTGAAGGTGAAGCGCAGTTTGGGCCCGGCCGAGCCCATCTCGTGCACGTGGCCGAGGAAGGCGCCGTCCTGGCCGCGTACGAGCAGGTGACCGGCCATGCCCAGCCAGGGGCGCACCGGGCCGGCGGCGTCGAGCTCGATCGTCGCCGGTCGCCCCGCGACCGGCGCGGCAGGCAGCAGCCGCGGTGCGGCGGACGCCTCGGCAGGGCTCTCGGCGGCCACCGCGGCGCCGCCGACGCGGAAGCCGCCGGTCAGGAGCTGCCCGCCGGAGTCCTCCCGCTCCAGCTCCGCGTACGCCAGGTACCGTCCTGGCCGGTCGGCCCGCAGGCGCACCTCCAGCCGCCCCGGCGCGGTCCGCAGCGGGTGCGCGTGGCGGAAGTAGCTCCCGTCCTCGCTGGTGACGACCAGGTGGGCGAGCGCCTCGTGGTGGAGGACGAGATCGTCCACGGGCCGCCCGGTGGACCCGTCGACCAGATCGACGCGCAGGGTGAACTCCGCTCCGGCGACCGGCGTGGCCGGCACGGTGGCCACCCGCGCCTGCGCGAACGGCCGCCCGCCGGCCGGCGTCGGCGCCGTGGGCGCGGCGCCGTCGGGCGGACCGGCGGGCAGCAGCGGCTCGGCCACCACCAGCATGGCGGCGACCGTCACCGCGGCCGTGGCTCCGGCGACCAGCGCCATCGCCGGGCCCCGGCGGGCGAGCGCCCCGGTGAGCAGGCCGCCCACCAGGAGCAGCCCCGCTGCGAACAGGCAGCCGTAGATGACCAGCTCGCCCGCTGACCCGCGCTCCACCAGGACGCGGAACGGCACCACGGCCACCTCGCCGCCCGCGCGCAGCGTCAGCTCGTGCGGGCCGGTCCGCTCCACCGTGAGCTCCGTGTAGCGCGGGTCGGGGGCCGCATGCGCCGTGCCGGTCACCGTGCGGCCGTCCGCGATCGAGCGCAGCTCCAGGGCGACCGGCAGCTCCGTGACCGGCTGGTAGGCGATGACGCCGATCCGCAACGGCCCCGGCACCCGCGACGTGCCCTTGATCACCACGGTGAGCTCGGCACCCGCGATCGTCTGGGCGATCCGCAGGTCCGCTCCGGCCGTGACGTTGTGCGCGGCGGCCGGAGCGGCGCCGGCCAGCACCAGGAAGGCGGCCAGGCACAAGGCGGCGGTGAGGTGGGGAACCCGCATCATGCCCGGTCGGCGTCCACCGCGTTCGGCAGGAACAGGGCCCCGAGCGCCAGGCCGAGCAGCCCGGCCACGATCGGCGCGCCGGTCCACATCTCCGGCACGGTGGGAATCCCGCCGCCCGTCGCCGAGGCGACCCCGATGTACAGCGACCAGGTGGCGAAGGCCGACAACCCGGCGAACGTCCAGTAGGCGCGCCGCCGGTCGGCGGCCGGGCGCAACCAGCGGATCAGCAGGTCGCTCACCACGCCCGCGGCCACGATGGCCAGCAGGATCGGCACGTTCGTGAACGCCGTCTGCGCGCCGGGCATCAGCGCTCCCACCGTGTACATGATCGTCACGGTGCCGAACGGCAGGCGCCAGCGGCGCGCCAGCAGCAGCACGGGCGCGAGCAGGACGATGTTGGAGATCACCATCGAGGTGGCGAGCCGGTCGGCGCGCGCGTTCTCCATGCTGGAGAACGCCCTGACGACGGTCTCCGGGCCGTACTGCAGCGCGTCGCCGTAGGACAGGAACAGCGACACCAGCGTGGTCGCGAACGAGAGCCCGATCAGCGCGGGCAGCAGCCGGCCGAGCGACGGGGACGCGCCCACGTCGGGTGCGCTCCACGTCGAGCGCAGCGGCGTGGTGATGATGAGCAACATCGTCACGATCAGCCCCAGATGCGACGGGCTGAACAGGATGTCGAGGGTCGTCTCGATGCCGAGGAAGGTGTGCCACAACATGTCGATCAGGCCGAAGAAGGCGAACGCGGGCACCGCGACGAGCCCGGCCAGATAGCCCATGGGCACCGCCGGCAACCCCTGCCGGCCGGCCCGGACGTTGCGCCAGACCTGCCACATGATCCAGCCGGACACCACGGCGAAGCCCGAGTAGAACACCGCGTGCCACGGCGTGAAGAACGTCTCCAGCTCGCTCAGGTTGGTGTGCGCCCACGCGTCGATCATCAATCCGACGCCGAACCAGATTCCCAGCAACGCCATGATGAGGTCGGTCCTGGGAGACACCCATCCCCGCGGCTCCCCCGAGTCCGCGAGTAATCGCCGTATGCCGGCGTCGGCCAATGCCACGTCACGCTCCTCTCAGTCAACTGGATCTTGACAGGTCGAGCGTAGAGCACGCATAAGCTTTCAGGCGGGCGGGGCGGTGCTCTCCCGGACGACCAGCTCGTTGACCAGGTCGATGCGGCTCGTCGCCAGGTCCGCGCCGCGCGCCAGATCGAGGAGCATCTGGGTGGCGATGCCCGCCATGTCGCGCAGCGGCTGGTTCACCGTGGTCAGCGCGGGGTCGATCCAGGAGGCCACGGGCAGGTTGTCGTAGCCGATCACCGACAGCTCGCCGGGGACGTCCAGGCCGAGCCGCCGCGCCGCCCGCAGCACGCCCATCGCCTGCATGTCGGAGCCCGCGAAGATCGCCGTCGGGCGGTCGGGGCGGGCCAGCAGCGCCATGCCGTGCTCGTAGCCGCCGTTGACCTCGAAGTTGCCGTACCGGATCAGCTCGGGATCGACCTTGAGCCCCGCCTCGTCGTGCGCGAACTGGAAGCCGGCCACCCGCGCCCGGCTGCACAGCACGTCCTGCGGCCCCGAGATCACCGCGATCCTGCGGTGGCCCAGCTCGACGAGGTGGCGGGTGGCGAGCAGGCCGCCGTCCCAGTTGTTCGAGCCGACCGTGGGCACCGAGGCGGAGGTCGCGCTGTCGGTGTCCACCACGACGAACGGGATGTGCTGACGCCGCAGTTTCTGCTGCTGGGCCTGCGTCAGGCCGCACAGGACGAACAGCACGCCGACGGGCCGGCGCCCGAGCACGCCGTTCAGCCACTCCTCCGGTGGCCGGTGCGCGCCGCCGAGCTGCGAGAGGACGATCTCGATCTTCGAGGTGGCGGCCACGGCCTCGACCCCGCGCATGATCTCCAGCCCCCACACGGAGTCCCACTCGTGGAAGACCAGATGGAGCTGGCCCGTGTCGGCGGGCTGGCGCCTGGTGCGGCGGCGGTAGCGGTGCCGGGCGAGGCTCGCCTCCACCCGGGCCCGGGTGTCGGGCGCGACGTCGGGATGGCCGTTCAGAACCTTGGAGACCGTCGCCGCGGAGACGCCGACCTCGTCGGCGATGGTCGCGATCGTCGCCGGTCGAGGAGGGGCGGCGGAGCGGGAAGTTGTCATCGAAGTCTCATCTTAGTTTCCGAAACTTTCGGGCAATTTTAGGTCGGGGTGGAGCACCGGCTGGAGCCCGGTTTGGGTGATCGTTGCGGCTCTGAGAGGCAACATAGCAGTTGGCAGACCTCTTGACACGCCCGAAATGGGCCCTTAAGTTGCCGCAATATTACTCAGATCTTCTTGAAAGTTTCGGCGTCACAAGCGCGTAACGCTGTTGTGAGCAGCGCGTGAGGCGTCGGCATCAGCCGAAGGGATGGCATGAGGGGCCAGGTACCAATCGACACAGGCGCCCGCTGGCGGGACGAACGCTTGTCTCCCGCTGAACGGGCCGCGGCGCTCATCCCGCTCATGACCCTGGAGGAGAAGATCGCCCAGCTCGCCGGAGTCTGGGTCGGCGCCGACGCGTCGGGCGGCGGGGTCGCCCCGCACCAGTCCGACATGGAAGGCGTGCGGTGGGGTGACGTCATCGCCAACGGGCTCGGGCAGCTCACCCGCCCGTTCGGGACCGCGCCCGTCGATCCCGTCGCCGGCGCCCGCTCGCTGGCCGCCTCGCAGGCGGAGATCGTGGCGACCAGCAGGTTCGGCATCCCCGCCCAGGTCCACGAGGAGTGCCTGACCGGCTTCGCCGCCTGGCGGGCCACCGTGTACCCGGCGCCGCTGAGCTGGGGCGCCTCCTTCGATCCCGGCCTGATCGAGGAGATGGCCGGCCGGATCGCCCGCTCCATGCGCGCCGCCGGCGTGCACCAGGGCCTGGCCCCCGTCCTCGACGTCACCCGCGACTACCGCTGGGGCCGCACCGAGGAGACGATCAGTGAAGACCCCTATCTGGTCGGAACGGTCGGCGCCGCCTACGTCCGGGGCATCGAGGGCGCCGGCGTCGTCGCCACGCTCAAGCACTTCGCCGGCTACTCCGCCTCCCGGGGCGGCCGCAACCACGCGCCGGTGGCGATGGGCCGCCGTGAGCTGGCGGACGTGATCCTGCCGCCGTTCGAGATGGCCCTGCGCCTGGGCGGCGCCCGATCGGTGATGAACTCCTACGCCGAGATCGACGGCCTGCCCGCCGCCGCGGACGAGAGCCTGCTGACCGGCCTGCTGCGCGAGGAGTGGGGCTTCACCGGCACGCTCGTCGCCGACTACTTCTCCATCAGGTTCCTGCACAAGCTGCACCGCGTCGCCGCCGACGGGACGGACGCGGCCCGGCTCGCCCTGCGTGCCGGGATCGACGTCGAGCTGCCCACCGTCGACACCTTCGGCGCCCCCCTGGTGGACGCGGTCAAGGCCGGGGACGTCGACGAGGCGCTCATCGACCGCGCCCTGCACCGGGTGCTCACTCAGAAGGCCGAGCTGGGCCTGCTCGACGCGGGCTGGCAGAGCCTGCCGGACGGCCCCGAGCAGGTCAGCCTCGACGACGCCGGCAGCCAGGACCTGGCCCTGCGCCTGGCCAGGGAGTCCCTCGTCCTGCTGCGCAACACCGGCGCGATCCTGCCCCTGGCGCCCGGCCGGCGAGTGGTCCTCGTGGGGCCGGTCGCCGACGACCCGATGGCGATGCTCGGCTGCTACGCCTTCCCCGCGCACGTCGGCCCGCATCCCGAGCACGGGCTCGGCCTGGACCTCCCGTCGCTGCGCGAGGCGCTCGGCGCGCTGGTGCCCGGCCTCGCCTACGAGCGGGGCTGCGACATCAGCGGCGGCGACACCTCCGGCATCGCCGCGGCGGTCGCCGCCGCCGCGGCCGGGGACGTCTGCGTGCTGGCCGTCGGGGACCGGGCGGGCCTGTTCGGCCGCGGCACCTCCGGCGAGGGCTGCGACGCCACCGACCTGCGGCTGCCGGGCGTGCAGGCCGAGCTGGTCCGGGCGGTGCTGGCGACCGGCACCCCCGTGGTCCTGGTGCTGCTGGCCGGCCGCCCGTACGCGCTGGGGGAGGAGGCCGACGCGGCCGCGGCCATCGTCTGCGGCTTCTTCCCCGGCCAGCGCGGCGGCCAGGCGCTGGCCGAGGTGCTCACCGGCGCGGTGAACCCGTCGGGCCGCCTGCCGGTCAGCGTCCCGCGTGACGCCGGCGGCCTGCCCTCGACGTACCTGTCGCCGCCGCTGGGCCGCCGCACGGAGGTGTCGTCGGTCGACCCGACGCCCGCGTTCCCGTTCGGGCACGGCCTCGCCTACACGACCTTCGAGTGGAGCGAGGCGGGCGCGAGCGGCCCGGCCGAGTGGCCGGTCGACGGCGAGACGACCGTCGGGATCACGATCCGCAACACCGGCGAGCGGTCCGGCGCCGAGATCGTCCAGCTCTACCTGCACGACCCGGTCGCGCAGACGACGCGGCCGGAGGTGCGCCTGATCGGCTACGCCCGCGTCCCCCTGGAGCCGGGACAGGCCGCCCGCGTGACGTTCGAGGTCCCGGCCGACGTCACGTCCTTCACCGGCCTGCACGGCCGGCGCGTCGTCGAGCCGGGCGACGTCGAGCTGCGCTTCGGCCGGTCGAGCGCGGACGTGGCGGCGGCCGTGCCGCTGCGCCTCGTCGGCGCCGAGCGCGCGGTCGGCCACGAGAGACGGTTGCAGCCGCTGACGCGCGTGGAGCCGGAGGTCGCGGGATGAGCACCATGAAGACGCCGGCCCCACCGGTGCGCGAGGCGGCCCCCCACCGGCGCCCGCCCCGCGCCGCCTGGCGCCGGGCGCTGCGCCGCGACTGGCAGCTCTACTCGCTGGCCATCCTGCCGCTGCTGTTCTTCGCGATCTTCCGGTACGTGCCGATGATCGGCAACATCATCGCCTTCCGGCGCTTCGAGCCCGGCGGCGCCGTGCTGGGCGAGTCGTGGGTGGGCCTGCGCTACGTCAAGATGTTCCTCAGCGACCCCACGTTCTGGAAGGTCTTCACCAACACGCTGTTCCTGGGCGGGCTGACCCTGCTGTTCTGCTTCCCGCTGCCGATCGTGCTGGCCCTGCTGCTGAACGAGGTCAGGAACCGCTACCTCAAGCGGTTCGTGCAGTCGATCTCCTACCTGCCGCACTTCCTGTCGGTCGTGATCGTGGCCGCGGTCGCCATGCAGCTGCTCTCCGTCGACGGGCCCGTGAACCAGATGGTGAAGGTGCTCGGCAACGAGCCGATCACCTTCCTCCAGCAGCCGGAGTGGTTCCGCACGATCTACGTCTCCTCCGAGATGTGGCAGACCGTGGGCTGGGGCACGATCCTCTACCTGGCCGCGCTCACCACGATCGACGACCAGCTCTACGAGGCGGCCCGGATGGACGGCGCCAGCCGGTGGCGGCAGGTCTGGCACGTGACGCTGCCGGGCATCCGGCCGACCGTGATGACGCTGCTGATCCTCAACATCGGCACGTTCATGGCCGTGGGATTCGAGAAGGTCCTGCTGCTGTACAACCCCCTGACCTACCCCACCGCCGACGTGATCTCCACCTACCTGTTCCGGATGGGCGTGGTGTCCAGCAACTTCAGCTACGCCGCGGCGATCGGGCTGTTCGAGGCCATCATCGGGCTGATCCTCGTCCTGTCGGCGAACGTGATCTCCCGCCGCACAGTAGGGACGAGCCTGTGGTAACAGCCGGCACGAGCAGGGGCTACCGCGTCTTCCAGGCGGTCAACGCCATCATCCTGACCGGCGTCGTGGTCGTGACGTTGTACCCCTTCGTCAACATCATCGCCCGGTCGTTCAGCGAGGAGCGTTACATCACCGCGGGGCAGGTCAACCTGATCCCGCGCGGGTTCAACCTCACGACGTACAAGATCGTGGCGTCGGATCCGATGTTCTGGACGAACTACCGCAACACCGTGCTCTACACGGTCGTGGCCACGATCATCTCGATCATCCTGACGACCTGCTACGCCTACGTGTTGTCGAAGAAGACCCTCAAGGGCCGCAACACCATGGTGGGCATCGCCCTGTTCACCATGTTCTTCTCGGGCGGGCTGATCCCCAACTACATTCTGGTCACCAGCCTCGGGCTGAAGAACAGCATCTGGGCCATCGTCCTGCCCAACGCCATCAACGTCTTCAACCTCCTGGTCATGAAGGCGTTCTTCGAGAGCCTGCCGACCGAGCTGGAGGAGGCCGCCGCCATCGACGGCCTCAGCACCTACGGCATCCTGTTGCGGATCGTGTTGCCGCTGTCGAAGGCGGTGATCGCCACGATGGTGCTCTTCTATGCCGTCTCGTTCTGGAACTCGTGGTTCGCGGCGTTCCTCTACATGAACGAATCGGACATGTTCCCGGTGACGGTCTACCTGCGCAACCTCATCGCCGGGGCCACCGGGGCCGAGAACGCCGGCGCCGCGGTCGCCGAGGTGTCACAGGCCGCCGCCAACATCCAGTCGGTGGCGATCGTGCTGACCGTCCTGCCGATCCTGGCGATCTACCCCTTCGTCCAGAGGTTCTTCGTCTCTGGCGTCATGCTCGGCGCGGTCAAGGGCTGATCCTCGCCACTGCTTCCCCACCACTCTGATCACGGAAAAGGATTCCCCCCGATGCGCGAAATATCACGACGTCAGGCGATAGTCGGCCTGGGCGCGTTCACGCTCCTGCTCGCCGGTTGCGGTGAGGACGAGGCTCCGAAGAAGGGCACCCAGGACCTGGCCTCGAACAAGGCGGGCGCGATGGCCAACTACGGCGTCAACCAGCAGTTCAAGGCGACCGAGGCGGTCTCGTTCTCCATCCTGTACAACAACCACCCCAACTATCCGATCAAGAACGACTGGTTGTTCTGGACGGAGCTCGGCAAGCGGACCGGCGTGACGCTCCAGCCGACGGTCGTGCCGCTCAGCGACTACGAGCAGAAGCGCAGCCTGCTGATCGGCGCCGGCGACGCGCCGTTCATCATCCCGAAGACCTACCCGCACCAGGAGGAGGCCTTCGTCGCCTCGGGCGCGCTCCTCCCGGTCAGCGACTACGTCGACCTGATGCCGAACTTCAAGGACAAGATCGCCAAGTGGAACCTGCAGGGCGACCTGGACACGCTCCTGCAGTCGGACAACCGCTACTACCTGCTGCCCGGCGTCCACGAGGAGATCTGGATCGACTACTCGCTGGCCGTGCGGACCGACATCCTGGAGAAGCTCAAGCTTGAGGTGCCCAAGACCTGGGAGGACCTCTACGCCGTGCTCAAGGCCATGAAGGCCGAATATCCCGAGCAGTACCCGATGACGGACCGCTGGGGCATCCCCACGCCCGGCGGCAACCTGCTCAACATGCTCGCCCAGGCCTACGGCACCCAGGCCGGCTGGAACTACCACAACGCCACCTGGGACGCCACCGCCGGCACGTTCGTCTTCACCGGCGCGATGGAGCAGTACAAGCAGATCCTGACCTACCTGAACAAGCTGGTGAAGGAGAAGCTGCTCGACCCGGAGAGCTTCACCCAGACCGACGACGCCGCCAAGGCGAAGTTCGTCTCCGGCAAGTCCTTCGTGATCAGCACCAACGCGCAGACGCTGATCAACGACTACCGGCCGACGCTGACCAAGGACGTCCCTGGCGCCAAGATCGTCAAGATCCCGACGCCGTACGGCCCGCTCGGCGAGGTCAAGCTCGGCTCCCGCCTGGAGAACGGCCTCATGATCTCCAAGAAGGCCGCCGAGCACAAGAACTTCGTGGCCATGATGCAGTTCGTCGACTGGCTCTGGTACTCCGACGCGGGCGAGGAGTACGCCAAGTGGGGCGTCGAGGGCGTCACCTCCACCAAGGACGCCTCCGGCACGTACAAGCTGGCCGATGACGTCGACTACGTCGGCCTCAACCCCGGCGCGCCCAAGCACCTGCAGAAGGACTTCGGCTTCGGCAACGGCGTCTTCGCCTACGGCGGCACCACCAAGCTCCTGGAGTCCACGTTCTCGGAGGAGGAGCTCGCGTTCCAGAAGGTGATGAAGGCCAGGAAGGCCCTGCCCCTGGACCCGCCGCACCCCTTCACCGAGGAGGAGCGCGAGCAGGCGACGTTGTGGGAGACGCCGCTGCAGGACTACGTCACCCAGAACTCGCTCAAGTTCATCCTCGGCCAGCGTGACCTCAGCGAGTGGGACGCCTACGTCAAGGAGCTGGACTCCAAGAACGTCTCCTCCTACATGAACCTGGTCAACACCGCTTACGAGCGCTTCAAGAAGGCCAACGGCTGATGCGGATCCGTGTCCCCGGAGAACCCTCGGGACGGCTGTCCGACGCCTGGCGGCTCTGCGTCGGCACCGGCCGCTTCGAGCTCGCGCTGCGGCGCGACTACCAGGATTCGCTGGCCCTGGTCCAGCGGGAGATCGGTTTCCGGTACATCCGGGGGCACGGGCTGCTGAGCGACGGCGCGGGCGTCCACCAGCCGTACGAGTACGGGGGGTCGCGGCACGTGCGGCACTCCTTCACGTACGTGGACCAGGTGATCGACGCCTACCTCGACCTCGGGATCGCCCCGTTCCTGGAGCTGGGCTTCATGCCCTCCGGGCTGGCCTCCGGCGACCAGACGGTGTTCTGGTGGCAGGGCAACGTCACCCCGCCCAGCTCCTGGCAGGAGTGGGCGGCCCTGGTCCGCGCCACCGTGCGGCACCTGATCGACCGCTACGGCCTGGAGCAGGTGCGCACCTGGCCGATCGAGGTGTGGAACGAGCCGAACCTCAAGGACTTCTGGCAGGACGCCGACGAGGCCGCCTACCACCGCCTGTACGAGGTGACCGCGCGCACGATCAAGGACGTGGACGCCTCGCTGCAGGTCGGCGGCCCGGCCATCTCGCCCGGATCCGACGGGTGGATGACGCGGTTCGCCGACTTCGTCACCGAGCGCTCGGTCCCGGTCGACTTCGTCAGCCGCCACGCCTACACCTCCGGACCGGCCCAGCACGTGCCGTTCGGCGTGCACCAGACGCTGGCGCCCGCGTCCGGGCTGCTGGAGCAGTTCGCGACCCCGCGACGGCAGCTCCAGGGCACCCCGCTGGCGGACCTGCCGGTGCACATCACGGAGTTCAACTCCTCCTACCGGCCCGACAACCCCCTGCACGACACCGCGCTGAACGCCGCCTACCTCGCCCCGGTGCTGGCTGCCGGGGGAGACCTGGTCGACTCCTTCTCCTACTGGACCTTCAGCGACATGTTCGAGGAAGCGGGGATCCCCACCTCGATCTTCCACGGCGGCTTCGGGCTGCTGACCCACCGCCAGATCAAGAAGCCCACCTACCACCTGTACGCGTTCATGGCCCGGATGGGCGAGCACGTCCTGGCCTGCGGCGACGACCACCTGGTCACCCGGGACGCCGCCGGCCGCGTCACCGTCCTCGCCTGGGCTCCGGTGGACGTCACCGGCGCCGCCCCCGTGGACCGGCACACCGTGCGCCTGTCGATCCCGCTCGGCGACGCCACCACGGCCTTCGCGCTCCGCTCGTCGGTCAGCGACGAGCAGGGCAACGCCTGGGCGGCCTGGTGCGACATGGGCCGCCCGCGCTCCCCGCGCCCCCGGCAGCTCGACACGCTCAGGGAGCTGGCGGAGCCGGTCCGCACCCACACGAGCCTGCCGGTCGCCGGCGGGCACGCCGACCTCGACCTCACGCTCGGCCGCCACGAGGTGACCCTCGTGGAGCTCACGGCGGTGGCGGACGAGACCCCGCCATGGTGGGATGACAGCCGCATCCTCGGCCTGGGAGAGACGACGCGATGATCGACGTGACAGCGGGCGGCCTGCGGGAGACGACGCGATGACCGACGTGACAGCGGGCGGCCGTTTCGGACAGGGGCCGCTCTCGCGCGCCGCCGCCCTCATCTACACCTGGCTGGTCGTGGAGCTGCTGCTGCTGGCCGCCACCGTGCCCGGCCTGGCCGGGCTCATCCTGCTCGACCGCGACGCCAGCAACGTCCCGCTCGCCGCGCTCTGCGCGCTCCCGCTCGGCCCCGCGCTCTCGGCCGCGCTGCACGCGCTGCACCACCGCCGCCGTGACCTCGGCGACCTCTCGCCGGCCAGGGCGTTCTGGCGCGGATACCGGGCCAACGTCCGCGGCGTCATGAAGATCTGGGTCCCGTGGCTCGCCGGCCTGGCCGTCGTCGCCACGAACCTGGCCAACTTCGGCGCCGCGGGCGTCCCCGGCTGGTGGGCGGCGCTGCTGGTGGTGATCGCGCTGGCGGCGACCCTCTGGGCCGCCAACGCCCTGATGATCACCTCCCTGTACGCGTTCCGCCCGGCGGACGTCGCCCGCCTGGCCTCCTACTTCCTCGTCCGCACGCCCGGAGTCACCGTCGGCAACGCCTGCCTGCTGATCGTGGCGGCCGGCATCACCCTGTACACCTCGGAGGCGGTCCTGGCGCTGCTGGCGTTCGCCCTCGTGGCGGCGCTCCTGCGCAACGGCCGTCCGATGATCGCCGAGATCGAGGCGAAGTTCACCCGCGGAGGACTCTCGTGACCATCCCAGAACCGGCCGGCGCCCACGCCGCCTGGCTGCCGCCCGAGGCGTTCCGTCCCCTCGGCTCCCGCCGCGTCCTCGTGCCCGGCCCCGGCGCCGTGCACGACGAGGTCGCGCACGCCTGCGCCCGCCACGGCGGCACCCTGAGCCTGAGCGGCGAGGCGGATCTGGTGCTGGCGCTCGCCACGGCCGGCCCGCTGCCCGCCGCCGCGCACGCGGTGCGCGCGGCGTACGGCGAGGACACGATCGGCGAGGAGTCCTATCTGCTCGCCCGCCACGAGGGTGTCACCGTGGTGCTCGCCGACGACCCGGCCGGCCTGCTCTACGGCCTCTTCCACGTGGTCAGGCTCGGCGAGGCGGCCTTCGCCGGCGGCCGGCCCCCGGAGCGCCACCGGCCCGCGACGCGCCGGCGCATGCTCGACCACTGGGACAACATCGACGTGCACCCCGTGATGGGCCCGGTCGAGCGCGGCTACTCGGGCGGCTCGATCTTCTGGCGGAACGGCGCCCTGACCGGCGACCTGACCAGGGTCCGGGCCTACGGGCGGCTGCTGGCCGCGTGCGGCGTCAACGCGATCACGGTCAACAACGTCAACGTGCACGCCACCGAGGCCCACCTGCTGACGGACCGGCTCGGTGACGTCGCCGCCATCGCCGGGGCGCTGCGCCCGTACGGGATCCGCGTGCACCTGTCGGTCACCTTCGCCTCGCCCATCGCCCTCGGCGGGCTGCCGACGGCCGACCCGCTCGACGAGGGCGTGCGCGCGTGGTGGGCGGCGACCACCCGGCGGGTGTACGAGACGATCCCCGACTTCGGGGGCTACGTGGTGAAGGCCGACTCCGAGGGACAACCGGGGCCGTTCGCGTACGGGCGCGACCACGCCGACGGCGCGAACCTGCTCGCCGGCGTCCTGGAGCCGTTCGGCGGGGTCGTGCACTGGCGGGCCTTCGTCTACGACCACCGCCAGGACTGGCGCGACCGCTCGACCGACCGGGCCCGCGCCGCGTTCGACCACTTCGCCCCGCTCGACGGCCGCTTCAGCGACAACGCGATCGTGCAGGTCAAGCACGGCCCCATCGACTTCCAGACGCGCGAGCCGGTCTCCCCGGTGATCGCCGCCATGCCCGGGACCCGGCTGGCGGTCGAGCTGCAGGTGACGCAGGAGTACACCGGCCAGCAGCGCCACGTGTGCTACCTGGCCCCGATGTGGCGCGAGATCCTCGGCTTCCGCCCCTGGGGAGAGGACGGCCACGACGTCGCCTCCCTCGCGACCGGCGGCGGCATCATCGCGGTCTCCAACGTCGGCGACGACTTCTACTGGACCGGCCATCCGCTCGCCCAGGCCAACCTGTACGCCTTCGGCCGCCTCGCCTGGGCCCCCCACCTGGACCCCGCCGCCGTCCTCGACGAGTGGATCGGCCTCACCTTCGCGCCGGTGGCGAGCGGCGCCCAGGAGCCGCTCCGGCAGGCGCTGCACACCATGATGGACGGCTCCTGGCAGACCTACGAGCGCTACACCGCCCCGCTCGGCGTCGGCTTCATGGTGCGCCCCGGCCACCACTACGGCCCGGACGTGGACGGCTACGAGTACACGCCGTGGGGCACCTACCACTTCGCCGACCGCGACGGCGTCGGCGTCGACCGCACCCGCGCCACCGGCACCGGCTTCACCGGCCAGTACCCGCCGCCCTGGTCGGAGGTGTACGAATCGCGCGCCGAGTGCCCCGACGAGCTGCTGCTCTTCTTCCACCACGTGCCCTACGAGCACGTGCTGCGGTCCGGCTCCACCGTCATCCAGCACATCTACGACGACCATTTCGCGGGCGCCGAGGAGGCGGCCGGGATCCGGCTCGTCTGGGAGAAGCTGGCCGGGACCGTGGATCCGGCGCTGTACGCCCGGGTGCGGGAGCGGCTCGACGAGCAACTCCGGTGCGCCGAGGAGTGGCGCGACCAGATCAACACCTACTTCTACCGCAAGTCAGGCATCCCCGACGCCCGGGGCCGCCGCATCCACTGACCGGCGGCCCGCACCTCCCCAGCGACCGCGCCCCCTGATCAGGGCAGGGAGATGTGCAGGACCTCGCCGACCTTGTGATAGCCGACGCGCGCGTAGACCCGGGCGGCGCCGTCGTCGCCCGGGGTGAGGAACGGGACGCGGATCCCGCTCTCCGCGCCCGCGCGGGTCAGGAAGGCCGTGACCGCGCCCGCGATGCCGCGCCGCCGGTGGGAGGCGCGGACCGCGATGCCCGCGACCTCGGCGATCCCCCGATGCGGGCACCCGATCTGACCGCCGCCCACGACGTCGCCGGTCGTGGTGTCCACGGCGGCGGCCACGAACCCGCCGCCGTCGAGGACCCGCCGCAGCCGTGCCACGTCGTGCTCGTTCGCCTCCGGCGCGTCGAACGCCGCGTTCATCACCGCCGCGACCCGCCAGAGCCCGGGATCGTCCGTCACCGAGGCGACCCGTACGGCGGCGTCCACGGGAGCGTCCACGACCTCCTCCGGCGGGCACACCAGCAGCGGGTAGCGGCCCTCCACCGTGAATCCGGCCGCGAGCAGCGTGCTTTCCAGCTTCGGCGCCGCCTGCGGCACGTATTCCAGCCGGGGCGTCCTGCCGCGCTCGCGGAAGGCCGCCACGAGCCCGGCGACCTCGTCCTCGGTGGGGTCGGCGCCGTCGTCCGGGATGGCGTAGTTGAACGGGGGCGCGGCGTCGTGCTCGTCGAACCGGATCAGGAACATCCCGGCCCGGTGGCCCTGGGCCCCCGCCATCGACCGGAGGTAGGCATGCACGTCGGCGTCGAACACGTGGGGGTCCTTTCCAGCCGGTGCCCGGCTGATGCGGCGGCGATCACTCCGACAGATCGTAGACCCGGCCGCGCGCGGCTCAGGCGCCGACGTCCGGCCGGAAGTCGCCCGTGGCGTCGTACGCCTTCAGCGCCGCCGTGTAGGGCGCGATGTCGATCCCCTGCTCCACCAGCCACCCGTCGTCGAAACAGGTGCTCAGATACCGCTCGCCCGAGTCGCACAGCAGCGTGACGACGCTGCCCTGCTCGCCGGCCACGCGCATGCGCTCGATGAGGCGCAGGGAGGCCCAGACGTTCGTGCCGGTGGAGGCGCCCGCCGTACGGCCCATGCGGCCCGACAACCACCGCATCGTGGCGATCGACGCGGCGTCCGGCACCTGCTCCATGTCGTCGATGACGCCGCCCACGAAGGACGGCTCCACGCGCGGCCGCCCGATGCCCTCGATGCGCGACTGGGTGGTCATGGTGACGTCGGAGGTGTCCCGGATCCAGCCCTCGTGGAACGCCGACCCCTCGGGATCGGCCACGAGGACCCGGGTGGGGTGGCGGCGGTAGCGCACGTAGCGGCCGATGGTGGCCGACGTTCCGCCGGTTCCCGCGCTGACCACGACCCAGGAGGGGATGGGATGCCGCTCGGCGGCCATCTGCTCGAAGATGGACTCGGCGATGTTGTTGTTGCCGCGCCAGTCGGTGGCCCGCTCGGCGTAGGTGAACTGGTCCATGTAGTGCCCGCCGCGCTCGGCGGCGATCTGGCGGGCCGCGTCGTAGACCTCGGCGGAGCGGCCGACGAAGTGACATCGGCCGCCGTGCCACTCGATCAGCTCGACCTTCTCGCGGCTCGTCGTGCGGGGCATGACGGCGATGAACGGCAGGCCCAGCAGCCGGGCGAAATAGGCCTCGCTGACCGCCGTCGAGCCGCTGGACGCCTCGACGATCGTGGTGCCGCGGTGGATCCAGCCGTTGCACAGCGCGTACAGGAAGAGGGAGCGCGCGAGCCGGTGCTTGAGGCTGCCCGTGGGATGCACGGACTCGTCCTTCAGGTACAGGTCCACGCCCGGCGCGCCCGGCAGGGTGACGGCGTGCAGGTGGGTGTCGGCGCTGCGGTTGGCGTCGGCCTCCACCCGCCGCACGGCCTCGGCGATCCAGTCGCGGTCTTCGATCGATGTCTTCGGCACGCTGCCCAGGCTAGGGGCCGCTCGGGAGCGGTCGGGACGGGCCCCCTGCCTGTTCGGATTGACGATGGTTCGGACTGCCAACTAATCTAGTTCGCCTTACCAACTATTCGTACTACGAACTAGAAGGGCTTCACTGTGACTTCCGGGAACCGGATCCTCGCGGCCCTGGGCACGGCGGTCTTCGGCTACTCCCTCATGCAGACCGTGGTGGTCCCCGCCCTCGGCCTGCTCACCAGGGAGCTGAACACCTCCGCCACCTGGTCGGCCTGGATCCTCAGCGCCTTCCTGCTCTCCAGCGCCGTCCTCACCCCGCTGCTCGGCCGCCTCGGCGACCTGTACGGCATCCGCCGCGTGATGATCGGCGTGCTGATCGCCTACGCCGTCGGCATGGCGGGCGCGGCCCTCGCGCAGGACATCGGGCAGCTCATCGTGGCCCGCGTCGTGCAGGGCTCCGCGCTGGCCGTGGTGCCGCTGTCGATGGCGGTGCTGCGCGAGGCCCTGCCGCGCGAGCGGCTGCCGTTCGCCATGGGCCTGGTCTCGGGCATCGTCGGCGCCGGAGCCGGAGCCGGGCTGGTGGTCGGCGGGTTGCTGGCCGACTACCTGTCCTGGCGCTACCTGTTCGTGCTCGGCGCGCTGCTGGCGCTGGTGAGCCTGCTGGCGGTGTCGCGCTGGGTGCCGGCCGGGCGGCGCGCCGTGGCGGGCCGCCTGGACCTGCCGGGAGCCGCGCTGCTGGGACTGAGCCTGGTCGCGGTGCTGCTCGGCCTCACCCAGGGACCCTCGTGGGGCTGGGCCTCCGCGCCGGTGCTCGGGCTGTTCGCGCTGGGGGTGGTGCTGCTGGCCGCCCTCGTCGTGGTGGAACGGCGCAAGAACGATCCGCTCATCGACATCGGCGAGCTGACCGACCGGCCCATGCTGGCCACACACGCCGCCGCCCTGCTGTTCGGCGCCGGCTCCTACTTCTTCTACCTGGCCATGCCACTCTTCGCCCAGCAGCCGGCCGGCTTCGGCGCCTCGGTCACCCTCGCCGGGCTGCTGATGTTGCCGGGCATGCTGGCGATCATCCCGGCGGGCATGGCCGTCGGCAGGACCACGGCGACGTTCGGGCCGCGCGGGCCGCTGGCGGCCGGGTTCCTGCTGTTCGCGGTGGGAGCGGCGCTGATGGCCCTGGCCCACACCGCCCAGTGGCAGCACCTGGTGTTCTACGGGATCATCGGGGCCGGGTCCGGCCTCATCATGGGCGGCCTGCCCAAGCTGATCTCCGACATCGTGCCGCTGGAGCGCACCGGCACCGCCAACGGCATCAACAACATCATCAGGACCGTCGGCAGCGTCGTCGGCAGCCAGCTCGCCGCCGCGGTCATGGCCTCCAGCGCCTCGACCGGCGCGGGCGTGCCGGACTCCGCCTTCACCTCGCTGTTCTGGCTCGGGGCCGGCGCGGCGGCGATCGGCGCGGCGGTCTCCCCGCTCGCCGTACGGCGCGCAGCCGCCCTGGCGGAGAAGGCCGCATGAGCCTCTTCAGTGACCCGGGACTCACGTACCTGTTGATGGAGAGGACCGCATGAGCCTCTTCAGTGACCTGGAGCTCGCCTACCTGCTGGCGGAGCAGCGGCTGGGCAGGCTGGCCACCGTCGGCGCCGACGGCATGCCGCACGTCGCGCCGGTCGGCTGGTCCCTCGACCCGACCTCGGGTGTGATCGAGATCAGCGGGCGCAACTTCGGCCGGTCGAAGAAGTTCAGGGACGTGGGCCGCACCGGCCGCGCCGCCCTGGTCATCGACGACGTGCTGCCGCCCTGGCGGCCGCGCGGCGTGGAGATCCGGGGCCACGCGGAGGCCATCGGCGGCGCCCGTCCGAAGATCGTGCTGCGCCCCTCGCGCATCGTGAGCTGGGGCCTGCACGACGGCGCGACCATCGAGGACACCTACCGCGGCCGCGACACCTGACCGCGACGGTGGCGCCGAAGCGGGCGCCGAAGCGGGCGCCGAAGCGGGCGCCGAAGCGGGCGCCGAAGCGGGCGCCGACGGGGACGCGACGGGGCGGAAGGCGCCCCGCAGCGGTGCGGGCGGGTGGTTCGGCGGGTGGTTCGGCGTTGTCCTGCCGCCGCCGGGCCGCCCGTTCCCGCGAACGGCCCCGGCTCCGTCTCTGGTCCTGCGCGGGCGGACAATGATCCCGCCGCGCCCGCACACCGGACGAAAAGAGAGACCGTGCCGTTCAACCCGTACCTCGCCGAGAAGCTGCACCTGCTCCAGGGCATCACCTGGAGCGACGCCGACTCCGACCCGGCCGCCGCCGAACGGCTCGCGGGCTATTTCGAGGACCCGGCGCCGTGGACGTTGCCGGAGGTGACGGTCGAGGACCTGCGGATCGACGGGCCGCACGGCCCCATCCCCATCCGTACCTACCGCCCCCGGGGCACCCCGGGCTCGGCCCTGCTGTGGGCGCACGGCGGCGGCTTCTCGGCCGGCGACCTGGACATGCCGGAGGCGCACGTCGTGAGCGCCGAGCTCGCCGCCCGCGCCGGCGCCTTCGTCGTGTCGGTCGGCTACCGGCTGGCCGTGAACGGCGTGCGTTACCCCGTGCCGCTGGACGACGTCGAAGCGGCCTGGCACTGGCTCACCGGCGAGAACGCACCAGGCGGTCCGGATACGTCCGGCGGTGCGGCTACGTCCGGCGGTGCGATCGCGTCCAGTGGTGCCGCTGCGATCGCATCCAGTGGCACGGCTGTGTCCCGCGATGCGATTGCGTCGGGGCGCGTCGCCATGGGCGGTGCCAGCGCCGGGGCCGCGCTCGCGCTCGCGGCGGCGCTGCGCAACCGGGACCGGGGGCATCGGGCCGCCGATCTGCTGCTCCTCGCCTACCCCTTCGCGCACTTCCCCAACCCGGCCCTCGACGACGCGACGGCCGCCGAGATGGTCGCGCTCCCCGCCACCATGCGCTTCCCCGTCGCCTCGATCGAGGACATGGTCGGCAACTACGTGGGCCGGATCAGCGACCTTCCGCCCGACGCGCTCCCCGGCGCCGCCCGGCTCGGCGGCCTGCCCGCCACGCGGCTCGTGTTGTCGGAGTACGACGACCTCAGGCCCTCGGGTGAACTGCTCGAACGCCAGCTCCGCGAGGCCGGAGTCCCGGTCGAGGCGTACCTGGCGAAAGGCATGCCGCACGGCCACCTGAACCGCACGCCGTCTCTCGAAGAGGTCGACGCGTCACTGGACCAGCTCGCCGCCGCGCTCCGCGCCCTCACCTGATCGGCAAGATCACCTATCTCGCAGGCGAGCACCCCTTTACCAACGGGATACTCTACGGATAGTATCTGTTTGATTACTTTCAGTAGTGATTACCTGTCAACCTCCGGACATCCCTGGCCAGTATGAGTCGGTCCGGGATGTCACAAGGGTGCGATCCACGATCTGCGATTGCGAGGAAACATGCCCACGGAGCCAACGGAGCCCCTCACGGAGTCGCGTTTGAGCCTGGACACCCGGGCCGCGCGCAACCTGGCCACCACCACCAAGACCCGTCCGCAGATGCAGGCCATCACCTCCCGCTGGCTGCTGCGCATGTTGCCCTGGGTCGACGTGAGAGGCGGGACCTACCGGGTCAACCGCCGGCTGACGCACGAGGTCGGGCGCGGCCGGGTGAGCGTGGCGCAGAGCGGGGGAGACGATGTCCGGATCATCCCGGAGACGCTCGCGGAGCTCCCCGCGCTGCGCGGCTTCGACGACGAGGACGTGCTGAGGGCGATCGCCGCGACGTTCACGCCGCGCGAGATCCAGGCGGGCGAGGTCATCGTGGAGGCGGGGGCGCCGGTGAGCGAGACGTACGTCATCGCCCACGGCCGCCTCGAACGGCTCTCCACCGGCAAATACGGCAGCACGGAGGTCCTCGGCGTCATCGCCGACGGCGACCAGTTCGGTGACGAGGCCCTGGGCCAGGCCGAGCCGCGCTGGTCGTGCACCGTCCGGGCCGCCACCGCCGGCACGATCATGGTGTCGCCCTGGTCCGGCTTCCAGCGCATCCTCGACGCCTCTCCCGCTCTGCGGCGCCACATCGAGCACTACCTGGAGAGCGCCCGCAAGCCGGTCAACCGGCGCGGCGAGGCCGCCGTCGACGTCGCCGCCGGCCACGTGGGGGAGCCCTCCATCAACGGCACGTTCGTGGACTACGACCTGCACCCCCGCGAGTACGAGCTCGGCGTCGCCCAGACGATCCTGCGCGTGCACAGCCGGGTGGCCGACCTCTACAACGATCCGATGAATCAGATCGAGCAGCAACTGCGCCTGACGATCCACGAGATCCGCGAGCGCGAGGAGTGGGAGCTGCTCAACAACCGCGAGTTCGGGCTGCTCCACAACGCGGACTACGGTCAGCGCATCCACACCTGGTCAGGGCCGCCCACCCCCGACGACCTCGACGACCTGATCAGCATGCGCCGCAAGACCCGCCTGCTGCTCGCCCACCCCAAGGCCATCGCCGCGTTCTTCCGCGAGTGCAACAAGCGCGGGCTGGTGCCCGGCAGCGCCACCGTCGAAGGCCACGAGGTGCCCGCCTGGCGCGGCATTCCGATCTTCCCCTGCGGCAAGATCCCGATCTCCGCCCACCACACCACCTCGATCGTGGCCATGCGCACGGGCGAGGACGACCAGGGCGTCGTCGGCCTGCATCAGCTCGGCATCCCGGAGGAATACGAGCCCGGCCTGAACGTGCGCTTCATGGGCATCAACACGCAGGCCGTGATGTCATACCTGGTCAGCGCGTATTTCTCGGCGGCGATCCTGGTCCCCGACGCGATCGGGATCCTCGAGAACGTCGACATCGCGGCCCAGCGCTCCTGACCCGATAGGTGATGTCACAGGCCGACCTCTTGACCCCGCTCGGCGACATCGCGGCTCAGCACATGGACTCGTCCGGGGACTTCGCGGTCCAGCGTATCGACCTGTTCGGAGACATCGAGGCTCAGTGCTCGCAGCTCTCCTCGGGGACCTGGCAGTGCAGTGCTCCTGACTTCGTACAGCAACATCGCCGTCCGCCATCGCAGCCCCGCACGTTCGGCGCCCTTCAGGAAGAGACGTCATGCTCGCAGACGAGACCGCACGGCCGGCCCCCTCGGCTCCGCTGCCCGCAGGGCCCACGGGCCTGGGGGCCTCGGCACTCCGCCTCCCCGAGATGGATCGGCCTCCAGATCCCAGCCCCGACGAGGGCGACGGCCACCGCTCCGCCGGCCTCCGCAAGCTCTCCCTCTCCTCCTTCACCGGCGGCGTGCGCCCGCCCGTCCTCGCTCCGCTGCCCTACGTGGAGCGGGAGTGGGGCGACGGGTCGTACCCGCCGCTGTACTGCCCCGCGACGGTCCGCGTCGACGATGACCTCGGTGACGAGGTCAACCGGCGGCTGGTGGCCTGGGCGGAGCAGGCCGGCCTGCACGAAGGGCGGATGACGGAGTTCGCGGACACCGGGTACGGGCGGCTGGCCATGCTCGCCCACCCCGACAGCGACGACCCCGACCTGCTGCTCATCGCGGCCCAGATGAACGCCGCGTGGTGGGCCACCGACGACTACTACGCCGACGAGACCGACCTCGGCGCCACGCCCACCGAGCTGCCGCCGAGGCTGGCCCTGGTGACGTCCGCCCTGGACCCGCCGCCGTACGCGGGCGACTACACCCGCCGGCTCGAAGAGGCGATCCAGGCCGACCCCGTCCTCGTCTCGCTCCGCTCGGCCATCCGCCACCTCGCCCGCCATGCCACCCCCTCGCAGGTCATGCGCATCCGCGGCATCACCTCGCAGATGTACGTGAGCTGGACCGCCTACGCCGCCTGGCGCTACCTGGAGACGCCGCCGCCCGTCTGGCGCTACCTCGCCGCGCGGCAACACGACAGCTTCTACACCTCCATGACCCTCATCGACATCGTCGGCGCCTACGTCTTGTCCGCCGACCTCTTCGGCGAGAGCGGCTTCCACACCGCGCTCATGCAGGCGGGCACCGCCAGCGTGATCGTCAACGACCTGCACTCCGTCACCAGGGAGGCGGCCGACGAACTACCCGACTCCAACGTCGTCCTGCTCATCGCCCAAGAGGAGGGCTGCTCCACCCGCGACGCCACCGAACGTGCCGTCCACCTGCACAACGACTTCGTCAGAGGCTTCGAGGAGAGCCAGCGCAAGCTGGCCGCCATCCCGTCCCCGGAACTGCACCGGTTCCTGCGCGGCGCGCAGGGCTGGATGGGCGGATGCCTCGAATGGCACGGCACCAGCAGCCGCTACAACTCATGAAGGGAACCCATCCGGTGACCACCCACACAGAATCATCCGTCCTCAGCAGCCTCTACCAGCATTCCGTCGCGGACTACTGGAACGCCGAACGGAACCCGGTCAACCTCCGCCTGGGTGAGGTGGACGGCATCTACCACCATCATTACGGCGTCGGCGCGGTGGACTGGTCGGTCTTGAACGGCCCCGAGGACACCCGCGAGAAACGAGTCGTCGAGGAGCTGCACCGGCTGGAGTCCGCACAGGCCGACCTGCTCATCAGCCAGCTCGGCACACTGCGCCCCGAGCACCGGGTCATGGACGCCGGCTCGGGCCGCGGCGGCTCCAGCATCCTGGTCAATGCCCGGAGCGGCTGCCAGGTGGACGGCATATCCATATCGCAGTCCCAAGTGTCGTTCGCCAACGAGCAGTCGAAGAAGCGCGGCGTGGAGGACAAGGTGCGCTTCCACTTCCGCAACATGCTCGACACCGGCTTCGAAACTGGAACGTTCCAGGCGATCTGGAACAACGAGAGCACGATGTACGTCGAACTCTCTCTCCTGTTCGCCGAGCACGCCCGCCTCCTGGCCCGTGGCGGCCGGTACGTCTGCATCACCGGCTGCTACAACGACGCCTACGGTCTGCCGTCCCGGGCCGTCAGCCAGATCAACGCCCACTACATCTGCGACATCCATCCGCGCAGCACCTACTTCAAGGAGCTGGCGGCCAACCGCCTGGTCCCGATCAGCGTCGTCGACCTCACCGCCGCGACCATCCCGTACTGGGAACTGCGGGCCAAGACGGCGCTGGCCACCGGCATCGAGACGGCCTTTCTCGACGCGTACAAGAACGGCAGCTTCCAGTACCTGCTGATCGCCGCCGACCGCGTCTGACCACCCTTTCCCCAGCCTTCCATGACCGAGCTGCCATAACACAACCACCTGCCCCGCCCACCACCCACGGACCCTGTTGGCGAAGTAGACGAAGAGAAGAAGCGGCCTCGTGATCACGGGGCCGTTTCTGTGCTGAGTGGCAGTCCGGTCGTTGTTCGGCCGACTTCGTAGCAGGCCGGAGGGGTACCTGGGCCGCGAGATCGGAGTCTTCCCAGGTCTATGCGGCCCCGTTCCTGCTGTGAAGTGCCCGACGGAACCGTCCGGGTAGCGCGAGCGGCCTTGCCGGGCGGAAGCCCAGCCATCCGGATCCGCGCCGCCCTCGGAGGCATCTACGAAGACGAGCAGTTCGTGGACCTGTTCTCATCGAGGGGGGTCACCTCAACCATCCAGGCAACTGAGGATCAGACGGGCCACCTCATGTGGGGCATCCGGGTGCAGGTAGTGGCCGGTGGCAAGGTCGGTGAGGGAGAGCAGCGGAGTCTGCTCGGCGGCGGTCACCAACTCGCGGGCGAAGCCGCGAACATAGGCGTCGAAGGCCGCCGACACCTCCAGGCCGCCGTCCGATCCGTGGGTGCGCGGGGCCCAAGGTGGTGGGCGACAGGCTTGGCAGAGGACGGTCATTCGCTGGGGCCGAGCTTGAGTGCCGCCCAGACTGCGGCGCCCGCGAAGGCGGCCGTGCCGGCGAGGGCGACCAGCACCCACAGGCCCGCGTTGCCGTTGCCGTTTCCGGTGTTGTTGCCGGCGCCGAGCGGGACGGCGACGGCCCGCGACGGTGACGGCGAGGCGGCCGCGCTCAGCCCACCCGGCGTGGCCCCCGCATCGTCTCCGGACGTCTGGGATCCGGCGTCGTCCTGGGGTTTCGTGGCGTCTTGAGCGCCCGCATCCTCTCGCGAACCCGCTTCGCCTTGGGACTCGACGCCGTCCTGAGCATCGGTGCCGTCCAGGGCTCCCGCGCCTTGGCCCCCCGACCCGTCTCGGGCTGCCGCGCCCGGTGCGCCTGACCCGTCCTGGCCTCCCACGCCTTGGGCCCCCGACCCGTCTCGGGCTGCCGCGCCCGGTGTGCCTGACCCGTCCAGGGCTGCCGCGCCTGGTGCGCCTGACTTGCCTGGTGTTTCCGAACCGTCTGCGGACCGGGCGTTCCGAGTCCCTGACCCGCCCGGAGGTCCCGAACCGTCTGAGGAGCCCACGCCATGTGACCCTGAACCGCCTGCCGACCCTGGGCGGGCGCGCGATGCGCCGGAGCTCGCGTCGCCCTGGGGCCTGGAGGCGCCCGTGCCGCCCGTTGTCGGGCTGCCGGTCGACGGCTGCTTCTGCTCACGAGCGGGCCGTCCGGCGTCGGCCGTCTTCTTGGTCACCGGCTTGGGCCGGATGCGCCGCTCCGTCCGCCCGCCGGCCGGAGAGCCGCCGGCCGGCCCGCCGCCTGCCCGGCTTCGTCTGCCGGGGCTGGAATCGTCGTCATCGCCCTCACCGTCATCGTCGTCATCGGCGAAGGCCGCCGAGACGAGCGTGATCGCGGGCATAGCCCCCGCGCCGCCCGTCTGGATGACGCTGTTGGTGTGTCCAGTGCCGCTGGTGTGTACGGCGGAGTCGTTGGTGTGTCGAGTGCCGTTGGTGTGTGCGGCGGCGTCGCTGGTTTTCCCAGTGCCGTCGGTGTGTGCAGTGCCGACGCTCTGGGCCGTGGCGCTGATCCGTGTTGTGCCGTCTCTCTGTGCCGCGGAGAGCCCGGCGTTGGCGTTGGCGCCGGCCGCGAACGCGGCCATGGCGATCAGCAGAAGCCACCCCCGGACGACAACCATCAGAGCTCCCCTCGGTCGTGTCGTGTTTCGGTCCTCATCTTGCGGATGTGCGATGGCTCCTGCATGAGCCGCGGATGAGAGCACTCTCATGTCGTGGCGAGGTGGTGAACGGGAAACCCGATCGGTTGCTGACGTGCGAGCCCACCATGGTGGCCGCCATGACGCGGAAGCGCGGGTCGAGCTCCGCGCGCCCTCATTCGCGCCCTTGGCAGATCGGTGTCTCGCGCTCGGGTAGGAGGTCGGGCTTCTCACGCCCGGGTACGTCGGCTGTGCCCGGGTACGTCGACTGTGATCACTCGCCGTGCGAAGGCGAGGGACTGCCAGAGGCCGCCGGAGACCCAGGGGCCGCCGGCGATCCTGTGGACCCCGGCGATCCCGTGGACTCCGGGGACGGTGTGGGCGGGGCGGTCGCGGCGGACATCGGGGACGCCGGCTCCGCCGGCGAGGGGTTCAGGCTGGCGAACTGGCCGGTCTTCAGCTTGACCGGCACGATGATGCGCACGGGCCCGGCGTTCCGGAAGAGGAACGTCATCGGCACCGTGGTGCCGCGCACGCCGCTGACCGTGAACAGCGGCCGCTCGCCCACGCCGACGGGCTGGTTGGGCGGCAGGGCGATCGGGCCGGGAAGGCGGACGGTCCCGCCTCCTTCGAGGGTGATGCGTTCGAGCTGGTCCGGCCGGTGACCCTCGTTGATCAGCACCACGAACAGTCCCTGCTCAGGGGCGGGCGAGGCCGGGTCCGTGCCGTTCAGGAGGAAGGCGTTGCGCACGTGCACCCCGGTTCCGACGTCGGCGTTGGCGCCGTCGTTCTGGGGAAGCCACCGCGAGGAGGTGTCGATCTCCGTTTTCGCGCAACCGGCGGCGGCCAGGGTCACGGCGATGACGGCAGAGACGATGGGACGCATCGCTGTGCTCTCCTCTCGGCACCCAACGTTACTTTTCCGCTACCCGGGAACGTCTGCCTGAACCCGCAGTGCGCGGGAAAGCCCTGGTCACGGGGGATGGGCGGCGCGATTTGTGCCAGGACCGGCGTGGACGGGCGCCCTGGATGAAAGTTTCAGCGGGAACCCGCAGGTCGGCGGGGGAGGCGGCGCGGGTGGTTTGACGGCCGTCCCCGCTCGTGCGATCAAGGCACGAGCGGGGACGGCTTCGCGTTCAGGAGGGGCCGCCGCCCGAACGGCCGATAGCCGTACGGGGCCGCCACCTGAATGGCCGATTCCCGTAGGGACCCGGTTCCTGAACGGCCGATTCCCGTACGGAGCCGGCGCGTGAACGGCCGATTCCCCCTGTGGAGCCGGCGGCTTGCGAATGTTAGCGCTACCAGCGATCGAGCGGCCCGGAGGTGCGCATGAAACGCCTGGCCATCCTGCCCATCCTGCTCTTGGCCTACCTTCTCTTACCCATGGACAACGCCCTGGCCGACACCAACGTGGCCAGGAGCGCCACGCCGTCGGCGTCGTACACCTCGCCGTGGGAGAGCGTGGCGGCGATCAACGACGGCATCGACCCGACCACCTCCAACGACACCGTCAACCG